>NZ_JBHXMN010000011.1:0-203673 GCF_042720495.1 Nocardia sp. NPDC058480 | reverse complement strand
CGAAAGCGCTACGCCGAAGGCGTTAGTCTCGAGCCCTGATCGGCGACCCCTCAGGGCCGCGGACACGCGCGCGCCAGCGCGCCAATAAACACAGCCTCAAACCTCTGGGACTACCGAACCCAGAATCCGCGCATCACCCCAACCGCCGCTGTCGAGCAATATCAGCCAGAACAACCCCAGCGGCAACCGAAGCATTCAAAGACTCGACCGGACCCGCCATCGGGATGCTAAGAATCGAATCACAGTTCTCACGCACAAGGCGCGAGAGCCCCTTGCCCTCGGAGCCAACGACCACGACCGTCGGGACACTGCCGTCGAAATCGTCGAGGGTGGTGTCACCATCGGCATCGAGGCCAACGATCTGGATGCCGTTCGCGGCCCAATCCTTCAGCGTGCGAGTCAGATTGGTAGCCCGCGCGACAGGCAGCCGGGCGGCGGCACCCGCACTGGTACGCCATGCCACGGCGGTGACACTCGCGCTGCGACGCTGCGGGATCACCACGCCCTGCCCACCGAACGCGGACACCGAACGGATCACAGCACCGAGGTTGCGCGGGTCGGTGATGTTGTCCAGCGCGACCAGCAGCGCGGGCTCGGCCGTGGCCTTCACCCGGTCCATCAGGTCGTCGGGGTGGGCGTAGCGGTACGGCGGCACCTGCAGGGCGACGCCCTGGTGCATACCATTGGCGCTGAGCCGATCCAGATCGGTGCGCGGCACCTCGAGGATGGAGATGCCCATGTCGGCGGCGCGCTGCACGCTCTCCGAGAGCCGGTCGTCGTTCTCGGTGCCGACCGCCACGTACAGGGCGGTCGCGGGCACGTCGGCGCGCAGACACTCGAGCACGGGATTGCGGCCGAGCACCAACTCGGGACCCTCGTCGGACTTGCGGCCGACGCGCGGCACACCGGACTTACCGGTCGGACGGCCCTGTGCGGCATTGGCTTTGGCCTTCTCGGCCGCTCGGGCCCGCTTGGCGGCGGGGTGCTTGGTGCGCGCGACGGCAGGCGGGGTCGCACCCCGGCCCTCCAGCCCGCGGCGGTGCTTGCCACCGGAACCGGCGACCTGCCCCTTCTTGGTGCCGCCCTTCCGTACTGCTCCGCGTCGCTGTGAATTGCCTGCCATCAGTTCGCCTTTCCGCTAGATGCGCCCAGCGACCATTCCGGCCCCTGCGGGGTATCGGTTACCTCGATACCCGCGGCGATGAGCCGATCCCGTGCGGCATCGGCTTCTGCCCAATTCTTTTCGGCCCGCGCGTTCGCCCGGCGATCCAGCTCCGTGCGGATGAGCACGTCGAGCGCGTCGATCGCCGCCGAATTGTCGGCGGGGGTGTACCAGTGTTCGTCGAGCGGGTCGACGCCGAGAATTCCCAGCATCGCCCGCACTTGACCGGCCAGTTCGGCCGCGGTCTCCACCGCACCCGCTTCCAGCGCGCGATTGCCCTCGTGCACCACGTGGTGGATTTCGGCGAGCGCCTTGGGGATTGCCAGATCGTCATCGATCGCGGCGGCGAATCCGTCGGTCCATTTTCCGACCGGCACCTCGCCCGCTCGGTCCAGCACTCGCTGCACGAAGGCTTCGATGCGCTGATACGAGGCGACCGCGTCGTCGAGTGCCTTGTCGGAGTATTCGAGCATCGAGCGGTAATGCGCGCTGCCCAAGTAGAAACGCAATTCTACCGGGCGCACCCGGGTGAGCACATTCGGCACCGAGAGCACATTGCCGAGTGACTTCGACATTTTCTCCCCGCCCATCGTCACCCAGCCGTTGTGTAGCCAGTAACGCGCGAAACCGTCGCCTGCCGCTTTGGACTGGGCGATCTCGTTCTCGTGGTGCGGGAAAATCAAATCCATTCCACCGCAGTGGATATCGAATTCCGGGCCGAGATAGAACTCGGCCATCGCCGAGCATTCCAGGTGCCAGCCGGGGCGACCGGGACCCCACGGCGAAGGCCAGCTCGGTTCGCCGGGCTTGGCGGCCTTCCACAGCGTGAAGTCGCGGGGATCACGTTTGCCGCGGGTCGGGGTTTCGCCCTGGTGCACGTCGTCGAGGCGGTGGCCGGACAGCTCGCCGTAATTCGGCCAGCTCATCACGTCGAAATACACGTCGCCGTCGGCGGCGTAGGCGTGGCCGCGCTCGATCAGACGCTGCATCAGGCCGACCATCTGGGTGATGTGACCGGTGGCGCGCGGTTCGGCCGAAGGCGGCAGGACACCGAGGGTTTCGTAGGCGGAGTCGAAAGCGCGCTCGTGGGTCGCGGCCCATTCCCACCACGGCCTGCCCGCTTCGGCGGCCTTGTTCAGGATCTTGTCGTCGATATCGGTGACATTGCGGATGAACAGCACGTCGTAGTCGTGCGCGAGCAGCCAGCGCCGCAGCACGTCGAAGGCGACGCCACTGCGCACGTGACCGATATGGGGCTGCCCCTGCACGGTGGCCCCACACAGATACACCGAGGCACGGCCGGGGACCAGCGGGGTGAATTCCCGCATGGTCCGCGTGTCGGTGTCAAAAAGGCGCAAGGTCACGGCATTCGATCCTAGTCGGTGGGATTGTGGTGGGGTTGACCGGCCGGTTCGTGGCGCCGTGGTTTATGCAACGGCTGATCGAATCGGCGAGAAGGCACTGCGGGTAGGAAAGTTTCAGTGGCCCGTCGGGGCTACGAACATGCGGCGATCAAACAGGTGGCGATGGCGGCGATACCCTCGCCGCGTCCGGTCAGACCGAGACCGTCCGTCGTGGTGCCCGACACCGAGACCGGGGCGTCGAGGAGTTCGCCGAGTACCTTTTGCGCCTCGACGCGGCGGGGGCCGATCTTCGGACGATTGCCGATGACCTGCACCGAGGCGTTCACGACTTCGAAGCCGTCTTCGGCCAGCAGCCTGCGGACCTCGGTGAGCATGGCGGCGCCGGTGACTCCGGCCCATTCGGGGCGTCCGACGCCGAAAACGGCGCCGACGTCGCCCAGGCCCGCGGCGGAGAGCAGGGCATCGCAGAGGGCGTGGGCGGCCACGTCACCGTCGGAGTGGCCGGCGCAACCGTCGGCGTCGGCGAACAGCAGACCGGCCATCCAGCAGGGGCGTCCCGGCTCGATGGGGTGCACGTCGCTGCCGATTCCGACTCTCATCGGGCAACCGCCTCGGTAGCGTGATCGGCCGAGTCGGCCTGAGCGGCCAGGACCGTCCGGTCGCCCTGGCCAGTCGTCGCGTCGGCAGCGGCAGCCGGGGAGTCGGCGCGCAGTGCTTCGGCCAAGCGGAGGTCCAACGGGGTCGTGATCTTGAAGGCGAGGGGGTCTCCGGCGACGGTCCGCACGTCGACGCCGAGGCGTTCGACAAGGCCCGCGTCATCGGTGGCGCCGACCTCGGTGGCGTACGCGCGGCGCAGGAGGTCCGCGTCGAAGCCCTGGGGCGTCTGGATGGCGCGCAGGTGGGCGCGATCGGGAGTGCCGGTGACGACGCCCGCGTCGTCGACCGATTTCACGGTGTCGACAACGGGCAGCGCGGGGACCACGGCCTGGCTTCCCGCTTGCAACTCGGCGGCCACCCGCGCGATCAGCTCCGGTGGCGTGAGCGCGCGTGCGGCATCGTGCACGAGGTAGAACGCGGCGTCGGGCGCGGCCGCGATGCCCGCGCGCACCGAATCGGTGCGCTCGGCGCCGCCCACGACCACCTGCACCGGCACAGGGGGCATCGAACCGCCGGTCAGCGAGGTGGTGGTGGACAGCAGCGCGGATGCGGCCTCGACCAGTTCGGCGGGCACGACCACGACAACCCGGTGCACCGCACCGGACGCGATCAGACCGTCGACGGCCAACCGGACCATAGGTGTGCCGCCGACCGGAACGAACGCCTTCGGGGTGGGTTCACCCAGGCGCACGCCACGACCGGCGGCAGGGACCAGTGCTACGACAGGTCGCACTTGTTCAAATTTCTAGGAAGCCGCGGCGAGGACCTCGTCGAGCAGCGATTCCGCCTTGCCGTCGTCGGTGCCCTCGGCGAGCGCGAGCTCACCGACGAGGATCTGACGAGCCTTGGCGAGCATTCGCTTCTCACCGGCGGACAGGCCGCGGTCCTGCTCACGACGCCACAGGTCACGAACCACTTCGGCCACCTTGTTCACATCGCCGGAGGCGAGTTTCTCGAGGTTGGCCTTGTAACGGCGGGACCAGTTGGTCGGCTCCTCCGTGTGTGGCGCGCGCAGCACCTGGAAGACGCGGTCGAGACCTTCCTGGCCGACGACGTCACGGACGCCGACGTATTCAGCGTTCTCTGCGGGAACCCGAACGGTCAGGTCGCCTTGCGCAACCTTCAGGACCAGATACTCTTTCTGCACACCCTTGATGGTGCGGGTCTCGATTGCTTCGATCAGCGCCGCTCCGTGGTGGGGGTAAACGACGGTGTCTCCGACCTTAAAAATCATGTGTCCCGTGCCCCTTTCGATGTTCACAGTTTAACATGCGACTCGATAACGGCGCGATCAACTGTGCAGGTCAGGGCCACAACGAGGGCATCGCGGGGGTTGACATATGAGAATCGTTGTGCATTGTGTTGCGCCAGAACGGGTTAACCACCAGCATAGCGACCGGTTATCGCACATCGGGAACCCGGCATCGATCCGGCAAACCGGCTCGAGACACCGAACTGTTACTTCCGCACCCGCGCGTCGCGAGCCCGAACGTCACCCGCGCGGAGTGAACTACTACGCTGCCTAGTTACTACCCTCCGATCCCCGTGTGGACGGAGTGAGCCCGGTCGACATGGAGGACAAACCGTGACTGCCCTGAAAGCTGTGACCGCCCTGTCGGCGCGACGTCGCATGGTGACGGTTGCCGCGCTCGCCGCTGCCGCGGGTATCGCCCTGACCGGCTGCAGTGCCGGCCAGATCACCCAGACCTCGTCGCAGGCCGCCGCCATCAACGGCAACCACGCCAATGTCGGCGACATCGCCCTGCGCAACGTGCACATCGTGTACCCCGAGGCCACCGCCGAGCACAGCAAGGGCGGCAAGGCGGTGATCGCGCTGTCGATCATCAACACCAGCGAGACCGTCACCGACGAGCTGACCAGTGTGAGCACCGACCTGGGCCAGATCAAGATCACCGGGCCTGGCGGCGACGCCAAGTTCGTGCTGAAGCCCCAGCAGACCGTGGTCGTCGGCACGGGCGAGACCAAGCCCGCCGCGGCCGACGATCACCACGGCACCACCACGGCGGCGCCGACCACCACGGCCGCACCGACCACTGCCGCAGCCGGCCAGGACACCCCGTCGATCGATCCGGTGACGGACCCGGCCACGATCGAGATCACGGGCCTGGCCAAGGACATCGTGCCCGGCCTCACCTACAACGTCACCTTCAACTTCAAGGACGCGGGCACCGTGCAGGTGGCCGTCCCGGTCGACGCCGCCGCGGTCGCGCGCATCGAGAACGAGAAGTCCGGCCCCGCGCCCGAGGGTGCGGGCGGCGGTCACTGAGACCAGCAGTAAGGAAGAGCCGTCGCGAACTTCGCGGCGGCTTTTCTTTTGTGTCGGTCCACGTCCGTAGGGTGCGCCTGTGGCCAAGACCAAAGCAGTCTTCCGGTGCTCCGCGTGCACGCACGAGGTGTCCAAATGGGTGGGTAAGTGCCCTGATTGTGGTGCCTGGGGCACGGTGAACGAGGTGGCCGTCTCGGCGTCCACCGCCGCGCCGGGTCGGCGGGCGATGCTGCCGAGTACCGCGGCGGCACCGCTGTCGCAGATCGACGCCAAGGTCACGCAGGCGCGGTCGACGGGGGTGAGCGAGCTCGATCGGGTACTCGGCGGCGGTGTGGTGCCGGGGTCGGTGGTGCTGCTGTCGGGTGAGCCGGGCGTAGGCAAGTCGACGCTGTTGCTCGAGGTCGCGTTCCGGTGGGCGGCGGCGCGCGAGGAGACCGCGCTGTACGTCACCGCCGAGGAGTCGGCCGGACAGGTGCGGTTGCGGGCCGATCGGACCGGGGCGGTGCACGACCGGGTATATCTGGCGGCCGAATCAGATCTGTCGATCGTGCTCGGACATGTGGAGCAGGTACGGCCGTCACTGCTGGTGGTGGACTCGGTACAGACCATGCTGGCGCCGGAGGTCGACGGTGTGATCGGCGGTGTCACCCAGGTGCGCGCGGTCACCGCGGCGCTCACCTCGCTGGCCAAGGCGACCGGGATCGCGGTGCTGCTGGTCGGCCACGTCACCAAGGACGGGAATGTGGCGGGCCCGCGCACGCTCGAGCACCTGGTGGACGTGGTGCTGCAGTTCGAGGGTGACAAGAATTCGTCGCTGCGGATGGTTCGCGGCATCAAGAACCGCTTCGGTAGCGCCGACGAGGTGGGCTGCTTCGAACTGCACGACGACGGCATCGCCTGCGTCGACGATCCGTCCGGGCTATTCCTGCACCATCGCACCGACACCGTCCCCGGCACCGCGGTGACCGTCGCGATGGACGGCAAACGGCCGCTGGTGGCCGAGGTACAGGGGCTGACCGTCAAGACCGAGATTCCGCAGCCGCGCCGTGCCGTGAGCGGGCTGGACTACAACCGCGTCGCCATGGTGCTCGCGGTGCTGCAGAGCCGAGGGCGCGTCTTTCTCGGCAAGCACGATGTGTACGCGGCGACCGTCGGCGGCATGCGCCTGCTCGAGCCGACGGCCGATCTGGCCATCGCCTTGGCCATCGCGTCCGCCGAGGCCGATATCGCCCTGCCCGCGGGCTGGGTGATCCTCGGCGAGGTCGGGCTGGCGGGTGAGGTTCGCAAGGTCACCGGGCTGGGCAGACGCCTGGCCGAGGCCGAGCGTTTGGGGTTCACCACGGCTCTCGTTCCGCCCGGTTCGGAGAAGACCAAGACCGGCACGATGCGTATCCACGAGGTCGGGGATCTGCGCTCGGCGCTGCGATTGGCCGAACTCCGCAAATCCCGCGCACCCCGCGAGGTGGTGGCCGTGGAATAACCCCGGCAATCGCCCGAATCAGCGCCCATCAGCTATCTCCCCGCCAATGTCCATTGACGGGGTGGCCGATCCTGCGAACACTGCAAATCAACCCATCTCGAACATGTGACCTACGGCGCACCCGCACAATGCCCCGGCATGCGCGAATACGGCGTCAAGAGGCGAGGTTGAAGGGCTCCGCGGCGCTGCGAACGGCACCGAGCTGGGCGACGACCATGTACGCGCCCGCGGGCACCTGCAGTCGGTCGCCCGCGCACTGCGGCTGCGAGGTGGTGCCGAACCAGGTGCCCTTGTACGAGAGTTGTTGACCGGCCTCCAGTGTCTTCTGGTCCACCGGGCCGTCAGGGTTGCAGTCGTTGCTCGCCCAGAGCCTGCGCTGCCCGTCGAGGGTGTAGACGAGGAACTGTGGGCCCGCACCGAGGTCGCGCGAGCACGCCGCGGACGAGATGTTGGTGATCACGGTGCCGAACGCGGGCTGGTCGCCCACGCGATAGGTCGGCTGGCCGACTGTCACCTTCAGCGCCAGCGACTGATCCGAGCACGGCTGTGCCGCCGGGTCGGCGGCGCTCGCGGTGGTGCTCGGCGTGGCCGACCCACTGCTGGGCGTACTCGACGCGCTGCTCGGCGCTGAGCTCGTCTCCGACGCACTCGCGGTCGGCTCCGCCGAGGTGGTGGTAGTCGCGGCCGCGTTATCGGCCCCGGACGAGTCCCCACCGCGCGCGACCATGGTGACGAGCCAGATCACGATCGCGAGCGCGACGACGATGACACCGATCGCGAGTGCACGGCGGCGCCAGTAGATCTCCGGTGACAGCGGTCCATTCGGTTCCAGCACGCCTCAACGGTAAGCGCAGCACACAAGGGCATGCTCGATGACCTCGGCGTGTCGGAAGCCGAACCGGGTCAGCGCCTGCGGTTCAGACCACCTCGCCGATGTTGCCGACAGTGCGCCGCAACTGCGCACGCCCGTCTTCGAGCTGGTAGGTGACACAGGCGATAGCCAACTGACCAGTGGCAACCCGCTGGGAGATGATCATCGAACGCTGCATGAGCAGCTTGCTGGTCTCCTCCACGTGGCGCGCCTCTAGCTCGTCGACCGTGTCGAGTCCTTCGCGGCGTCCGAGCAGGATCGACGGCGTCACCCGCTCGACCAGGCTGCGAATGAACCCACCGGGCACCTCGCCGCCGTCGAGCGCGTCGATGGTGGCCTTCACGGCGCCGCAGCTGTCGTGACCGAGGACCACGATCAGGGGCACGTTGAGCACCTCGACGCCGTATTCGATCGAGCCGAGCACCGAGCTGTCCACGACGTGGCCCGCGGTGCGCACCACGAACATGTCGCCGAGTCCCTGGTCGAAGATCAGTTCGGCGGCGACGCGGGAATCACCGCAGCCGAACAGGATCGCGTGGGGGTTTTGGCCCTTGACGAGTTTGGCTCGGTCCGCGGCACCCTGGCTAGGATGCTGCAACGTGTCATTGACGAAACGCTCGTTGCCTTCGCGCAACGACTTCCAGGCACTTATCGGATTAGAACCAGGCATACCGACCATTGTGCACATGCCCTTGGCTACCAGCGAGTCCGCCACGTTACGCATCGGCAAAGAGCGCCCGACCGAGAGAAAACGAGAACGGTGAGTATCGACGCGGAATCCCTGCTCGACTGGTTCGGCGACACGGCGCGGGCGCTGCCGTGGCGCGAGCGGGACGCGACCGCTTGGCACATCCTGATGAGCGAGATCATGCTGCAGCAGACGCCGGTGGTGCGGGTGGAGCCGATCTGGCGCGAATGGGTGGCGCGCTGGCCGGTGCCGTCGGCGATGGCAGCGTCGTCGCAAGCGGAGGTGCTGCGGGCGTGGGGCAAGTTGGGATATCCGCGGCGGGCGTTGCGGTTGCACGAGTGCGCGCGGGTGCTGGCGGCCGAACACGGTGACGTGGTCCCCGCCGATGTCGACGTGCTGCTCGGCCTGCCCGGCATCGGCGCGTACACCGCTCGCGCGGTGGCCTGTTTCGCCTACGGCCAGCGAGTTCCCGTGGTGGACACCAATGTTCGGCGCGTTGTCGCGCGTGCGGTGCACGGCCGCGAGCCTGGCAACCCCTCGTCGCGCGATCTCGCCGAAACCGAAGCGCTGCTTCCTGTTCCGGTACCGCGAGCGGCGACGTTCTCGGCGGCCCTGATGGAACTGGGCGCCCTGGTCTGCACCGCCCGCAACCCCGACTGCGCCCGCTGCCCCCTGCCTAGCTGCGCCTGGGTCGCCGCGGGCAAACCCGCCGCCGAAGTCGCGCGCAAGGTGCAGAAGTACGAGGGCACCGACCGCCAGGCGCGTGGGCGGCTCCTCGATGTGCTGCGCGACTCATCGGGTCCGGTTGAACGAATTCGCCTCGACCTGGCCTGGACCCGCGATCCGGGTCAGCGAGCGCGGGCGTTGGACTCGCTGCTGGTCGACGGGCTGATCGAGCAGACCGATGACGGACTGTTCGCGCTCGCGGGCGAAGGAAGCGCCGCCGGGTAACCCTGGATCTCGACACGTGGCGAGAGGTCGGCCCGTCCGGAACCAACTGCCTTCGCCGGTCGACCAGCACCGCCGCCAACCGGCTCAGGCCGAAGGAACCGACTGCCTTCGCCGGTCGACCAGCACCGCCGCCGGGCCGCCGGCGCCAACCGGCTCAGCTCGTGACGCGTCGCAGGAACCGGCCGACGTGTTCGCGGTATGCCTCGGGTTGTTCGTCGTGCACAAGATGCCCCGCCCCGTCGACGCGTACGTACTCCGCATCGGGATGCACCTCGGCCATCGTCAGCATCTGGCCCGGCGGGGTGATGGTGTGCTCACCTTCGATGAGCAACGCGGGCACCCGCAGCGACTTCCACTCGGCCCAGAAGTCGCGCGTGCCCCACTCTTCGGAGATCGCGCGGAAGGTGTCCACCTCGCCGTGTAGGCGGTAGCCGTCCGGTGCCGCGGTGAACGCGCGCAGGAAGTAGGTGCCCGCGACCGGGCCGAAGTAGTCGAGCACCGCCTGCTCGTCGGCGAACGGTTGTGGCCAGGAGTGGATCAGCTCGGCCCAGTGGGCGGCGGTGCGGCCGGTGAAATCGGGGGCGATGTCCTCGACGACGATCGCCCGCACCCGTTCGGGATAGGTCGCCGCGAACACCCAACCGTGGATCGCGCCCATCGAATGCCCGACGATCACCATCGGTTCGGTGATCGTGGCGGTGCGCTCGGCCAGGTCGGCCACGAACGCCTCCGTCGTGAGCTCGGCCGGTGTCGGCCGCCCGTGCCCAGCGGCATCCACGGCATAGACATGCCCGTATCCGCGCAACCACGGCACCTGGTCGGCCCAGGTCCGCGCACTCCCCATCAGTCCGTGCAGCAGCAGGATCGGGACACCGGACCCACCTTCGTCGTTCAACACCCTGCCGATTGTGCCCCAGAGCGGGATGTTTCCCGCGCGGTCGTATTGTCAGCCCTATGGCTGTTGTGAAGATCAATGCGATCGAAGTTCCCGAGGGCGCGGGCCCCGAGCTGGAGAAGCGGTTCGCCGCGCGTGCGGGTGCGGTGGAGAACTCCCCCGGTTTCCTCGGCTTCCAGTTGCTGCGCCCGGTGGCCGGCGACAACCGGTATTTCGTGGTGACGCAATGGGATTCGGAGGAATCGTTCGCCGCGTGGCGTGACGGTCCGGCCCGCGCGGCGCACGCCGGGAACGGTGGCGACGGTGAGCGTCCGAAGCCGGTATCGACAGGTGCCTCGCTGCTCGAGTTCGAGGTTGTCCTCGACGTGCCCGCGAAGGCCTGACAGCGGCGTTTCCGCTGGACATGCGGTTGCGTGTATTGACGTGGGTGGCTCGCGGCTGTCACAGTTCGAGGGAACATCCGCGAGGGTGCGCGGTAATTCCGGTGTGAGTCCGGAGCGGTCGCGCCACTGTATCCAAGTACCGGGTCACCGGTGCCGGAGAGCCAGACACCGGCACCTTCGCACCACACTTCAACCGTGGGACGCGTATCCCTAGAGGAGGACCCGAATGGCTATCGCGCATTCACCCAGCCGGTCTACCGGCCTCGACACCCTCGCAACCGTGCTCGTCACGGTCGGTGTCGTCCTGCTTGCACTGCTCGCCCTGTACCTGGTCGGTTTCGACCAGGGGGCCGTCTCGCGTAGCGGGATGTTCTTGCATGAGCTGATGCACGACGGACGTCACCTGCTGGGTGTTCCGTGCCACTGATCGGATCACTCAAGACCCTGCTGTTGCGCGGCCTGCTGGCCGGCCTGATCGCCGGCCTGCTGGCCGCGACAGTGGGCTACTTCGTCGGCGAGCCCCAGGTGGACGCCGCGATCGCTATCGAAGAAGCCGCGGCCGCGCCGGCCGAACACGGCCACGAAGCCGCGCAACCGCAGGGCCATTCCCACGGAGGCGAAGAAGAACCGCTGGTCAGCCGGTCGGGTCAGAAGGCGGGACAGTTCCTCGCGCTCGGCTTGGCAGGCATGGCGTTCGGCGCGTTGTTCGCGTCGGCGGTGAATGTGGCACGCCGGTTCACCACCCTGTCCGGGCCCCAATTGTCGCTGACCTCGGCGGTTCTCGCGTGGGCGGCGATCGTCGCGGTGCCGTTCTTCAAGTATCCGGCCAACCCGCCCGCGGTCGGTGATCCGGAAACCATCAACGACCGCACCTGGCTGTGGGTCGCGACCGTCGTCCTCGGCCTGCTGGCCGTCGCGGCAGCCGTCGCGGCCTACCGCGCGCTCGCCGCGTCGGACACGCTGCGGCTCATCGCCGGAGTGGGTGCGTTCGTCGTGGTCACCACGGTCGGCTACGTGCTGCTGCCCGGCGTGAACGAGGTGGCCGACGACTTCCCCGCCACCCTGCTGTGGAATTTCCGGGTGGCCTCGCTGGCCGAAACCACCACCCTGTGGGTGAGTTTGGGGCTGGCGTTCGCCGCGCTCACGGAATTCGCTTCGCGGCGTAGCACTCCGGTAGTGGACCAGGTTCCTACCGCAGGGTGATCCCTGCGAGCAGCTGAGGACGGCAGTGTCGGTGTCATGACCGGCACTGCCTTTCTTGTTTCCCGCACTCGCCCCCGCGCCGTGAATGTCGCGTTCGGCGGACTCATCACCGCCCTGGCGGCGGGAGTCGCGGAAGGACTGTTGCGCGCTGTGCGTGGCGGCGACGAATTCGGCGCCACCGCCACGGGTTTGCTACCTCGACTCGCCATCTACCTGGCCGTCGCCGGGGTCGCGCTGTACATGTGGAACGGCAGCCGCGTGGCCCGCGCGGTGCTCACCGTCGGGATCGGCGTGGTCGGCCTGGTCTCGCTGATCATCGAGCCGCTGGCGGTCGTGTTGTCCACCGACGACTACACGACACTGTTCGACGGCATGTCCGACAGTTCGATCGTGCTGGCCAGCTGCCGCACTGTGCATATCCTGGCCGTCGCCATCGCGATTCCGGCCATGTACACCCCTGCTGCGCATCGCTGGTTCACCCAGCGGTGAGCACCGGCGTAATCGTGCAAAACGGCCGTCCGGAATCAGTTTTCTGATTCTGCGACGGCCGATCGCACGAATACGCCAGTTTTGATCAGGCCAGTGCCGCGTCCAGTTCGATGTCGGCCACCCCGGCGAGCGCCTTGCTGACCGGGCAACCGTTCTTCGCCGCGAGGGCGGCCGCGGCGAACCCGTCGGCGTCAAGGCCCGACGCACGCCCGCGCACGGTGAGCTTGATCTTGCTGATCTGGAAACCACCGGCCGGGTCGGGCGCGAGCGTCACATCGGCGTTGACGTCCAGGCCTTCCGGTGTCCCACCGGCGTTGGCGATCTCCGCCGAGAGCGCCATCGAATAGCACGACGAATGCGCCGCCGCGATCAGTTCCTCCGGGCTGGTGCCCTCGGCCGTCTCGGCCGCCCGGCGCGGGAAGCTCACATCGAACTTGCCCACACCCGAGCTGACCAGTTCGACCTGCCCGGACCCATCCTGCAGTCCGCCTGACCAGAGAGTGCGTGCGCTACGAGTCGGCATTGCGATCCTTTCGGTTCGAGTTGTCTTGCGTTGCGATGACGAACCTACTCGGGTGCTCAGGCGGTGGCGCTGGTGATTTCGTCGAGACGCTCGAGTTTGTCCGGCCAGACCTGCTGATGCAGATCCCGGATCGCCGCGGTGGGGAAACCGGAGTGGCGTAGGCGCAGGCGGATGCCGCGTGGCTGCTTGAGGAATTCGGCGGCGACCACGGTTTCGACACCGTCGGTGGCGGCGGTGACCCAGGTGAATTCGATGCGCCGGTTCGGCTCGAGCAGCAGGATACGGCCGTAATGGGGGTTGCGTTTTTCCGGCGAGCCGGTGTCGAAGTAGAGGGGCTCGTTGACGGCGGGGCGCATCAGCACCGATCCGGGGACGGCCAGCCACAGGTCCATGCCTTGGGTCCAGGCCGCGTAGAGCAGGCTGGGCGAGGCTTTCATCACGCGCTCGACCGTGAGCTCATGTGGCCGCGTGGACAGGTCCGGAGGGCGAACTGGCTGGTCCATCAGCCGACCTTACCGGTCATGACCGGCTGATCCTCGCATCGGGTGCGCGACAGCGTTACTCGGGATTCGTCACGCGCGCGAGCACGATGCCGCCGAGGATCAGCGCCAGTGCCAGCGCTCGGCCCGCGCTGAGCGGATCCTTGTGCACGAGCACGCCGAGACCGATCGCGCCGAGTGCCCCGATTCCGGTGAATACCGCGTAGGCAGTGCCCACCGGGAGGGTCTGCATAGCGCGCGAGAGCAGGTAGACGGCCAGCGAGCCGAGCGCGACGCAGAGCAGGGTCGGGACGGGTTTGGTGAAGTTCTCGGTCGGTTTGATGGTCTGCGACCAGACGATTTCGACCAGCCCGGCCAGGCCGAGCACCAGCCAGCTCATCGCGCGTATTCCTTGGCGAGAGAGCGCACTTCGGCCTGCGCGGCGGCGAGCGAGGCTTCGTGTACGTCGCGCAGGTGTGACAGGTTCGGGTCCTGAACGGCATTGGCCAGTTCCGCGTTGACGAAAACCGTGTCGGTGACGGCGAAGTGGCCCGCGAAGAAGTCACGCAGGAAACGCTCCTGATAGTCGAACGCGGCTTTCGGCGCGCCGGGCGAGTACGCACCGCCACGGGCCGTGACCACAACGAACCTGCGCCGCCCCAGCGACATTCGGGGAAAAGTGATCTGGTCGAGCCACGCCTTGAGGGCGGCGGGGATGGAGTAGTTGTACATCGGGGTGCCGATCAGGATCACGTCAGCGGCCAGCACCTGCGCCAGCAGCGGTTCGACCATCTGCCATGCGGTCTTCGCCGCGGGCGTGACGGCCAGTTCCGCGAGCCGGTCGAGGTCGGTGACCCCGGCGGCGAGGACGGCGTCACACAGTTCGGTCCAGCCCTCCTCGATGAACGGCGTCGGCTCGGCGGCGAGGTCGCGGTAGGTGTAAGTACCGCCGGGTTCCGCGTCGCGCCAGGCGCGGACGAATTCGGCACCCAGCTTGCGACTGAGGGAGTTCGTTCGAGCGCTGGCGTCGAGATGCAGCAGGTGCGTCATGACATTTTCCTAACTGGACAGCCTGTCCGCTTGTTGATTCCTCGACGATAGAACACAAACGGACAGACTGTCCAGATACTTCTCGCTGGGCTACAGTCGACCCATGGAGCCCCGATCCGACCTGCTCACCGGCGCAGCGCGGGATGCGCCGCCACCTGCCGAGCGCACCGACGCGGCCCGCAATCGCGCGAAAGTGCTGGCGGCCGCCGCCGAACTCTTCGCCACCCGCGACCCACGCACCGTCACGATGGACGACATCGCCAAGGCCGCCGGCGTCGGCCGCGGCACCCTCTACCGCCGCTACCCCGACCGCACCGCGATCGCCGTCGCCCTCCTCGACGAGCACGAACGCGCCCTCCAGGAACAGCTGCTCCGCGGCGCACCCCCACTCGGCCCCGGCGCTCCCCCCGCCGATCGACTCGCCGCCTTCTACGCGGCGATGATCGAATTGCTCACCGCCCACGCGCATCTGGTACTCGGCGCGGAAACCGGCGGTGCCCGCTTCGCCACCGGCGCCTATGGGTTCTGGTCGATGCACGTGCGATCGCTGCTGATCGACGCTGCTGTGCCACAACCGGATTCGCTGGTCGACACAGTCCTCGCGCCACTCGCCGCCGAGGTCTACCTCCAGCAACGCGAACGTGGGTTGTCACCCGAGCAGATCGCCGAGGGCCTGTCGACGCTTGCCCACCGAATCCTGGGTGCGTCTTAGTTCTCGCGCAAAACCCCGGCATCGTCGGGAACGACGCCGGGGTTGAGGCGTGCTCGCAGGCGCGGGTCAGGTGAGATCGCGGCGGGTCATGAGCCAGATCGTGCCGCCCGCGAAGGCCGTCACGTAGACAGCCAGCAGAGCGAAAGATTCGCCGCGGGTGAGGATGTCGAGAACGCCCGGGTTGGCTGGGCCCTCCACGGTGCGCATCGCTCCGGCCAGCGAGCCCGCGGCGGTGCCGGGGAGCAAGTTGGTGACGGCTTCGATCGGGCCGAAGATCCCCGCGACGCCGCGGAGCAGATTCTCCACGACCAGGACCCAGACCAGCCCGAGGCCGACGGCGAGGGCGGGGCCGCGGGCGATGGCACCGATGAGGGCACCGGCGAAGGTCCACATGCCGAGAATGGCTGTACCGGTGATGATTCCGACGAGAGAATCCTCGAGCGAGGGCATGGTGATCGGCTGGGATTCGCCGGCCGCGATCACGGTAGCGATCCCGACGTCGACGGCGAAGGCGACCAGAACGAGGGCGATGACCACCCCCAGCAGGGTCAACAGGAGTCCCGCCACCGCCGCGGCCCGGCTCGGCCCCTGGGTGAACACGGTTTTCCAAGTGCCCCAGCCATATCCGCTGCCGACAGCGAGGGCACCGAGGATCAGCACCAGCGCCCCGCCGAACATCGACATGCCCTGGGTGAACACCTCGGGGACGGCGGCGGGCATGAGTTGTCCGAGGAGGACGTCGCGGGGTAGCCCGTCCGACATCGCACCGTTTTCGCCCGAGGTGTAGGCGAGGTAGTTGAAGAGGTAGGCGAAGGTCAGGTTGAGCAGGATCCAGGTGCCGAGGACGATCCAGAAGGCGGGCCAGCGGCTCAGGCGTACCGCTTCCGCGCGCACGCTCGCGGTGAGATCCCTTGTCATGGTGTTCATTTCGCTACCTCCACAGCCGTCATCTCGAAGAACACTTCTTCCAGGGATTTCTCGTCCACCAGCAGTTCGAGCAGGTCCGCGCCTGCCGATACGACAGCTCGCGCGACATCCGGCGCCATCGCGGCGCTCGTTTCCACTCTGATGCCGTCCGCGCCCGCCCGTGCGGGCGCATCGGTGACCGCCCGCACCGCGTCGAGAGCCACGTCCACGGGCTCTGCGCGAACTAGAAGCGTTGCGGTTCCGCGCAATTCGGCCACCGTAGATTCCGCGAGCAAGCGGCCACCGGAGATCACTCCGACGCGGTGGCAGATCTCCTGCACCTCGGTGAGCTGGTGGCTCGACAGCAGCACGGTGTGGCCGTCAGCCGCGAGATCGGTGATGAGCGTGCGCATTTCGGCCAAGCCCGCTGGATCGAGGCCGTTGGTCGGTTCGTCGAGGATCAGCAGGTCCGGGTCGCCGAGCATGGCCGCGCCGACGCCGAGGCGCTGTTTCATGCCGAGCGAATAGGTGCGGAAGCGGTCGCCTGCCCGGTCGGCCAGGCCGACGCGTTCCAGCGCCGTCTCGACCTCGGCACTGCCGTGGCCGCGATAACGGGCCAGTACCCGCAGGTTGTCGCGACCGGAGAGGTACGGGTAGAAGCCGGGGCCTTCGATGAGTACGCCGATCCGGCGCAGCACCTCCGGGTCGCCTGGCGACAGGCCCTGGACGGTCGCGGTGCCCGCACTGGGCCGGATGAGGCCGGCCAGCATTCGCAGCGTGGTGGTCTTGCCCGCGCCGTTGGGTCCGAGGAATCCGTAGATCTCCCCGGCCGCGACCCGCATGCTCACCGCGTCCACGGCGAGGTGCTCGCCATAGCGTTTGGTCAGCTCGGTGGTGACCACGATCGATTCGTTCATGGGACTCAGAATCCGCGCTCAGTGGGTGCCGGGGCATCCGTCCTGCGGCGTGCATCGTGCTACGCCGCGCGGACTACGGCAGGTCGACAGCGTCGGCGAGTATCCGGCGAGAAGGGCCTGCTGACCGGCCGAAGCGGTGGCCCAGTGCGCCTCTCGCGGGAAATACGCGCGCAGGCCGACGCGGCTGGCACGGGTACGCAATAGGGTTGGACACGTGGGAACGTCTGCGAAGTGGGAGCGTGGCTCAGTCGTTGCGGACTGGGGCCTGGCAGTGGTGGTCGCGCTGATCCAGCTGGCCGGTAGTTCGGGTGCGAATTCGCATCAAACCGGAGTGCGGTCGCTGGACGCGCTCGCGTATCTGCTGCTGCTCGCGGGACCGATCGCGCTCGGTTTCCGGCGGCTGGTGCCCGAACCGGTGCTGCTGGTGGCGTTGGTCGCCGCGGTGACGTATGTGTTGCGCGACTACGGGTACGGGCCGATTTTCCTTTCGCTGGTGATCGCCTTCCTGACGGCGGCCATCACCGGATCACGATGGCGCACATACCCGGTGGTCGCGATCGTCTACCTGACGATGGTGTGGCCGTTGCCCGCCCTGCTCGGGCGGCACTCCGACGCGTGGCAGATCTTCGGGCTGCTGGCCTGGATGGGCGTGCTGGTCGCGATCGCGGAGGGGGTACGGCAGCGGCGCGCGGTGGTGCTCGCGCGCAAGCAGCGGGCCGAGGCGGCCCAGCGCGACGAACAGGCACAGCAGGCCAGGGCGGCGTCCGAGGAGCGGTTGGCCATTGCCAGGGAGCTGCACGATGTTCTCGCGCACAGTCTTTCGCTGATCAATGTGCAGTCGTCGGTGGCGCTCGAGCTGTTCGATCGCAAGCCGCAGCAGGCGGCCGCGGCGTTGGCGACCATCAAGACAACGTCGAAAGAGGCGCTGACCGAGGTGCATACGCTGCTGCACGCGATTCGCAGCGGGACCGCGGTGGTGCCGGAGTACCCCGAACATGTTGGCGTGTCCGATGACGTGCCCGTTCCGCCACGCCCCGCGCCGCGTGCTCCCGCACCAACCCTCGACGACCTCGACACCCTGCTCGAGCGCACCCGGGCGACCGGGCTCGACGTCGACACCAAGATCATCGGTACGCCCAAGAAACTGCCCAGCGTTATCGATGTGGCGGCGGCCAGGATCGTTCAGGAATCGCTGACCAACGTGGTGCGGCACGCGCCCGGCGCGACAGCGCTGATCACCCTGCGGTACACACCGGAATCGGTGGACATCACCGTCGACAACACCCGGCCGACCGAGACCGCTGTCCGAACCGGGATCGGCGGCAACGGGATCATCGGGATGCGGGAACGGGCACACGCTTTGGGTGGGGCGCTCACCGCGGGACCGCGCCCCTCGGGCGGGTTCCGAGTGGCGGCGAGATTGCCCGCTCGACCAGCGGCTACCGATGCCAGCCCGACGTCGACCAACGGTAAGGAGGCCAGCGCATGAGCGGCCGACGCCCGGACCCAGGCCGCCGAACGGACCAAGCATGAGCACCCCGCACAGTTCCGGCTTCTCAGGTGCCGACGTGCCGCCGATCGGTGTGGGACCTGCGAAGATCCGTCTCCTCGTCGCCGACGATCAAGCGCTGGTTCGCGGCGGATTCGTCGCCCTGCTCGATGCCCAGGACGACATCGAGGTGATCGGCGAGGCCGAAAACGGTGAGCAGGCCGTCCGGATGACCCGCGCCCTGGTCCCCGATGTGGTGCTGATGGACATCCGCATGCCGATCCTCGACGGCCTCGCCGCCACCCGGATGATCGCCGATGACCCCCAGCTCGCGCCGGTCCGCGTCGTCGTCCTCACCACCTTCGAACTCGACGAATACGTCTTCGAAGCGATCCGCGCCGGCGCCGCGGGCTTCCTGGTCAAGCACACCGAACCCGCCGACCTGCTCCGTGCCGTCCGCGTCGTAGCCGCGGGCGACGCCCTCCTCTCCCCCGGCGTCACCCGTCGCCTCCTCGCCGAGTTCTCCACCCACGCCAAACAACCACCCCCCGCCGCCTTCGCCGAACTCACCGACCGCGAACGCGAGGTGATGACCCTGGTGGCCGAGGGCCTCACCAACGCCGAAATAGGCGCCCGCCTCTACATGTCCCCCGCCACCGCCCGCACCCACGTCAGCCGAATCCTCACCAAACTCGACGCCCGAGACCGCACCCAACTCGTAGTCCTCGCCTACGAATCAGGCCTGGTCCGCCCAGGTTGGCGATAGGTGACTACTTGCCCTGGTCTGCTTGTCGACGTTCGGAGGCGGAGAAGCGGGCGCGGCGGGCGGCGCCCGCGGGGGCGGCTTGGGCTCGGGCGGAGTAGGCGGAGAGGGCGTCGAAGGCGCCTCGGACGCCGCCGGCGACCGGGGCGTAGGTGATGGCCGAGCCGGGGTCGAAGCCGAGGTTGGAGCCTACTTCGACGGCATCCATGTTGGCGCCGAGGAAGACGAAGGTCCAGTTGTAGACGTCCTGCTGCTGGGTGATCAGCGACTTCACGGCGGCGTGCGTCCATTCGCGGCTGGAGTTCTCGTGACCGTCGGTGAGGACGACGATGATCACGGTGCCGGGACGTTCGTGCTCGGGGCGCTCGGCCAGTTCGGCGCCCACGCTGGTGACGAGCTTGCCGAGTGCGTCGTAGAGCGCGGTCCCGCCCCGCGGATGCAGACTCGGCGCTGGCACCTGGGCCAGCGGCACGTTCGAGTAGACGACGTCGTAGGTGGTGTCGAACTGAGCGAGCGTGACCTCGATCTGCTTCGGCACCGCCCGCTGCTGCTCGAAATAGGCGGCCAACCCACCTTCGGTATCGGCCTTGATCGTCTGCATCGACCCGGAACGATCGAGCAGAACGGCAATCAGAGTGCGGTCGGTATCAGTCATGTGTGCGAACACCCCCGTGTCGGTTGGATAGAGCAATTCCCACGGTACGCCGCGCAATTGCGCTGTCGAGCCGGCGAAAAGCAGACGCCAAGCTATCGCCAAGGCGCGATTTCTACCGTCACCACGATCCCGCCACCGCGTCCGAAATGAGCGTCACGCCATGAGCATCATTTTCATCTTCACCCGCATTTCCCCCGCCGATGCCGACCGCATCACCGGGTCACTCGATGTCCCCGATGAATTCCTCGACGCACCGACCCTGGCCGAGGGGGAACCGTCCGGCGACCTCGACCAAGCATGGGACGGACTGCGCCTGCTGTTCCCCGCGGCCGCCGTCGACTTCGACCTCTTGCACGACGACCAGCCGACTCATCGAGAGGACTGCCTCAGCGTGTGGACCCCGGAAGAGGTCGCCGCGGCAGCGAAGGTCCTCAGCTCGACACCGTTCGACCGGCTCGCCGCGGTTTTCTCCCCCGAGTTGATGGACGAGGAGGCCGCGCGCCCGGACATCTGGGATGACCGCGACGAAGCGCTCGAATACCTGGGCGACGGCTACGCCCAACTGCGGGAATTCTTCGCCTACGCGTCTTCGACGAATTCTGCGGTTATCGGTCGATTCGCGTAACCCGCCACGGCCATTGCCGAGAACTGCCGATCCGGTGGCGAACCAGCAAGCGCGACATTGGCGTTCAGGTCGATCGCCGTGGCGTTTGGGTCGCGTGCCGGCGATGTTCGCGCTGTTGCATCCGACATGACCAACACATTGACGACGAGCGCTGCGGCATCGGGACTTTCGCGTCGCGCCGCGTTGCCCGCCTTGCTGACCATGTTCCTCGGCAGCTTCACGCTGGTGACCGCGGAGTTCCTGCCGCCGGGCGTGCTCACCGCGCTCGCGAACGACCTCGGTGTACCCGAAGGGGTTGTCGGATTGTCGGTGAGCGCGACGGCGCTGACCGCTTTGGTGGCCGCGCTCGGGCTGGGTTCGCTGTTTCCACGGGTGAATCGGCGCACGTTGCTGATCGTGTTGACCATCGGGGCCGCGGTTTCGAATGTTGTTGTGGCGCTTGCACCGAACATCGCGCTGTTGCTGATCGCGCGGCTGCTGCTCGGGCTCGCCGTCGGTGGCTACTGGTCGATGGCGCTGGTGATCGCCGCGAAGCTCGTGCCCGCCGAACGGCTCGGCAAGGCAATGATGATCGTGAACGCGGGGACCACGGTCGCGACGGTGGCGGGGGTGCCGCTCGGGGTGCTGTTGAGCACCTACGCCGGCTGGCGGACGACATTTCTGGTCACGGCCGCACTGACCGCCGCCACCGCCGTCGCCGTGCGGCTGGTGCTGCCGCCGATCGCGCCGAGCAACGGCATCGGGTTCGCCGCACTCGGTAGCGCGCTGCGGGCTCCGGGGGTGACGCTCGGCCTGGCCAGCATGGTCGCCGTTGTCGGCGGGCACTTCGCGGGATACACCTACATCCGCCCGGCCATGGCCGACCTGCTCGGCGCGGGCCCAGCGGCGATCCCGGTCCTGCTCGCCCTGTTCGGTGTCGGTGGTCTGTTCGGCAACTTCGTCCTCGGCGCACTCGCCGACCGCCACCTCGGGGCCCTGCTGCTGGCGGTGCCAACGGCCATCGGGCTTTCCCTGCTGGCGATCATCGCCTCCGCGGCGTTCGCCCCGCTCGCCTACCTGGCCGTGGTCATCTGGGGGACCGCGTTCGGCGGCATCCTCAATCTCGTGCAGGTGTGGGTGTCGCGGGTGCTGCCCGATCGGATGGAAGCGGGCAGCGGGCTGGTCGTCGGCGGTTTCCAGTTGGCGATCATTCTCGGCTCCGCGGTCGGTGGACGCGGCGTGGACAGCATCGGTCTGGCCCCTACCTACGCGCTCGGCGCCGTCGCCGCGGTACTCGGCGGCGTGCTGATCCGGCGCTCACTCACCCGAGCGGGGCACTGACATCGATACACGGGTCGCACGCCGCCAATCCGACGGCGTGCGACCCGTGTGCCGCCGGAACGCCCGGCCGAATGCCGTCTCCGAGCGATAGCCGAGGCGGCGGGCCACCGTGCCGACCGGCACCGCGTGGTCGGCCAACAGCAGTTGCGCCCGCTCGATCCGCAGTTTCGTCAGGTACCGGCCCGGCGTGAGACCGGTCGCTGCCTGGAACCTGGCGGCGAACCCGGACCGCGAGGCCAGCGCGATCTTCGCCAGCCCCTCGACGGTCCAAACCTGTCCCGGGTCGGCATGCATCGCGGCCACCGCATGCGCCAATCCGGGCTCGTTCACCCGCAGTAGCCACCGTGGCGGCGCGCAGCCACGAGCGTGCCAGGACTCGATCGCCATCGAGGTGATCAACGTGGCCACCCGGTCGCCCTGAACACCGAATGGATCAGGGCATTGTTCGACCAAGTGGCGAAACATGGTCGCGGCCAGCGGCGTGTGGTCGACGAAACCGGTCAGCAGCAGCCGTTGCGGCAGCGCTGCCATGGCGCTGCCGGTCCCGACGGGTTCGAGGCGCACCCGAAGCACCCGGCCCGCCGACAGCGCGTTGATCGCGAATCGTGTTGTGCCAGGGACGAACAGAAAGTCACCGCTGGCCAGATCCTCTGCCGTACTGAGCCCTTCGACGCGGACCAGCCCGTCGAGCACAACGAGCGCACTCGGTTCGGTCATGAACTCCCACTGGCCCGCCGTCAGCGCGAACTCGTCGCGCCCCGCGAACCGCCACTGCACACCGGCCAACACATCATCGAGGCTCAGCGCACCATCTGTCTGCGTCACTGCGCACCCCTCATGATGGAATTCGGCTGCACTTCACGGTACCGGTCGGCGGCTCGTACGCGTCGGGACGTACACCGGGTCGGGTCTCGCGGCCGATGTCGTCGATCATTCGAGCGAGCACGCTCGAGACATGAACATTTTCGATAGCGCGACAACGCTGACCCTGCTGGCCGACCACTACGACGGAGGGTGGCATCCCTGGCCGTTCTTCTGGATTTTCCCCGTGATCTTCTGGATCGCCGTGATCGGACTGCTCTTCTTCGCCCGCCGACGGTGCGTGGGACGCGGCGGCGCGGTGGGCGCGCTGCGTGAAGGCTTCGCTCGCGGCGAGATCACCGAGGACGAATACCGCACCAGGCTCGCGGTGCTGAGCGAACCGCGCGGGAAGAAGTAGCGATTCGGCTGACTACCGCCTTCGCCCCGGTCCTCGCGCGGTCTCGCGAAGTCACCGGTGGCTAAGACGGCTAGCCGGTTCGGATAACGAACAAGCCCGCCCCCGAACAGTTCGGGGGCGGGCTTTTTCGGTTCTGCTGACTACTCGCCGGAGGCGGCAGACTCGGGCGCGGTGCCCTCGGCTGCGCCGGTGAGGACCACCTCGGGCTTGTCGTCGCCCGCGGAAGCCTTGGTCAGCTTCGTCTTGCCGGTGAAGGTGAACTTGGCGTCCTCGCCGAGACCCTCGCCGTTCCAGCCTTCGACGTCGACCACGATGGTCTGGCCCGCGCCGATCTCGCCGAAGAGGATCTTCTCCGACAGCTGGTCTTCGATCTCGCGCTGGATCGTGCGACGCAGCGGACGCGCACCGAGGACCGGGTCGAAACCGCGCTTGGCGAGCAGGCTCTTGGCCTGATCGGTCAGCTCCATCGCCATGTCCTTGTTCTTCAGCTGCTTCGAGACGCGGGCGATCATCAGGTCAACCATCTGCACGATCTGTTCGCTCGTGAGCTGGTGGAAGACGATCACGTCGTCGATGCGGTTGAGGAACTCGGGGCGGAAGTGCTTCTTCAGCTCGTCGTTGACCTTGAGCTTCATCCGCTCGTAGTTCGAGCCCTCGGCGTTGGACTGGGTGAAGCCCAGGCCGACAGCCTTGGAAATGTCGGAGGTGCCCAGGTTCGAGGTGAAGATCAGCACGGTGTTCTTGAAGTCGACCGTACGACCCTGACCGTCGGTGAGACGACCGTCCTCGAGCACCTGCAGGAGGGTGTTGTAGATCTCCTGGTGCGCCTTCTCGATCTCGTCGAACAGCACCACCGAGAACGGCTTGCGGCGCACCTTCTCGGTGAGCTGGCCGCCCTCCTCGTAGCCCACGTACCCGGGAGGGGCACCGAACAGACGAGAAGCGGTGAAGCGGTCGTGGAACTCGCCCATATCGATCTGGATGAGCGCGTCGTCGTCGCCGAACAGGAAGTTCGCCAGCGACTTGGCGAGCTCGGTCTTACCGACACCCGAGGGGCCGGCGAAGATGAACGAGCCCGACGGACGCTTGGGGTCCTTCAGACCGGCGCGAGTGCGGCGGATCGCCTTGGAGACGGCCTTGACGGCATCCTCCTGGCCGATGATCCGCTTGTGGATCTCGTCCTCCATGCGGAGCAGACGGGTGGTCTCCTCCTCGGTGAGCTTGAAGACGGGGATGCCGGTCCAGTTGGCGAGCACCTCCGCGATCTGCTCGTCGTCGACCTCGGCCACGACATCCAGATCGCCTGAGCGCCACTGCTTTTCGCGCTCGGCACGCTTGGCGACGAGCTGCTTCTCTTTGTCGCGCAGACGCGCGGCCTTCTCGAAGTCCTGCGCGTCGATAGCGCTTTCCTTCTCCCGGCGAGCATCGGCGATCTTGTCGTCGAAGTCGCGCAGGTCCGGCGGAGCGGTCATCCGGCGGATGCGCATGCGCGCGCCCGCTTCGTCGATCAGGTCGATCGCCTTGTCCGGCAGGAACCGGTCGTTGATGTAGCGATCGGCCAGGGTGGCGGCGGCGACGAGCGCACTATCGGTGATGGAGACCCGGTGGTGTGCCTCGTAGCGATCGCGCAGACCCTTGAGGATGTCGATGGTGTGCTCGACGGTCGGCTCGCCCACCTGGACCGGCTGGAAACGGCGTTCCAGGGCGGCATCCTTCTCGATGTACTTGCGGTACTCGTCGAGCGTGGTGGCACCGATGGTCTGCAGCTCGCCACGGGCCAGCTTCGGCTTCAGGATCGAGGCCGCGTCGATGGCGCCTTCGGCAGCACCCGCGCCGACGAGCGTGTGCAGCTCGTCGATGAACAGGATGATGTCGCCGCGGGTGTTGATCTCCTTGAGCACCTTCTTGAGGCGCTCTTCGAAGTCACCGCGGTAGCGGCTGCCCGCGACCAGGGAGCCCAGGTCGAGGGTGTAGAGCTGCTTGTCCTTGAGGGTCTCGGGGACCTCGCCGTTGACGATGGCCTGTGCGAGGCCCTCGACGACCGCGGTCTTACCGACACCGGGCTCGCCGATCAGCACCGGGTTGTTCTTGGTGCGGCGGCTCAGCACCTGCATGACGCGCTCGATTTCCTTCGAGCGGCCGATGACCGGGTCGAGCTTGCCCTCGAGCGCGGCCTGAGTGAGGTTGCGGCCGAACTGGTCGAGCACCAGCGATGTGGACGGAGTGCCCGCCTCGCCGCGCGGACCGGCGCCCTCGACGGGCTCCTTGCCCTGGTACCCGGACAGCAGCTGGATGACCTGCTGACGGACACGGTTGAGGTCGGCACCGAGCTTGACCAGCACCTGGGCCGCAACGCCCTCGCCCTCGCGGATGAGGCCGAGCAGGATGTGCTCGGTACCGATGTAGTTGTGGCCGAGCTGCAGCGCCTCGCGAAGGCTCAGCTCCAGCACCTTTTTGGCACGCGGGGTGAAGGGGATGTGACCGGACGGCGCCTGCTGGCCCTGCCCGATGATCTCCTCGACCTGGCTACGCACACCCTCCAGCGAGATACCAAGGGACTCCAGCGACTTCGCCGCCACACCCTCGCCCTCGTGGATCAACCCAAGCAGGATGTGCTCGGTGCCGATGTAGTTGTGGTTGAGCATCCGGGCCTCTTCTTGGGCCAGGACAACGACACGCCTCGCGCGGTCGGTGAACCTCTCGAACATCGCTCCCTCACTCTCCTGCTCCGACATTCTGGCAACAGACGCCGCAGTATGCTCGATACAACCTAGGGCGTCGGACCGACAACTTTCGCCGTCAGCCTGCCATGAAGCCCGGGGGTTGCGGCCCCCGCCATCCACTCTAGTTGGCAGGGGATTCCGCCGCCGCCGGTCCACCCTATTGAAGACCGGCGACAACATGGTCATTCACTCACAACGCGCACGTCGCGGCATTCGTTTCCCCTTCAGTTTTGCCTACAGCGAAATCGCGCCGGGGTTGGTTAACCGGTGAAGGGTGGGACGAACTCGCAGGGCACCGCGGCCTGCCTGGCGGGATCGAGAGCGTTGAGGACGTAACCGGCCGCGCGTTGGCTGCCCGCGATTGCCAGGTGCTCGGAGAAGTCAGCCGGGCACCCGTCCTGCACCACGATATTCGCCGCGTTGGGCCCGGCCACCAGGCCGCTGGTGTAGGGGGTGGCTATCTCGTCGTAGACCGTAGCGATGTTGGTGTAGGCGACGCCAGGGACATAGACGCCGTCGGCGTTCAGCGCCCGCATGAACGCCGATCCCCCCATCAATTCCGAGCACGGCGAGCACACGCCGGCGGAGACCATGCGGTCCAGATCGTCGGCGGCCACGCCGAGCCGCTGCCCGACGGTCCGCCATACGTCCATCTGATCGCCGTACACACCCAGCCACGGTCCCGCCAGGGAAACGAACTTGTCCACCGTCTCAGCACCGTCGAGACGCTTCAGGTAGTAACTCCCCACCAGACTCCCCTGCGAGTGACTGAGGAAGTCCACCTGTCGCGCGCCAGTGGCCGACCGCACGCGCTCCACGAAAGCGGCCAACTGCGCGCCGCTCTCGGCGATCGGACGCATTCCGCCCATGGCCGACAGCGGCCACGGCACATCCAGCGCGCCATAGTTGAGGGCGTAGACGCAGTAGCCCTCATTCGCGAGCAGCGGAACGTACGCGCCCCAATTGGTCTGTGCGCCACCTGCCGTGCCGTGAATGAGCACGACGGGATTCGGATGCATAGCGCTCGGGCGGCAGGACCAGTCGTTGGAACCGGGCAGCGAGCCACCGGGATCGGCGAGCTCATTCGGGATGCCGGCGAAGAAGTTGTAGTCGACCGGGAGCGGCTGGGCTGACGCGGTGGCGGGCAGGCAGGCGAGCAGGGCCGCCGCGGCCATCACCAGAAGCGAACTACGTCGCATGAACGACTCCTCACTAGAACGTGTTCCACTGATCATGGAACACGTTCTAGTGATCGCGTGGCACTACCGACCGGAATTCATCGACGCTGGTGCTGCTGGCCGTACGGCGCACCGGCTGCCGGGCTGCCGGGCTGCTGCGAAAACCGCTGTCCGGCGACAGGACCGCCGGTCTGAGCGACCGCCTGCCCACTGACCTGGGCGAACGACTGGCCGGCAACCGCGTCGGTGGTCGAATTCGACTTGCCCTGCTGCACGCCCGCGGCGAACAACGCGCCACACAGCACCAGGAACGCGGCGGTGTGCAGCACCGCACGGACGATGTTCCAGCGAACCCACGTGGCCTCGAAATCGGCACGGACAGCAGCGGTGTCGGCGATCGACGCCGGATCACCCGCCGCGGCGAGCGCATCGTTGAGCGGCACATTGAGTCCGACGGTGACGCCGAACGCGATCACGTTGAGCACCAACGCGATTCCGAGCCAGATCAGGGCCGTGCGCTGGTCGCTGCCCAGGTGCAGAGCGGCTGCCAGCGCGGTGAAGCCGACCGTGCCCATGAAGCCCAACATGAACCAGGGGTTGATGATCACGACGTTGATCTTCTGCATCACGTCGATGAGCGTGCGGTCGTCGGCGCGGGCCAGCGCGGGCATCACCGAGATCGCGTAGGCGTAGAACACCCCGGCGATGAGCCCCGTACTGAGCACGGCGAGCACCATGGTGGCCATCCGAACTGCGAACATGTGACGTCTCCTGACTCGTGGTCCGGAGCTCGAGATCCCGCGCTCCGGTGATACGAGTAAGTCAACCGTCCAGCGCCCGTCCACGACATAGTTCAAACGCTCATCGACCTACGCGAGCGTCACGGTCACAAATCGTGGTCGGAGATCAGGCCGCTCTGCATGGCCAGCGCGGCCAGCCGGGTGCGCTTCTGGTTCTGCGGCAGGTTTTCCACCCCGAACTTCGCGAACAACGCGCGCAGGTGGGTTTTGATGGCGTCGATGGAGAGGAACAATTCCTCGGCGATCTGCTGATTCGACGCGGGCGTCGCGAATCCGGTGCCGTGTTTGTACGGCCGGCACAGCGCGACCAGCACCGCGCGCTGGGTCTCGGTCAGTGAGCGCATCGTGGGGATGGATCCGGACGCGGTATGCGTCGCGTCGTCCACCACACCGCCGAAATCGAAGAAATGCACGAGCGTGGTCCCGACCCGAATCCGGTCGCCAGGACTCAACCTGCGCCGCCCGACCAGCCGCTCACCGTTGACGAAGGTGCCGTTACGGGAAAGTCCGTCATCGATGATGGTCCAGTGCGCACCTAGATGCTCGACGGCCGCGTGCAGACGCGAAACCTCGGCGTCCCACGCGAGCACGAGGTCGGCCTGCACATTGCGCCCGATGGTGACGCGCTGCTGCCCGGCCTCCAAGGCCAATTCATGCTGCTTACCGGTGTCGTCGGTGTACCGCAGGAAAGAGCTCACCGCGCACCACCGCCGGATACTCGAAACACCTTGTGCACGGCCAACAGTCTACTTCCCTACGACCCCAACTCCACACGATCCGGACTCGAGACCCAACCCCACAAACCCGGCCCCGCACGCCCCGACCCTGAGGAGGGGCAGGCAGGCGCAGCCTGCCGTTCGCGGCCGTCCCGTCGTTGCGGCCTCGAAAGCGCTACGCCGAAGGCGTTAGTCTCGAGGTCGCAACGACGGGACCGGCGGGGCCGCGAACCACGCGGCGCCCGCGCCGCCAAAAACTCAGCTCTTGCCGACCTCTTTGTTGTACGCGTCGGTGATTTCCGCCGAGATACGACCGCGAGCCGAGACCTTGTGGCCCTTACGGCGAGCCCATTCGCGAATTGCGGCGCTCTGTTCACGGTCCATGGAAACGCGGCTCTTGCCCTGCGGCGCGGGTGCACCGGCAGCCTTCACCCGGCGACGGCCACTCACACGGCGGGCGTTGGCGACCCACTCGTCCAGGCCTTCACGCAGGCGCGCCGCATTTGCGTCCGACAGATCGATCTCGTACGACACCCCATCGATAGCGAACTCGATGGTCTCGTCCGCGATGGACTCACCGTCGACATCGTCGATCAGGCTAACGGTGACCTTCTTTGCCATGAGATGAACGTCCTCTCGAAATCGTCAAGCCTGCCTCCAGGCCGAATACCCGAGGCAAGAATACCCCGAAATGCGAAATTTCCAACATGGGGTCTTCACCCCATGAATTCACTGGTCAGCGACTAGTGGGTCGCACAATCGGGAACAGGATCGTTTCCCGGATTCCCGAACCCGTGAGTGCCATCAACAAGCGATCGATTCCCATACCGGTTCCGGTGGTCGGCGGCATGCCGTGTTCCATCGCGGCGAGGAAGTCTTCATCGAGCACCATGGCCTCGTCATCGCCTGCCGCGGCCAACCGCGCCTGGTCGACGAAGCGTTCCCGCTGGATCACCGGGTCCACCAGTTCCGAATAGCCCGTTGCCAACTCGAAGCCGCGAACATAGAGGTCCCACTTCTCGGTGACACCGGACTTGCTGCGATGCTGACGCGTCAGCGGTGAAGTCTCGACCGGGAAGTCGCGAACGAAAGTCGGCGCGTAGAGCTTGTCGCCATACGCGTGCTCCCATAGTTCTTCGACCAGTTTCCCGTGACCGTAGCCCTTGCCGGTGGGAATTTCCAGACCCACCCGATCGGCGAGTGCGAGCAATTCCTCGACAGTGGTTTCCGGAGTGACCTCGACACCGATCGACTCCGACAGCGAGGGATACATCTCGACGGTCGTCCACTCGCCACCGAGATCATATTCAGTGCCGTCGGCAAGTGTCACAAGGAGGGTGCCGAATGCCTCTTGCGCGACTTCCTGGATCAATTCCCGAGTCATCGTCGCCGAGTCGTCATAGGTGCCGTAGGCCTCGTAGGTTTCCAGCATCGCGAACTCGGGCGAATGGGTCGAGTCAGCGCCTTCGTTGCGGAAGTTCCGGTTGATCTCGAAGACCTTCTCCAAGCCGCCGACCACGCAACGCTTGAGGAACAGCTCCGGCGCGATACGCAGGAAAAGATCCATGTCCAGCGCGTTGGAATGGGTGACGAAGGGGCGCGCGGCGGCGCCGCCGTGGATGGTCTGCAGCATCGGGGTCTCGACCTCGAGGAAGCCGCGGCGCTCGAGCGCGGTGCGCAGCGCACGGACCACATTCACCCGGGTACGTGCCATTTCCCTGGCCTCGGGACGCACGATCAGGTCGACATAGCGCGCACGGACGCGCGACTCCTCGTTCATCTCCTTGTGCGCCACCGGCAGCGGGCGAAGCGACTTGGCCGCCATCGACCAGGAATCGGCCATTACGCTCAATTCACCGGTGCGCGAGGAGATGACCTCGCCCTGCACGAAAACGAAGTCACCGAGGTCGACATCGGCCTTCCAGGCCGCCAGCGCGTCGGCACCGACACCGTTGAGGCTGATCATGGCCTGCAGCTTGGTGCCGTCGCCTTCCTGCAGCGTGGCAAAGCACAGCTTGCCGGTATTACGAACAAAAATGACGCGTCCCGCGATTCCTGCCTGCAGACCGGTCTGGGTGTCGGCTTCCAGATCCGGGTAGGCGGCACGGATTTCGGCCAGCGTGTGGGTGCGCGGCACCACCACCGGATAGGCCTCACCACCGTTGGTGAGCAGCCGTTCGCGCTTGTCCCGGCGAATCCGCATCTGCTCGGGAACGTCGATGTCCACAGCGGAAGTGGCGGCGCGGCCGGGTGCGGCGGGGTTAGGAGTGCTCACGTCCGACAACATTAGCGGCACCGCGAAATGGATTTACCCCCGCCCGCAAAGTACGGGGGGCAAACCCCGCCCCACACCGACCATTCCCCCGCCGGATGCAATCAACGTCACATAACTGAAACACAAACCGCCCGCGACGGCCTCTGATTGCCCACGTGGACAACCCAACTCGCGGGCGGCGACCCCCTTACAGCGAAGCCAGCGCGTCGACCTCACGGGCGAAATGCGGGACGCCGGTGCCGACCGTCAACAACCCCGCCGACTTCAGCGCCTGGTACCCGCCGATCACATCGCTGGCCCGGTGCAACCCCAACTCCTGCAAGGCGGCCGCGGCCAAACTCGACGTGTACCCCTCCGAGCAGAAAATGATCCACTCCACATCGTGATCTACGGCGAGGGACAACCGTGCCGACGAGGTTGGATCCAGCCGCCATTCCAGGACATTCCGCTCGATCACCAGCGCGCCGGGCAGGGAGCCTTCGCGCACCCGCTGGGCGGCGGGCCGGATGTCGACCAGAATCGCGCCGCGCTCCAGCGCGGCGGCCACGTCGTACACATACACCCGGTCCAATCGCGCGCGCGCGTTCTCGAGCATCTGATCAATCGACAAACGGCTCATCACAGATCACCTTCGGGCTGGTCGGTGAGGACGGTTTTGGTTCGGCGCAGCGTGCCGTGGCCGGTCACTTCGTAATACGACATCGCCGACAACGGCGGGGAATAGGCGTGCACGCTCAAGGTGGGGTCCAGCGGGCCGACAGATTCGGCGGCGGCGGGGGCGCGCACCACGTCGTGCACCCAGCCGATCGGGAACGATGCCTGATCACCCGCGGCGAGCGTGCGCCTGCGTAACTCCGAACCATTCCAGCGGTATTCCGAGAGGGCGCCGCTGAGCACGGTCAACGCGCCGAGCGAGCCGGCGTGATCGTGCAAATCGGTGAATTTGCCCGGCGTCCAGCTGATCAGCCAGACATCGACCTCGTCGTCGTGGGAAAGGCGGACCGCCCAGCGTTCGTCGGCCGGCCAGATGCCGTCGGCGGGCAGGAGGTGGTCGAAGCGGCCGGAGAGCACGTCTTCGGCGCCTTCGTCGGTGAGTCGCAGCAGGTCAGCGGGACGCAACCGGGTCGGCAATGCCGAGGCGATCGCCCGGTCGAGCGGGGGCGTCGCGGAGTACTCGTCGCGTGCGGACGGAAGGGAAAGGACAGAAGAACGCATGAGCGCATCTCCAGGAGGTGAGAATCGGTCGAGGGAAAACGTCAGCCTCGAACGGTCGAGGCAGATTAGCCTCGACAACACTCCTGGGTGCTCACACGAAAGATCACGAGCGCTAGTTTAGCAGACACTACTTTTTGTTGCGCTCGTAGACATGGCGCAGGCCGGTCAGCGTGAGGTGCGGTACGTGCTGGTCGATCGTTTCCGACTCCGGCACGATCAGCGGTGCGCCCGCCCCCGTGGCGACGACGGTGACATCGGTGCCCGCGAACGCGTCGAATTCGTCGCGGATGCGGTCGACCAGCCCGTCGACCAGCCCGGCGAAGCCGAAAATCGCGCCGGACTGAATGCACTCCATGCTGTTCTTGCCCACCACCGAACGCGGCCGCGCCAGCTCGACGCGGCGCATCGCACTGCGTTCCACCAGCGCCTCGGCGGAGATCTCCACACCGGGCGCGATCACGCCGCCGAGGAATTCGCCCTTGGCCGAAACCAGGTCGACGCAGATCGCGGTGCCGAAATCGACCACGATCGCGGGCCCGCCGAAGCTACGGAAGGCGGCGAGGCAATTGACGATACGGTCGGCGCCGACTTCCTTCGGATTGTCGACCAGCAGCGGAATACCGGTTCGCACACCGGGTTCCACCAGCACATGCGGCACATGAGACCAGTAGCGCGCGAGCATGGCGCGCAGTTCGCGCAGCACCGGCGGCACGGTCGACAGCGCCGAGACGCCGACGATCTGGTCGAGGTCGTCGCCGACCAGGCCACGCACCTGCATCGCGAACTCGTCCGCGGTGATCAGCGGATTCGTGTGAATCCGCCAGTGCCGCACCAGCGTCGCGTGTTCACCGCTGCCGGAGAACAGGCCGAGCTCGATCCCCGTGTTGCGGACGTCGATCGTCAGCAGCATTGTCCTGGCTCCCCCGCCCGGCTCAGACGAACGACAGTGAACGCGGTGAGGTGAGGCCGGAGCCCTCCGGTGCGTGCGCGGGGTCGCTGCCCAGCTCCACCGGACGGTTGTGGTCGTCGACGAAGACCACCTTGGGGTCGTAGTCGCGGACCTCGGCCTCGTCCATCTGGCCGTAGGCGATGAGGATGACCAGGTCACCGGGGTGCACGAGGTGGGCGGCGGCACCGTTGATGCCGATCACGCCCGAACCGCGCTCGCCGGCGATCACATAGGTCTCGAGGCGGGCGCCGTTGTCGATGTCGACGATGCAGACCTGCTCACCCTCGAGCAGATCGGCGGCGTCGAGCAGGTCCTGGTCGACGGTCACCGAGCCGACATAGTGCAGGTCGGCATGGGTCACGGTGGCACGGTGGATCTTCGACTTCATCATGGTGCGCAACATCGTCGTCGCCTTTCAGTGCGCCTGCGAGGCAGGTAGGGAGTTCGCGTCGGGGTGCCCATCGATCTGGGCGCCGAGTACAACGGGAGCGTTGTCGATCAGGCGGGTGTCGCCGAGCTTGGCGGCGACGAGCAGGCGGGCGTTGCCCGCGGTGGGAGCCGGACCCAGGTTCGAGTCGCGCAGTTCGAGGTAGTCGACATCGAGGCCGTCGACCGCGTCGAGGACCGAGCGGGCGGTCTGGACAACCGCGTCCGGGCCGAGACCGGCGGCATGGCGGCCCGCGGCGAGTGCGGCCGACAGGGCGAGTGCCGACTCACGCTGGGTGGCGTCGAGGAAGCGGTTGCGCGAGGAGAGGGCGAGGCCGTCGGGCTCGCGGACCGTCGGGTAGGCGACGATCGTGGCGTCCATGTTCAGGTCGCGCACCATCTGCCGGATCAAGGTGAGCTGCTGGTAGTCCTTCTCACCGAAATACGCCTCGGAGGCGTGGGTGATGTTGAGCAGCTTCGCGACAACGGTGAGCATGCCCGCGAAATGCGTCGGCCTGCTGCCGCCTTCGAGCTCGGCACCGAGCGGGCCGGGCTGGATCGTGGTGCGCATGCCCTCCGGGTACATGTCGGAGACGGTCGGCGCGAAGACCAGGTCGACGCCCTCGGTCCGGAGCAGTTCGAGGTCGGCGTCGAGGGTGCGCGGATAGGCGTCGAGGTTCTCGTTCGCGCCGAACTGCAGGGGGTTGACGAAGATCGAGACGATCACGACCTGGTTGGCGAGCTTGGCCTGGCGGATGAGCGCCAGATGACCCTCGTGCAGCGCGCCCATGGTCGGCACGAAACCGACCGTGCGCCCGGCACCGCGCAGTGCCTTGGCGACGGTGTCGAGCACCTCGGGGTTGTGGTGCACGGTCAGGACGCCCGCCTTGAAGGCGCCGGTGGCGCGCGCGCCGCCCTGGTGGTGATGCACTTCTCGGGGTTCCATCAGTGGCCTTCCTTGGCGAGGAGCTCCAGCAGTGCCGGATCGGTTTGTGCGAGTTCGGCGGTGCGCAGCGAGTTGGCGCGGTAGGCCTCGGCCAGGCGGTCGTCGACCTGCGCGAGCGCGGCGAGGTGGGCGGCCACGGCAGCGACATCGCCGCGGGCGACCGGGCCGGTCAGCGCCGCCTGACCGCGGCGCAGTGCGTTGTCGAGGGCGGCCGAGGCGAGGGGGGCGAGCAGACGTGCGGGGAGGCCGCCGGGCTGATCGTCGACCAGCGGCTGGCCGAGCAGACCGGGGCCGGAGAGGGATTCGCGCAGGGCCGCGACGGCGTCGACGATGACCGTGACCAGGTGATTGCTGCCGTGGGCGAGAGCCGCGTGATAGAGCGAACGCTGGTCTTCCTCGACGCGGACCGGTTCGCCACCCATCTCGATCACCAGCGCCTGCGCGATGGCGTAACCGACCTCGTCGGCGGCGGTGACGCCGAAACAGGCGTTGGCCAGGCGCGCGATGTCCTCGTCGTGGCCGGTGAAGGTCATGGCGGGGTGGATCGCGAGGCCGAGCGCACCCTGTTTCGTCAGCGGCTCGAGAATCGCGACGCCGTTCGCACCGGAGGTGTGCACGACGATGGTGCCGGGGCGGACCACGTTCGCACCGGCGAGGCCGCGGACCAGACCGGCCAGTTCGGCGTCGGGAACCGCGAGCAGGAGTAGTTCACTGCGCTGAGCGATCTGCTCGATGGGCAGAACCTGGGCCTCGGGCAGTCGGGTACGGGCGCGATGCACCGAGGCGTCAGAGATCGCGGCGACACCGAAGACCACATGGCCGGTTCGCTCGAGCGCTACGCCGAGTGCGGAACCCACTCGTCCCGCCGAGACGATTCCTACCGTCAGTCGTGCGGGCGCTGGGTCAACACTCGTACTCGCGCCATCAGAGTTGACACTTCTCGAGGTCAACGTTGTCCTCTCGATTGCGTTCCAGTCCCGCGATGCGGGTACCAGACGTTACGGGTCGAGGATAGAGGGGTTTGTGGGCGAGACGCCATCACCCCCCACCGTGATCTAGCGCACGCCCTCCCCGCCTCTCCGCGTCTTCAGGCCAGATCTAGGTGGTGTGAACTGGGTGTTGGCGGCCGGCGGGCAGGTGGTGTGGTGCGTTTGCTCGTGCCCGGGGAGTTACCGATGTTCTTGCGAAATCAGTTGTTGGGTCAGCGGGTGGATTCTGATTCCAGGTTGGCCATGATGTCGGCCACCGATAGGCGGGTGGTGCCTTCGGTTTCGGCGCGGCGGCGTCGGCGGGAGCTGGTGCCGACCGACGGGGCCTTTTCGGGGCGGGTGGCCGGGGGTTGAGCGGGCTCCAGGTCGGCCGTGGCCGCGGGCGTCTGGGTGGGATCGGCTGCGGGTGCCGGAGTGGGTTCGGCGGTGGCGACCGGGACCGGGGTCGGCTCGGTGGCAGTGGGCTCGGCCGGAGCGGGGGTCGACGAATTGCCGTTGGAGGTGGGTTCGGTCGGGAGGACCGTATCCGTTACCTGGCGGGTGTTCGGCGAGGACAGGCGCGGCGGGGGTGTCTTTCCCGACGGGGTGGTCGGCGCGGCGGGCTGCGGTGTGGTGGTCGCCTGCTGGGTTTCGGCGTACTCGTCGAGCTGGATGGCCGAGGTTTCGGCGGTGACCGGGTCGTCGTAGGGGTCGGCGAAATTGGCCGAAACCGGTTGCATGAAGACGGGTTTCAGTGCGCTGGGCGGTTGCTGCCATGGACCGAACCAGGCGGCGGTGGCATCCTCGGGGCTAACGTCGAAATCGTGGTCTGGCTCGTCGAAGGCATTGAAGCCACCGGCCGGCAACGCGTCGATCCGCACAGCATCGGCCTGCAGCGCCGGTTGCTCGTCGGGTAGCGCGCCCTCGAAGAGGACCTGCAGATTCTGGCGAAGCAGGGTCAGCTCGGCGCGCAGTGCGGCGATTTCGGAGGAGTCGGCGCCGACTTCGGCCCGCACCCGCGCCTCGACACCCATCTCGTACTCACGACGGGCGTTGATCTCGCGCTCTAGCTGCAACTCGTACACCGTCTGAAGATCGCGCACCTTCGCCTTGTCGACGGCCGCGTCCTTGCGGTAACGGGTTGCCGCGAGCGCGCCGATCACCGCTGCCCACAGGGCTGCTACCAGGCCGATCCGAACGTACTGGACGTTTTCGCTGAAGATCAGGAAAACACTGGCCGTCAGACCGAGCAGAATGAGGAAACCGACGAAGAATTTTCCCGCGTCGTCCCGCCGTCGTCGGGGCGCCGTGCTGCGGGAGGGTGAAACCATGAGGGCCAGGGTAGCCGGAATCGGCTGGTCGGCCCACCAAAGTCCGCGGTGATTCCATTCGAAAATTGCTATGTAGTAGCGGGATCCTCGTGCGGGTCCTCGGGTGCCCGACAGCAATACTCCAGCCACAAAGCCGCAGCAACCAGGGCTGAACCAGCCAGCAGACCAACTACCGCACCCGGCGAATCGGCAGCAGCCGCGGTCACCGTCCCGCGCTGTGGGAAAACCCACAGCAGAAATCCCAGCCACACACCGGCAGCCAGCGAACCCACCTGCAGCGACGCCTTCGCCAGTGCCACACCCCTGGCGACGTTGATCGGATGCATCTGCCCCGAGCCGTCGCCGATCTGCTCATCGGCGATCTTGGCCTTGATCGCGAACCCGAGCGCCGCCTCGATCGCGGCGACCGGCAGCAGCGAGGCACCGGCGGCCACCGAGATCGCCGGGAAGCTGAAATAGGCGAACCGGGTGGCGACCCAGGCAACCGCGGCGGCCATCACCACGTTCAGCGCGAGGTCGAGTACCCGGGTGGGTTTCAGCACGAGCGGGCGCTTTCGTCGCCGAGCACCAGATCGGTGCGAACCACGCCGTCCTTTTCGGACGGGTCGAGTCCGGCGAGCAGTTCCGTGATCGGGCGGGCGACACCGTCGACGAGCAGATGCGCGGACGGTTCGACGGCCAGCCATGGGATGAGCACGAAGGCCCGGTTGTGGGCCTGCGGGTGCGGGAGGATCAGTGCGGGGTCGGTGACGCGGGCGATCGCCGTTCCGGTGTTGTCGGCGCACTGGACCACGTCGACGTCGAGGGTGCGCGCACCCCAGCGGATCTCGCGCACGCGGCCCGCCGCCTGCTCGAGCTCCTGACCGAAACGCAGCCAGGCGTAGTCGTCGAAGGCCGGATCTTCTGCGATGACAACAGCATTGAGGTAATCGTCTTGGTCGACGCCGCCCCACGGCGCGGTCGTGTAGACCGGCGAGACCGCCACAACCCGCTCCCCCAGCGCGGCGAGCACGCTGCGCAGATGCGCGAGCCGATCGCCCAGATTCGAGCCGATCGAGAGCACCGCGCGAGTCATCGCCGCGGCTCCGGGGCCAGCGTGCGATTCCGGGTGGCCACCACGCGCACGTCGGCGAACGTGTGCGGGATCGGCGCCGACGGCTTGTGCACGACCACCTCCACCGCCTCGATCCTCGGATCGGCCATCACGTCGTCGGCGATCTCGGAGACCACCGTTTCGATCAGATCGCGCGGCGGACCGGTCACGATGCGCACTGCCCGCTCGGCGAGCACGCCGTAGTCGACGGTGTCGGCGAGGTCGTCGGACGCGGCGGCCGCGGCGAAATCGACCCACACCGTCAGATCGACGACGAACTCCTGGCCGTCACGACGCTCGAAATCGAACACGCCGTGCCTGCCGAACGCGGTCAGCCCGCGCAACTCGATCCGCGACGACGCGGGCCTGCCCGCGGGCGGCGGCAGCAAAGGCGAGTTCATCGGATAGCTCCTCGGACGAGGTGAACCCCGTCGGCAGTCGGCTGGTCGGAACGGGCGGCAGCGGCGGTCACCGAGTGGCTCCTCGGGTGGCAGCGGCTCGCGATTGGGTGGCTCGGCGCCAGGCGTCGACGACGGTGATCGCGTCGAGCGAAGCGCGGACGTCGTGGACTCGCACGCCCCAGGCGCCGTGGGTGGCCGCGAGGGCGGACAGGGTGGCGGTGGCGGTTTCGCGGCCGTCCGGCGGCCGGGGGCCGGATTCATCGGCCAGGAGGGCGCCGAGGAAGCGTTTGCGGGAGGCGCCGATCAGGATCGGGAAGCCGCCTGCCACCAGTTCCGGGAGGGCGGCCAGGAGTTCCCAATTGTGTTCGGCGTTCTTGGCGAAACCCAGGCCGGGGTCGAGGATCAGCCGGTCCGGCGTCACGCCGGCGGCGACAGCCAGGTCGACCTGGGCGGTGAGTTCGGCGCCGACCTCGGCGACCACATCGTCGTAGTGGTCGGCGGGGCCGGTGTGCCGGTAGTCGGCGTCGGCCCGCCAGTGCATGAGGATCCACGGCACGCCGGCTTCGGCGACGACTTTCACCATGTTCGGGTCGGCGCGGCCGCCGGAGACATCGTTGACCACCGAGACGCCTGCCGCCAGCGCGGCCTCGGCGACCTCGGCGCGCATGGTGTCGACGCTGGTCGGCACACCCGCGGCGACCAGCCCGCGAATCACCGGAGCGACCCGAGCGGCCTCGGCGGCCGGATCGACCCGGTCGGCACCCGGCCTGGTGGATTCACCACCCACATCGACGATATCGGCGCCCGCCTCGTACAGCTCGACACCGTGCGCGATCGCGAGTTCTGGATCGAGGTACCGACCGCCGTCGGAGAAGGAATCAGCGGTCACATTGACGACTCCCATGACCACACACGAACGGTGGTCACGGGCGGTCACCAGTGGCTCGCTCATTTGCGCAGGATCAGGTCCAGCGCCTCGGCTCGCGAGGCGGAGTCGGTTTGCAGCTGGCCGCGCACCGCCGAGGTGGTGGTGCTGGCGCCGGGCTTGCGGATTCCCCGCATGGCCATGCACAGGTGCTCGGCCTCGATCACCACGATCGCGCCGCGCGGATCCAGCCTGCGCATCACCGCGTCGGCGATCTGGCTGGTCAGCCGCTCCTGCACCTGCGGGCGTTTGGCGTAGAGATCGACGACGCGGGCCAGCTTCGACAGGCCCGTCACCCGGCCGTGCGAGCCGGGGATGTAGCCGACGTGCGCGACGCCGTGGAACGAGACCAGGTGATGCTCACAGGTGGAGAACATCGGGATGTCGCGCACCAGCACAAGTTCCTGATGACCCTCGTCGAACGTGGTCGCCAGCACCGCGTCGGGCTCGGTGTAGAGCCCGGCGAACATCTCCCGGTAGGCGCGCGCCACCCGGGCGGGCGTGTCGAGCAGACCGGGGCGGTCCGGGTCCTCACCGACGGCGAGCAGCAGCTCACGCACCGCGTTCTCGGCGCGCGCCTGATCGAACGGCAAACCGGTCGCCAGCGCCGTCAGCACCGACGGACTCGTGGCACCCAGCTCACCTGCCGGATCGAGATCCTGCTTGTTGGCCGACAACTTCTCCGCACCTCCGTAATCCTTGCGGCTGGCGCCGCGGGTTCTCGGCCCTGTTCCCCGCCTCTTCCCTCCCTCCGGGTACTCCTTCGTCGCACCCTCCACTCAGTCCAGAGGCGGGCGGGCCGAGAACCAGAGCCGAAAATCCGGCGACTACCTGACATTCGAAAGCCGGGCGTAGTCCGAGAACCAGTGCCGAATGCCGAAGTTATCCGGCATTCGACGTTCGAGCGTAGTTGGCCACTGGTCAGTGGCGGCCGTTCGGCCCTTCCCAGTCCTTGTTCTCCGGATCGGCGTCACGCACGGGCGGCTGCGGCTGGGCACCCCACGGCTGGAAGCCGTCGCTGGCGTGCCGCGGCTGCTGCTGCTCGGGTCGACCCCAGGCACTGCCCTGGTCCTGTGGCGGCTGCTGCTGCGGCGGCTGCGGCTGTTGCTGCGGCGGCTGCTGTTGCGGTGCCTGCTGCTGCTCCTCGCGCGGCGGCCAGCCGGGAGCCGACCAACCGGCCGGTGCGCCGTAGTCGGGCCGCGAACCGTGCGTTCCCGACGGCCGGGGGAACGCCTGGGTCGGTGCGGCGGGCAGCGGGTAACCAGCCGCGGGCGGTGCCGGCTGGCCGTAAGGCTGACCCGGGTAGCCGTTGGGCTCCACCGGCGGCGCCCCATTGGGTACCGGCACCGGCGCGGGCTGCACCGGCGGCCACGGCTCGCCGCGCTCCACGGCCAACTCGCCCGGCGTCTTCACCGGCGGCTTGTCCGACGGGTGGCGGTCACCGAAATCGTTGAACGCGGTGATCCGCGGACGCTTCTCGACACCGGCCAGGACGGTCTCGAGATCCTTGCGGTGCAGCGTCTCGCGCTCGAGCAGCGCGGTAGCCAACGCGTCGAGCTGCTCGCGGTACTCGCTGAGGATCGACCACGCCTCGGTGTGCGCGGCCTCGATGAGGTTGCGCACCTCCTCGTCGATCTCGCGGGCGACCTCGTGCGAGTAGTCGGGCTGCACGCCCATCGAGCGGCCGAGGAACGGGTCGCCCTGCTCCTGGCCGTAGCGGACGGCACCGAGGCGGGCACTCATGCCGTACTCGGTGACCATGCCGCGGGCGATCTTGGTGGCCTGGTCGATATCGGAGGACGCGCCGGTGGTCGGCTCGTGGAACACCAGCTCCTCGGCGGCACGGCCACCCATCGCGAAGACCAGCCGGGAGATCATCTCCGAGCGGGTCATCAGGCCCTTGTCGTCCTCGGGCACCGTCATGGCGTGACCGCCGGTGCGGCCGCGGGCCAGGATGGTGACCTTGTAGACGGGCTCGATATCGGGCATCGCCCAGGCCGCCAGGGTGTGGCCGCCCTCGTGATAAGCCGTGATCTTCTTCTCGTGCTCGCTGATGATGCGACTCTTGCGGCGCGGGCCACCGATCACCCGGTCGACCGACTCCTCGAGCGATTCGCCGGTGATGACCGAACCGTTCTCGCGGGCGGTGAGCAGCGCGGCCTCGTTGATGACGTTGGCCAGATCGGCGCCCGACATTCCGACGGTCCGCTTGGCCAGACCCTCGAGGTCGGCTTCCTGCGAGATCGGCTTACCCGCCGAGTGCACCCGCAGGATCGCGCGACGACCGGCCAGGTCGGGATTGCCGACCGGGATCTGCCGGTCGAAACGGCCGGGACGCAGCAGCGCGGGGTCGAGGATGTCGGGCCGGTTGGTGGCCGCGATCAGGATGATGTTGGAGCGATCGCCGAAGCCGTCCATCTCGACCAGGAGCTGGTTGAGCGTCTGCTCGCGCTCGTCGTGACCGCCGCCGAGGCCGGCACCGCGCTGGCGGCCGACCGCGTCGATCTCGTCGACGAAGATGATGCACGGGCTGTTCTGCTTGGCCTGCTCGAACAGGTCGCGCACACGGGAGGCGCCGACACCGACGAACATCTCGACGAAGTCCGAACCGGAGATGGTGAAGAACGGCACCCCGGCCTCGCCCGCGACCGCGCGGGCCAGCAGCGTCTTACCGGTTCCTGGCGGCCCGTAGAGCAGCACGCCCTTGGGGATCTTCGCGCCGAGTGCCTGGTAACGAGCCGGATTCTGAAGGAAGTCCTTGATCTCGTAGAGCTCTTCGACGGCCTCGTCGGCACCGGCCACGTCCTGGAACGTGGTCTTCGGCATGTCCTTGGTCAGCAGCTTGGCTTTGGACTTACCGAAGCCCATCATTCCGCCACGGCCACCGCCCTGCATGCGCGACATCACGAAGATGAACAGGCCGACCAACAGCACCATCGGCACGATGAAAAGCAGCAGCTGGGAAAGCCAGCTCTCCTGCTTGACCACCGTGTCGTACGGCGCGCCGGACTTCTGCACGGCGTCGAGGATCTGCGCGGAGTTCTCCCCACCACTGGGGTACTTGGCGACGATCTTGGCGTTGTTGCTCGTGGCTTCGTTGCCGTTGTTCAGTTCGATGCGGAGCTGTTGCTCCTTGTCATCGATCTGCACATTCTTGACGTTCGCTTTGTCTTCGAGCTGGGTCAGCGCCACGGAAGTGTCGACACTCTCCCAGCCGCGCGTGTCATCGCTGAGAAAGCTGAACAGCCAGATCATGAGCATGATGCCCGAGATGATCGCCAAGGTGCGAAACACTGTCTTGCGGTTCATAGAGCGTCGGCCGGACGGCCCAGTCCTTTCCGGTTATTACTCCGGGTGTGCTAGCGAAGCGTCGAGATCGGCGGGTTTCGGATGCGGACATGCCACGTTACCGCGTACGGTCTAGTTCGATACATCGCGCAGTTCGGCTGCTGGTGCAGTTGCACTGATAAACGGCCGGAGAACGCAAGAGGTTCCCGAACGCTCCGACCGGGTTGTGGCAAGTGGCCACAATCATGTCATGCCCGCCTTATCGTGGGCCACGACACAACTACAGCGCATGGGGGTATTGAGATCGTCGAGCTACGAACACCCACAGCGATTCTGCGCCACGGCGGTGGACGGCTCGTCGTCCTCCGACCGGGTACCGACGGCGAACGTGTTCTCGACGTTCCCATTGCCGACCTGCTCAAGGTGCGCCTCAATCGGCGCGCCGACGAAGCGGTGGTGATCGAGATCTATCTGCGTTATCCCACGGCGGTCCTCACCGGGGTGCCCGCCGACCGCACTCCCCTTCCGGTGCTCATCGCCGAGCACGACGTGCCTGCCGCCCTCGGCATCGTCGACCGGATCAACGACCAGATCATGACGACCCAGCGCATCGACGTAGCCGCGCCGGATCTCACCCCACCCGCTCCCGAGTGGGGCAAGTCGGGGCCGACCCGCGCCGATGTCGAGCGCGCCGTGCGCCGCATGGCGCCGCGCAAGGACGCCCGATCGGCCGTCACCGCGCTGAACCGGTATGTCACCCCCGACGAATACGTCCTGGAAACGGCCATTGCCGTGGCCACCCCGCCCGCGGGATCGGGCACCGGCCTGATCGCGGCGACAACCTCGCGGGTGCTGTTCATCTCCATCGGCAGCGGCGACCGCTACGCCTTCGAACTATCGGTGGCCGCGATTCTCGGCGCCCGCACCGTCGAGGGCGCGCGCTCGGCGCCGGGCGAGGTCGATACGCGCCACGGTGGATCGGGCATCGACATCAACGACGGCAATCGCACCCTGCATTTCGCGGGCGTGGATCGCGCCGACACCGAGCGGGTCACCTGCGCGGTGAACTTCGCCGTCCGCAGGCAGGCCGCCGACGGTGCCGCAGGCCCTGCCGACCCGGGTGTCAACCAGCTCTACGCGGAGTGGGAATTACTGGTCGAGCGGCATTCGCTCGGCATGGTCGACGACACGCAATTCCAGCGCTACGGCCGCGGGATTCTGCGCAGCCTGTAATCGCCGGCGGCCGAACCGAATACTCAATTCGGTTCGGTCGCTTCGGTTTCCGCCTTCTGATCCGGCTCGTTGAGCTCGATACGGCGCCACGGGCTGGTGGGCCGGGTCCACAGGCGCACCAGTTCCATCCGCCGGTCGACGCCGCCGTTCTTCAGTTCCGCGAGGTCCTCGGTGGCCTGCCAGTAGGTCCAGCCGGTGAGGTAGGCGTCGCCGAACTGGCGCCAGTTGCGGTAGCGACGCTGCGCGGGGACCAGCGCGCGCATGCAGTATTCCCACGCCACGTCGGCGTCGATGTAACCCGCGGTGAATGCCATGCGGGCCACCGCGACGACGCGGGCCAGGTCCCAGGCGTGGATGTCGTTGGGTAGTGGGCGCGATAGATGGTCGGTGAAGCCGATCTTGATGGCCTGGGCCCAGATGTCGTAGTCGCGGACCAGCGCCTCGGGGTTGTCCATCCCCCGAAACGAACCGACCTGGCGGAGAAACGCGCGCTGCTTGTCGGCCCGCTCACCGAAACGGTCGCGCTCACTGGCATTGACCGAGGCCATCACCAGCGGATGCACCAGTGAATACAACGGTGCGTGCATGCCCTCTAACAGCTGCTCCATCGAGGCGCGGGCCTCGGTGCCGTCGGTGATACCCCAGGCACCGGTGAGGGTGTCGATGGCGAGTTCACGGCGGTCACCGAGCGGGTGCTCGCGTTCGGGGCCGAGCACCATCGCGTCGTGGAAGGCGTCCCAGCGCGTGGAGTAGAAGGCACCGAGGGCGAGTGCGCGCAGTTCGTCGTCGCTCACCCCCGCGCCCGACCAGTGATCTTCTTCGCGCTCATCTAGTTCCGGGTAGGGAAAAGTGGTCAGCGCTGGTACTCCCCTGGCAGCCATGCGGCCGAGTCTAGTGCGGTGACCGCGATCACGGGCGGCCTGCGAATCTCACGTGGGTTACGAGATTTTCAGATCCCCTTATTCTTCGCCTGTCGTGTCATGCCTCACAGGTCTATGGTTCTGACATGTGTAGAAATATCACCGTCTTGCGTGGTCTGGAGCCTGCCGCCACCGAGCAGGAGATCTACGCTGCCGCCTTGCAATATGTGCGCAAAGTCGGCGGCATCTCCGGCCTGAGTAGCGCCACCAAACCCGCCGTCGACAAAGCTGTCGCGGCCATCGCCGCGGCCACCACAGCGCTGCTGGCCGAGCTCCCCGATCGCCGGGTCCCGCCGCCCACCGAGCCGCCACTGCGCCGGATCGCGGCGCGCGAGAGTGAGGTTCAGGAAACGACATAGGTATCGCACCGACTTATTACTCTCGAGTAGGAACGCCGTCTCCTGTTGGTTGGGGCGCGCGCGATAGTCGGTGAGCTGAATTCTTGACAATGCGTGAGGAGCGACCGGTGAGCGAACTCGACAAGACCGCCTCGGTGATCGAAGTACACAATCCGGCAACGGGCGAACTCGCCGGTACCGTACCGGTCACCACGCCGGACGACGTGGCGGCCGCGGTGCGGGAACTGCGCCTTTACCAGCCCGAATGGGAGGCGATCGGACCGGCGGGCCGCAAGATGTGGCTGCTGAAGATGCAGGACTGGCTGATCGACAACACCGAGCACCTGGCCGCGGTGCTGCAGTCCGAGACCGCCAAGCCGCGCGTCGACGCGATCATCGATCCGGCGTTCGCGGTCGACATCCTCGGCTACTACGCACGCCGGGCGGGCAAGTTCCTCGCCGACGAGCACCCGTCCCCGCACAGCCCGCTCGCGCGGGTGAAGTCGCTGACCGTCGCCTACCGGCCCTATCCCGTGGTCGGGGTGATCACGCCGTGGAACTTCCCGCTCGCGATGCCGGCGATCGATGTGTTCCCCGCCCTTGCGGCCGGTGCCGCGGTGATCCTCAAGCCGTCGGAGGTGACGCCGCTGTCCGCGGTGGAGCTGGCCCGCGGCTGGGCCGAGATCGGTGCCCCGCCGGTGTTCAAGGTGGTCACCGGCGCGGGCGCGACCGGCGCGGCCGTCGTCGACAACGCCGACTACGTCCAGTTCACCGGTTCCACCGCGACCGGCCGCAAGATCGCGGCCACCTGCGCGGAGCGGATGGTGCCCTACAGCCTCGAGCTCGGCGGTAAGGATCCGGCGATCGTGCTCGCCGACGCCGACATCGACCGCGCCGCGCACGGCATCGCCTTCGGCGGCATGTTCAACGCCGGGCAGGTGTGTATCTCGGTCGAGCGGGTCTACGTCGAGGCACCGGTCTACGACGAGTTCGTCACGAAGCTGACCGCGGCGGTCGCCGCACTGCGCCAGGGCGCCGACGGTCGCGCATCGAAGAACGACGTCGGCGCGCTGGCCAACGAGAACCAGGTGCTGATCGTGCAGCGCCACGTCGACGAGGCGGTGGCGGCGGGCGCGCGGGTGACCACCGGCGGCAAACGCACCGGCGTCGGTACTTTCTTCGAGCCGACCGTGCTCGTCGATGTGGACCATTCGATGTCGTGTGTCGCCGAGGAGACCTTCGGCCCCACGCTGCCGGTGATGAAGGTGGCCGACGAGGCCGAGGCGATCCGGCTGGCCAACGACTCGATCTACGGCCTCTCGGCATCGGTCTGGACGGGCGACAAGGCGCGCGGCGAACGCGTGGCCAGGCAGTTGAACACGGGCGCGGTGAACATCAACGACGTGTTCTCGAACCTGTTCAATCCCGCGATGCCGATGGGCGGCTGGGGCCTATCCGGCGTCGGCGCGCGCTGGGGTGGCGCCTCTGGCCTGCGGAAATACTGTCGCGCGCAGGCGATGACGAAGCCGAAGCTGCCGACCATGGGCAAGGAATTGTTCTGGTACCCGTATGACATGAACAAGCTGGTGGTCGCGGTCGCCGCGATGCGGGCCGCCGGTGCGCGTGGGATGCGCCGGATCGACCTGCCGACGGTGCTGCGCCTCAAGAAGAGCGAGTAGCTGTTTTCCGGCTGCGACGCGCACTCGCTCGCAGCCGGATTCGTCGCTTCGAAACTCGTTTGTGATCAACGTCACCCCCTAACCGCCCCCGCGGCGAGCGCCGTGGTCAGCGGCACCTTTCGGCGTGCACGAGAGCGAGGCGGCGCGGCCCGCATTCGGGCAGCGAGTGTGAACGCCGACGCATTTTCGCTGGTCAGCCGCCCAGCTTCACTGCCGGTCCGCTCAACGGTCGATTGCCGTGAACAAAAGGCAATCCGATGGTGCAGCTCACCATGCCAGGCCATATGCTGTGCATTACCAACCTGGTGACTGTTTTGATCCACCTCCGCGAACTTCCTTGCCCGTTTTGGCTGGATTTTCCCGACCGATTCTGATAGCAAGGTGCTATGGACCCGCATTTGCGCGATCTGCGGTATTTCGTCGCCGTCGCTGAGGAACTGCATTTCACCAACGCCGCACAGCGGCTGCATATCGCTCAGCCGACGTTGTCACGCCAGATCCGCCAGCTCGAACGCCAGCTCGACGTGGTCCTGTTCGACCGCAACCAGCGAAGTGTCGCCCTGACCGTCGCCGGTAAGGAACTGCTCGAAGGCGCACGCAAGATCCTCGAGCTGTGGGAGGTGACCAACGTGTCCCTCCAGGAAGCCGGCGAGGTGCTGCGCGTCGGTATCCAGTCCGCGCTCGGCCGCGGTCTGCTCAACGACCTCGAGAGCGCGAGCGGTCACCGCCTCGCCCTGCACGCCGCGTCCTGGAACGACCCGTCCAGTGGCCTGGCCGGTCGACAGGCCGACCTATCGCTGGTGTGGCTGCCGTTGCCCGACCCCAACCGTTATCGCTGGCAGGTGCTGCGCACCGAGCCGCGCTGGGTGCTGCTGCCCGAGTCGCACCCGCTGGCCGAGCAGGACAGCATCGACTTCGCCGATCTGCTCGACGAGCCCTTCGTCGCGCTGCCAACCGAGGCGGGCGCGGTCCGCGACTTCTGGCTCGGCAACGATGCCCGTGGCGGCAAGGCGGCCAAGATCGGCGCCGAGGCGGCCACCCCCGAGGACAAGCTCGAGGCCGTGAGCCTCGGCCTCGGCGTGTGCCTGCTGGCCGAGAACAATGTGCCGATGTACCGCTGGCCCGGGCTGACCGCGCGTCCGGTCGCCGGTCTCACCCCGTGTGAGCTGGCGGTGGCGTGGCGGGCCGACGACACCCGCCCGACCATCCTGGAATTCGCCGCTCGCGCCGTCGACGGCGGCTTCTCCGAGCCGACGCCGCAGCCGCAGCCGATCGCGGTCTAAAGGACACAGGCGCTCCTCGACTGCGCATGGCCGGAGCGAAGTACGCCTAGTTCGACAGTTCCAATTGGGCGGCGAGGCCGAGCAAAGTGGCCTCGCTCCCCGGCGGACCCACCAGTTGCGCGGCCAACGGGGTGTGCGCCTCGGGGTGCGTGCCCATCGGCAGTGACGCCGCGGGCCAGCCGAGCAGATTCCACAGCCCGGTGAACGGCGCGTAGCGCGCCGAAGACACGACATTCGCGAGCCAACCGCGCCCGCTCCACTGCCTGGCCTTCGGCGGCGGCGCGGCGAGCGTCGGAGTGATCACCACGTCGAAGTCTTCGAAGAATTCGAGCAGTCTGGCTTCGGTCCGGTCGACCTGACTCGGGCGAACCAGGCCGAGACGCCGGATCACCCGGCCGAGCGCCAGATGACGCCGGGTGCGTTGCTGGAGTAGTTCGGGGTTCGCGAGCGTGTCGGCGTCGGCCAGACCCGCGCTCGGCCAGCGCAGCAGCAGCAACAGCGCCGCGTCGCCGTAGGGTAGCTCGACCGGTCGCACCTCGTGCCCGGCCACTGCCGCGCGCGCACCCGCGGTGCGCGCCGCCGCCGTCCAATGCCGATCCATGCGGACCAGTCGCGACGGCGGAGCCACGGCCAGTCCGATGCGTAGTCGCTGTGGCTTGCGTAGTTCGGCCAGGTCGGAGCGGCCCGCCAGCACCGAAAGCGCCAGTGCCGCGTCCGACACCGTCGTCGCGAGGACGCCGTTCTCGGCCAGTCCCGCCCAGGAGTCAGCGCCGATCTGCGAGGGCACGACGTGTCTACCCGGCTTGATTCCGAAAACTCCGCACGCCGCCGCGGGCACCCGGATCGAGCCGAGGCCGTCGTTGCCGTGCGCGATCGGGACGAGTCCGGCGGCCACCGCCGCGGCCGCGCCACCCGAGGATCCACCCGATGACCGGCCGACATCGCGTGGATTGCGCGTGACGCATCCTGCGGAGTCGGTACTCGCCCACATGCCGAGTTCGGGCATGGCCGTCAACCCGACAACGATCGCGCCCGCGGCCCGCAACCTGGCCACCACCGGGTGATCGACGCCGGCCGGCTCGGCGGAGGTGGCCGCCGAACCCGCGCGGGTCGGCTCCCCTGTCACCGCGATGTTCTGCTTCACCGCCACCGGCACACCGGCCAGCGGCAGCTCGTCGAGGTCTTGTCGGGCGGCGAGTTCGCGCGCTTCGGCTCTGGCCCGCTCGGCTCGCACCACCGTGAACGCGTTGATCTTGCGATTCTCCGAGGCGATGCGGGCGAGCGCGTCGGCGGTGACGTCGGCGGGCGTGATGGTGCCCGCGCGAACCCGGGCAGCCAGTGCCGCGGCGGGGCCGCCGATGGGGTATTCGTCGGCAGGAGGGCGGGACGAGTCCATCGTCACCTCAGCGTCCATTACGCCGTCGTCGTCGACGGACTCCCATGCTACCGCTGTGAGGTCTTCGTTCATCTGCGGATTCGCCCCCGTCGCATGGTCGTCGAAATTCGGGTGATCAGCTCTAGAGGCGCAAGTTATCATTTCAAGTACAGCTCTCCGGCGATGGCGGCGGGTGTGGCGGAATGAATTTCGCACCGATCCGCGCGAACACTTAGGTCGGTTGATGAGCGATAGCACCGGAAGCGGGGAACAACCCGACTCAACACCCGGTCGGGCCACGAATGTGCGCGTCGACATGGTCGAGGCGTTCGCCGCCGCGTGGGGCACGGCCGCCGCGCGCCCGCCCGAGATCGCCGAGTTCCTCCCCGACGCGGCCACCTTGCGCGCGCAGGCGCTGCACGAACTGATCCGGGTCGACCTGCGCCAGCGCTGGCTACATCACACGGGCACCGACATCGCACGCAAGCGGCTGATCAATTACTGCGCCGAGTTCCCCGAACTCGATCGCGCGACGCTGCCCGCCGGGCTGGTGTTCGAGGAATTCGTCATCCGCAGACACAGCGGCGAGCGCGTCGATCCGCGCGATTGTCTGCGCGAATACCCCGAGCAGGCGGCCAGTCTGCGCGGCCTGCTCAATACCGACGAGCTCGACCAGAGCACCCGCAGGGCCGACGATCTCGACGCCACGATGAACCAAACGCCGGACTCGACTCGTAGTATCGAGATGACCAGCCCACAGCTCGACCTCACCGCGACCGCCACGTCGGCCGCGACGGTCGCGCACTCCGGGCCCGGAGAGTTCGAGCCGCTCGACCGCATCGAAGTCGGCCAGCGCATCGGCGATTTCGAACTGCTCACCGGGCTCGGTGCCGGTGCGTTCGCGCGGGTCTTCCTGGCTCGGCAGACGTCGATGCAGCGTCTGGTCGCGGTGAAGATCTCCGCCGACCGCGGCACCGAACCCCAGACCCTGGCCCAACTCGACCACGACTACATCGTGCGCGTGTTCGACCAACGGCTGCTCGACACCGACTCGGCCCCCTCGGGTTCGCGTCGCCTTCGCCTGCTCTACATGCAGTTCCTGCCCGGCGGCACCCTGCTCGGCCTGCTGCGCTGGGTCCGCGAGACCCCACCCGCGCAGCGCAGCGGCAAACTGCTGCTCGACGCGGTGGACGCGGCCATGGCGGAGAAGGGCGAGATCCGCCCGACCGATTCGAGCGTGCGCTCCGAGATCGCCGCACTGAGCTGGCCGGAAACGGTCGCTTGGCTGGGCAGGCGGCTGGCCGAGGCCCTGGATTACGCGGCCGCGCACGGGGTCTTGCACCGCGATGTGAAACCGGCGAATGTGCTGCTCACCGCCGAGGGCGTCCCCAAGCTCGCCGACTTCAACATCAGTTTCAGCCGCACCGTCGCAGGCACCAGCCCGGTGGCCTACTTCGGCGGATCGCTGTCCTACATGTCGCCCGAACAGCTGGAGGCCTGTCACCCCGGCCTCGGCCGCACCGCCGCCGACCTCGACACCCGCAGCGATATCTTCTCCCTCGGCGTCGTCCTGTGGGAACTGCTGACCGGCGCGAAGCCGTTCGACGACAGCACCGCCGAAGCCGAGGGTCGTGGCGACGAAACCACCCTCGAGGCGATGCTCGAACGACGAACACTCGGCGTCGACCCGGCCGCGCTCGAGCGGGTTCCGGCGAACTGTCCCACTGCCCTGCGTCGCGTTCTGCTGACCTGCCTCGACCCGGACAGGTCGCGTCGCTGGGCCGACGGTGGCGTACTGGCCAAACAGTTCGACCTGTGCCTGGACGCCCGCGCCCGCGACCTCGTCGACCCGCCGCCGAAGAGCTGGCGGATGCAGTGGCGCAAGTGGCCGTTGCTGGTGATGATCCTGGCGATCGGCGTTCCCAACGCACTGGCATCCTGGTACAACATTGCGCACAATCAGAATCTGGTGGTGAGCCGGCTCAGTGAGACCGCCCAGCAATCGTTCGTCGTGATCACCGCCGGCGTGAACGTGGTCTTCTTCCCACTCGGTGCCGCGGTGCTCATCTACCTCGCCCGTTTCGTGCTCTCCGTGCCGCGCGGGCTTCGCCACGGACGCCGCTACGACCCAGAGATCCTGCGCCGCACCAGGCACGACACCCTGCGCATCGGCGACCGGGTCGTGATCGTCGTGTTCTCGCTGTGGGCGGTCTCAGGACTCACCTTCCCGATCGCACTGCAATTGGCCGCCGGTGATGTCCCCGTCCGCGCCGTGGTCCACTTCCTCGCATCCCTGCTGGTCTGCGGCGCGATAGCCGTCGCGTACCCGTTCTTCCTCGTGACGTACTACCTGGTCCGCTGCATCTACCCGATCTTCCTTCGGCACGGTGAGATCAGCACCGACGACAGCATCTGGCTGCGCGGGCTGAGCCGCCGCTGCACCTGGTACCTCGCGGTCGCGGCCTCGGTGCCCCTGCTCGCCGTAGCGGGTGTCACCTTCCTCCCGCCCGGCGATATCCCGGCCGTGATCGTCGCCGTTCGGGTCCTCTGCGTCGGCGGCATCTTCGCCTTCATCGCCTCCTACCTGCTGTTCCGGGCGCTCGAAGCCGACTTGAAAGCCCTGGAACGCGTAGTCGGCTGACTGATGCCGGCGCGGATGAACTTCCGTGCGTCGGCAGGCGGTCAGCAGATCGTGATGAACTATCGGCCGGGCGCGTCCGTACCACCGAGCGTGAGCTCAACACGTCTCAGCGAGGTGACCCGGCCCGCGCTCGATCGGACCGACGCCGCGCATCCGGAGGATCGGCGCGGTCTCGACCGGATCGAGGTCGGTCTGCGGATCGGGGACTTCGAGCTGCTCACAGAGCTGGGGGCGGGCGCGTTCGCCCGGGTTTTCCTGGCCCGCCAGCGGTCGATGCAGCGGCTTGTCGCGGTCAAGATCTCGGCGGATACCGGCACCGAACCACAGACGCTGGCCCAACTCGACCACGACTTCATCGTGCGCGTATTCGACCAGCAACTGCTCGACCAGCCCGCCGACGGGTCACCCCGGCTGCGGATGCTGTACATGGAGCTCGTCCCGGGGGGCACGCTGCTGGGCCTGCTGCGCTGGGTCCGCGCGAGCCCACCGACCGAGCGCACGGGTGAGCTCCTGCTCGACGCCGTCGACGCGGCGATGGAGGAGAAGGGCGAGATCCGCCCGGCCGACTCGGCCGTGCGCGCCGAGATCGCGCGGCTGAGCTGGCCGGAGACAGTCGCGTGGCTGGGCAGCAGACTGGCCGCCGCCCTGCATCACGCGGCCGACAACGGCGTACTTCATCGGGACGTGAAACCGGCCAATGTACTGCTCACCGCCGAGGGCGTGCCGAAACTGGCCGACTTCAACATCAGCTTCAGCCGCTCGGTACCCGACGCGAGCCCGACGTCGTACTTCGGTGGGTCACTGGCATACATGTCACCCGAGCAGCTCGAAGCCGGTCACCCTCGAAACGACCGCACCGCCGCCGACCTCGACACGCGCGCCGACATCTACTCTCTCGGCGTACTGCTGTGGGAACTGCTGACCGGCGTGAAACCGTTCGACGACACGACCGTCCCCGACAGCGACCGGCACACCGAGCTCGGACTGGACGCCGCGCTGGAGCGGCGCGCAGCGGGTATCGCCCCGGCAGCCCTTGACCTGGTGCCCGCTGACTGCCCGGCTGCGTTACAGCGAGTGCTGCTCACCTGTCTGGCCGCCGATCGTGCCGACCGTTGGGACGACGGCGACATGCTGGCCGCGCAGCTCGACCTCTGCCTCGACCCGCACGCTCGCGACCTGACCGATCCACCACCCGGCAGCTGGCGAATCCGCTTGCAGCCGTATCTGTTTCCGCTTCTGGCGCTGTCGATCGCGCTCCCGAATCTGATCGCCGCCTACTACCAGCGCCAGCTGAATACGGCGCTGATCCATAGCGGACTCGCCCCCGAGACCGGGGCGACCCAGCGGGCCGTCTCCAATATCGCGAATCTGGTCTTCTTCTCCGCCGGCGCCGTGGTCCTGATCTACCAGGGGCGTCGGCTGCTGACCATCCCGCGCCGAATACGCACCGGAAGCCGCTGCGACCCCGCCACCCTCGACCGGGCCCGCCAAGACTGTCTGCGGCTGGGCCATCAGGCCGTCGTGGTGGTGTCGGCGCTGTGGCTCGCCGCCGCCGCGCTCTACGCGATCACCCTTCGAATAGTCGACGGGGCACTGCCCGTGCACACCGCGTTGCACCTACTGCTGGTCGGGGTGATCTGCGCGGCCATGGCGATGACGTACCCGTTCTTCCTGATCACCATGTATCTGGTGCGCTGCGTGTATCCGGCGTTACTGCGGCACGGTCGCTACTTCCGCGATGACCGGCGGTTGCTGGCGACGCTGGCCAGGCGCTGCCGGCGCTATCTCGTCATCGCCGCATCGATCCCGCTGTTGGTGGTGGCCAGCGCGACCTTTCTGCCGATGCCGGACCTGCTGAGGACGCTCACCCCGCTCCGCACGATCTGTGTGGGCGGGGCGATCGGGTTCGTCGCGTCCTACGTGTTGTTCCGGATCATCGAGGCCGACCTCGGTGCCCTGGCAAGGTGGTCGGTTCGCGGCGAGTGGGTCAGGAATAGACCTTCGGGTCCAAAGTCCCGATGAACGGCAGGTCGCGGTAGCGCTCGGCGTAGTCGAGGCCGTAGCCGACGACGAATTCGTTGGGGATGTCGAAGCCGACAAGGGCGACGTCGACGGGGGTGCGCAAGGCATCGGGCTTGCGGAGCAGGGTGACTACTTCCAGCGAGGCCGGGTTGCGGGTGGACAGGTTGCGCTTGAGCCAGGACAGGGTCAGACCCGAGTCGATGATGTCCTCGACGATCAGGACGTTGCGGCCCGCGATGTCCTTGTCCAGGTCCTTCATGATCCGCACGACGCCCGAGGACGAGGTGGACGACCCGTAGGACGACACGGCCATGAATTCGAGCTGGGTGGGAATCGGCAGCGCCCTGGCGAAGTCGGTCATGAAGAAGATCGCGCCCTTGAGGACGCAGATCAGCAGGAGGTCGCCTTCGGGGGAATCGGGCGGGTATCGCTTGGCGACGAGCTCGGCCAGTTCCTCGATCTTGGCTTTGATCTCGTCTTCGGTGATCAGCACCGATGCGATGTCGTCTCCGTACACGGAAGTGGGTGTCCCTTCGTGGCATCAAATGCGCGGCTGTGCTCGCACCGCCAGCGTGCCATGTTCACGCGTCACCACCAACCTGTGGTCCCTCGATCCGCCTCCCACAGCCACCCCGCCCTGTCCACGCCAATTACTCACCAGCTCGTCGATCGCCTGCAAATGGGCATTCATGAGCCCGGCGATCCCCTGATCGGCGAGCCAGAGTCGTACGGCCCGGCGACGCAGTGCTCCGGGTGCAGTGGCAAGGATCTCGGTCGAGAGAGCGGGTCGATCGTTGTCGTCGACGCCACTGCGCGTCGCTGAGCCGGACCGGTCGCCCGTGCCGGGTCCGCGCGCCACCGTGTCGTCGGACCGATCGCCGCTCGCGCCTGGTCTGGGCACAGCAGCGGAGTCGGGCGACCGGCCGTACCTGCGTGCCGCGCGAAACAGCTCGTCGGCGTAGGCATCGAGGACCGCCCCATCCGCACGGAGCTGATCGGCGGTGCGAACCAGCGCCTTGGCCACGCCGCCACCCAACACCTCCTCGAGCAGCGGCAGCACTTCATTACGCACGCGCACCCGGGTGTACCTGAGGTCCGCGTTGTGTGGGTCGTCCCACGGTTCGATCCCGAGATCCGCGCACATCTGCACCGTCTGCGCCCGCCGCACCCCGAGCAACGGACGCCCCCAGGGCGAATTCCACGCCACCATCCCCTGAATAGACCGACTACCGGACCCGCGAGCCAATCCGAGCAACACCGTCTCGGCCTGATCATCGAGCGTGTGCCCGAGCAACACCGGCCGCCCGTCGCGCACCGAATCCAACGCCGCATACCGAGCCGCCCGAGCCGCCGCCTCCACACCCCCCTCGCGCCCCACCTCGACGGGCACAACCATCGCCCCAACGCACCCGAGCCCCATCGCTTGCTCAGCCGCCCGAGCGGCCACCTCGCCAGACCCCTCCTGCAACCGGTGATCGACGACCACCGCGGTCACCTCACCCGCCTCGACAACAGCGGCAGCCACCAAAGCCAGCGAATCAGCCCCACCGGACAACCCGACGACGACCGGCCCACGCCCGCCCTGCCCCGCAACCCATTCCCGCACACCCCGCCGCACAGCGAGCACCGCAGGCGTCTCCGGCAGGCGAATCTCACGAGACGATGTCGGCAGCCGCGGTCCACCACCAGATCGCCCGGCACTACCGCGCCCGTCCGCGTGAGTCATCTGTGCAGGCTACCGAGGCCGACGACGGACCACCGTGAGTACATGGGCCGCTCACCGGGCAGGGGCTGACTCACCGCGACGAACACTGACGCAGCCGAGTCCGGCGTACAACGCTGGGAGGCGGAAACGCCTACCCGAGTACCCGGCGAATCCATCGCTCCGGATCGTCGACCTCGTCCAGCAACGGCAGCGTGTCCGCGTTCGTCCACACCGTGTTGAACTCCGCGACCCCCACCCGCTCGACCACCGCGTCCACGAACTTCTTGCCTCGGACGTACTGCGCGACCTTCGCATCCACCCCGAGCAGCGCCCTGAGTAACCGCTGAATCGGATTCGACGGCCGCTGCCTGCGCCGATCGAAGGCCGCCCGGATATCGGCGACAGTCGGCACCACGGCCGGTCCCACCGCGTCCATCACATGATCGGCGTGCCCCTCGAGCAGCGTGCCGAGCATCAACAGCCGATCGAGCGCCTCTCGCTGCGGGGGCGCCTGGGCCGCACGCAACAGCCCGACCACGCCACGGCTGTTCGGATCGTCGGCGTTGTCACCATTGCGCCGAGCCCGCACCTCACCGACCAACCGGGTGAGCATCTCGCTCATCGGCTCCTCGCCGACCTCGCTCATGATGTCCACATTGGTGCGCATATACCCGGCCAGCCAGGGCGCCGACGAGAACTGCACCCGGTGGGTCACCTCGTGCAGGCACACCCACAACCGGAAGTCGCTCGGATCGACGCCGAGCGCCCGTTCGACACCGAGAATATTGGGCGCGACCAGCAGCAAGGTGCCGTCCTCGCCGGTGAACGGGTCGTACTGCCCGAGAATCGCGGTGGACAGGAACGCCAGCATCGTCCCGGCCTGGACGCCCGCGGGTTTCCCGACGAGCTTGCCGCCGTCGGCGGAATCGATGCCGGTGAGCACAGCCATCGAATCGGCGGCCGCGGAGATCCACCCCGGCCGGTCGACGATCCGTGCCTCCGGCACCGGCCGATCGTCGAGCAACCCGCTGACCTCACGCACCGGCAGTTCGGCCAGCACCGAGGCCGACGCCAACTCGGCGACGACCTGCTCCGCCGTCGCCCTGGACACGCGCGGCCCGGAGGGCGCCAGCAGCGCCCCGGTCCGCGCGGCCAGCCGCCAATCCACCGTTCCGCTGAATCCGGAACTCTTGCGTTCGGTCTTGTCGGTCATCGCCACCTGTTCTCTACGAGCATCCGCAGTTGCGCAGGGCACCCGCCACCGCGTCGAGCGCCGGCCTGCTCTGCTCCGGCAACCGGTCGTTCGACATGAGCGCGAAGGTGAGCACCCGCCCATCGCGGTCGAGTACATATCCGACCAACGCGCTGGCCACGCTCAGAGTTCCGGTCTTGGCCCGCACCCATCCCGCGCCCTGCCGGTTCTGTGTGACGAAGCGCGGCGCGAGCGTGCCGGTGCCGCCCGCGACGGGCAGGTAATCCAGCATCGGCGCGAGAGCCGCTGCGCGCGGGTCGTTTTCGGGCCTGGCCTGGGTTCCGGCGGGCACCACTGCCGCGGTGCCGGTCGGCTCGGCCGCGGTCGCGACGATCGAATCGAGCAGCTTCGGCGACACCCGGTCATCGACGGAAAGCCCGCTGCTGTCGGCCAGATGCAGGCCGGTGATATCGAATCCGGCCGCCGACAGGGCCGCCGAGGTAGCCGCGACCGCTCCGGCGAAGGAGGCAGGCTGTCCCGACGCTACCGCCAGCTCACGTCCGATGGTCTCGGCCAGCACATTGTCGGAATGAATCATCATGTCGTGCAGGCGAACTCGCAGAGGTGCCGACTCGACCTTCGCGATCTGAGCTCCGTTCTGCGCGGCCGGACCGACCCGCACGGCGGCCGGGTCGATACCCAGCTCGGCAGCCAGCGCCCGACCCGCGTCGAGCGCTGGGTTCGCGGTGCGCGGGGAATAGTCGGCCGACGGATCGAACCGGCCCCCATCGAGCATGATCGGTTCGATCGGCGCGATCGACCCTTCCGGAATGTCGATCGGATCCCAGCCCGAAGCCATGGTCGGCCCGGAGTAGGCGGATGTGTCGACCACGATCGCGTTCGCCTGCCTGCCCGCGGCCCGCACCTGCGCGGCCAGATCCGAGATCCGCGCGCCGTCGGTGTAGTAGCCGCCTGCGGCCTGCGTGGTCAGCGTCGGATCCCCGCCCGCGACCAGCACCAGCTCGCCGGGCGCACCGGCGAGCACCTTCGTGACCACCCGCTGATCATCGGGCAAGGTCAGCAATGCGGCCGCGACCAGCATGATCTTCGCCGTCGACGACGGAATCATGGCCTTGGCCTGATCCTGACCCCACAACACCGCCCCACTGCTCGGATCGGTGACCTGCCCGGCGAACGCACCGAGATCAGGGTTACCGACCACCGGAGCGAGTGCCGCGGCGATCCCCGCCATCGTCGGCGCTGGCGCGTCCGAGCGGGCAGGCGCCACCTCGGGAAACACCTGGCCCGTATCCGGCGGCGGCGCCACGGTGAGCCCGCCGTGCCGGAATTCCGGCGTCCAGGGCTGGGCGATCGCCGCGAAACCGCCCGCGATCACCAGTAGCGCGACGACCACCGCCGACAACCAGATCCAGCGGGACCCGCGGCGCCCCTGCACCGGTGATCCCGGATTGCTGCCGCCTGTATCGACCACGACTCGTGTCTCCCTCAACGCCGTCCGACACGCCTCGACTGCGCGACTACAGCCGCCTGCCGCACCGGTGTACCAGCACACCACACTATCCTCGTTGCGCAACGGTTCCCCAGAACGATCTGGCGATTCGGCACAGACCAGCACTCGAACGAGCAAGGAGATGGCGTGGAGTTCGACGTCACCATCGAGATTCCCAAGGGTTCTCGGAACAAGTACGAGGTCGATCACGAGAGCGGCCGGGTCAAGCTCGACCGGTACCTGTACACCTCCATGGGCTACCCGGCCGATTACGGCTTCATCGAGAACACCCTCGGCGAGGACGGCGACCCGCTCGACGCGCTGGTGCTGCTGCCCGAGTCGGTGTTCCCTGGCGTGATCGTCGAGGCCCGCCCGGTCGGCGTCTACCGCATGACCGACGAGGCCGGTGGCGACGACAAGGTGCTGTGTGTCCCCGCGGGCGACCCGCGCTGGGACCACATCCAGGACCTGGGCGACGTCTCGGAGTTCGAACTGTCGGCGATCAAGCACTTCTTCGAGCGCTACAAGGATCTCGAGCCCGGCAAGTACGTCGAGGGTTCGGAGTGGCTGGGCCGCGCCGAGGCCGAGAAGATCATCGACGAGTCCTTCGCCCGGCTGAAGGAATCCGGCCACTGAGCCGATAGACCTACGAAAAGCGGGAAGTCCGAAGAGTTTTCGGACTTCCCGCTTTCGTATCCCCTAGGTCACTTCCTTGCCCACCCCTTCGGCGGGCTTCGCGTTGCCCGCGGCCTGGATCCCGCCCGACATCCGCAGCGGGACTTCCTTCCAGAACAACACGAGCAACAGCGCGATCAGCGCGACGGCGGCCGCGACGAGGAACACCGTCGACATCGAGTCGGCGAAGCCCACCTGGAACGGCTTGGCCAGGTCGGGGTCGAGCTGCTGGATGATCGAGCTGTCCTGCAGCACCTTGCCCGCGGCCGAAGTGTCGTGTGCGAGCAGGCCCTTGGCCAGCGCGGCATCGGCCGGATTGGTGCTCCGCGCACCTTCGATCACGGCCTGCTGGTAGGCGGGATCCGCCGCCGCCTGCTGCATTTCGGCGGTGATATTCGGCGTGAGCAGCGAGAACAGGATCGACAGGAACACCGCCGCACCGAGGGTGCCACCGATCTGGCGGAAGAAGGTCGCCGACGCGGTGGACACACCCATGTCCTTGGGCGGCAACGCGTTCTGCAGTGCCAGGGTCAGCGGCTGCATGAGGTTGCCGAGGCCGAAGCCGGTGACCGCCATGAACACCATCGCCAGCCACAGCGGGCTGTCGGCGCCGAGCAGATGCAGCAGGAACAACCCGAGCGTCAGCATGATCGCGCCGATCAGCGGGAAGGCCCGGTAGCGGCCGGTTTTCGAGATCAGCCGACCCGAGAGGATCGAACCGGTCATCAACCCGAGCACCATCGGAAGCATCTGCAGACCGGCCTCGGTCGGCCCGGCACCGCGCACCACCTGCAGGTACTGCGGCAGCAGCAGCATGCCGCCGAACATCGCCGCACCGACGACGAACGAGATCACCACGCCGAGCGCGAAGGTCACGTTGCTGAAGATCCGCAACGGGATCAACGCCGCGTCGCCCATGAACTTCTCGATCGCGACGAAGCCGACGAGGCCGATCGCGCCGATCGCGTAGCAGATCAACGAAGAGATACTGCTCCAGCCCCATTCGCGTCCTTGTTCGGCCACGATCAGCAGCGGAACCAGGCCGACCGCGAGCACGATCGCACCCGCGAAGTCGATGCGGTGGGTGGCGTGCGGCTTGCGCGGCAGGTTCAGCACCCGGGTCACCACCACCAGCGCGAGCAGCCCCAGCGGCACGTTCACCAGAAACACCCAGCGCCAGCCGGTGATACCGAGAATGGTGTCCTGCCCGGCCAGCAGGCCACCGAGCACCGGCCCGAGCACACTCGAAATGCCGAACACGGCGAGGAAATAGCCCTGATAGCGGGCGCGTTCGCGGGGTCCGATGATGTCGCCCATGATGGCCAGCGCCAGCGACATCAGTCCGCCCGCACCCAGCCCTTGGAACGCGCGGAACGCGGCCAGCTGATACATCGAAGTAGCCAACGTACACAGCAGCGAACCGACGATGAACAGGCCGATCGCCGCCAGGAAGAACGGCTTTCGGCCGAACATATCCGAGAGTTTGCCGTAGAGCGGGGTACTGATCGTCGCCGTGATCAGGTAGGCCGTGGTTGCCCAGGCCTGCAGCGAGTAGCCGTCCAGGTCGTCGGCGATGGTGCGGATGGAGGTCGACACGATCGTCTGATCGAGTGATGCCAGCAGCATGCCGAGCATCAAGCCGGACAGGATGGTGAGGATCTGGCGATGGGTGAAGCCGGCGGGCGAGTCCACCGTTGGCGCGGCTGTGGTTGTCACGAATCGTTCTCCGTCGGGGTGATGCTCATGGCATGTGGCCGGGCGAGCAGGGTCGCGCGGGCGTGGTCGTAGTCGTTCACGAAGCGGGTGAGCAGGCCGGCGAAACTCGCGCGGTCGGCGGATGACCAGTCGTCGGTGATGAACGCGATGTTGTCTTGACTGCGCGCCCGGATGCGCGCGGCGACTTCGTGGCCTTCGTCGGTGGCGAGTAGCACGGTCGCGCGGCCGTCGTCGGGGTCGGCGGTGCGCACCACCAGTCCTCGTTCGACCAGCTGCGCGACCTGCCTGCTCACCGTCGACGCGTCCGAATGCACCGCGTCGGCCAGTGCCCCCGAGCGCATCGCGCCGTCACACACCAGCCGGAACAGCACGACGAATCCGGCCGGGTCGACACCCGAGCGGTCTTTTATCTGGGCCAATGATCGGTCGCGGAGGCGGTGCAGCCGGACGAGCTGGGAGGCGATCGTCTCGATCGCCTGGTCGGGCTCGCTCATCTCTCCCCTTTGCTTGCATCATACAATTAGTTGTGTGATGCAAGTATGTAGACAGAACGGTCACCGGGGCAACCGTTTGACCTGCCTTTACTCGCCCTTGAACTCCGGCGCGCGCTTCTGGAACACCGCCGCGATCGCCTCGGGCAGATCCTTCGACGGCAGGAACGCCGCGTTCCACGTCGACACATAACGCAGGCCGTCGGCCACCGCCGGGCTGGTCCGCTGCTCGAGCACGTCCTTGATGCCCTGCACCACCAGCGGCGGGTTGGCCGCGATCTCGCGCGCCATCGCGTGCGCTGCGGCCAGCACGGCCTCCTGATCGGCGAACACCTCGTTCACCAGACCCATCCGCTCGGCGCGCACCGCGTCGATGTCCTTGGCGGTGAAGGCCAGCTCACGCAGATTGCCCTCGCCGATGATGCCGGGCAGCCGCTGCAGCGAACCCATGTCGGCAACGATCGCGACCTTCGCCTCGCGCAGGCTGAACTTGGCGTCCGCGCTGGCCAGACGGATATCGGCAGCCGTGATCAGGTCGAGGCCACCGCCGATGCACCAGCCCGACACCGCCGCGATCACCGGCTTGGTGCACTCGGCCAGCGCCGTGATCGAGTCCTGCATCCGGCGGATCTCCTTGAGGAACTCCGTGCGCGGCGCCGCCTTGGCGTCGTCGGCCAGCACCGGAGCCAGCAATTCCCCGGTCGCGGGCAGGTCGAGGCCGAACGAGAAGTGCTTGCCCGACCCGGTGAGGACCACGGCCCGCACCTGCGGGTCCGCGTCGAGCTCGGCGAAGACTTCCGGCAGCTCGCGCCAGAAATCGGGTCCCATCGCATTGCCCTTGCCCGGCCCGGTCAGCGTGACCTGGGCAACGTTGTCGGCGATCTCGACGGTAAAGGCTTTCCATTCGCTCATGCCCTGATTATTGCCACCGTGCCAACCACTGGGCCCCGCACCCCCGACCTCGAGGAGGGGGCGGCGGCACCGACCGTCGGGGCCGCGAACTCGAGCACGCCAGTGCTCCAGTTACACAGCATATTTCCCGCAATCGACCTACTCTGGATGACATGCGCAGGTCGTCATTACCGCCGGTCGCATGCCGGGTCGCGGAAACTCTGATCGCCCGAGGGCACCACGGCGTCATCGTCTGCCCCGACACGCCTGCCCCCACCGCGGCCGATGCGGCCCGCGCCATGGGCGCCCAGCCCACCGCGATCCTCACCGCCCAGGTCTTCCTTCTCGACAACGACCCGGTCCTGCTCCTGGTCGCCGACCACCACCACGTGGACCTCGCCCGCACCGGCAAACGCCTCGACGGCACCCTCACCCACGCCCCCACCGCCCTGGCCGAACGCGTCACCGGCCAGCCCATCGACGGCACGGCCCCCCTCGGCCACCCCACCAACCTCCCCACCTGGGTAGATACCGCCCTGGCTGCCCACCCCGAAGTCTGGGCAGCGGGAGGTCACCCGAACACGGTGTTCCGCACCAACTTCCGCGAACTGGTCCGCATCACCGCGGGCTTACCGATCGAGATCGACTGAGTCAGTCGCGGTCACGATACGGGTCGATCAGCGCGGTAGGCGTTCGCGCTATTTCGAGCATCCGCCCCGGAAACCGTTCACCTGCAACGTAGTAGCGAGCCCTCGTGCGACCGACGGGGGCCAGAACCTCCCGCTTCACCAGATCACGAAGGTCGCGTTGCGCTTGCTGCATACTCAACCCCTCCGCCTGCTCGTAGCGGGTGCGGCGAACACGGCCCGCCATGGCCACGTCATGCAGAGCCGAAACGATCCGCTCTTCCGAGTTGGTCTCGCGCAGGTAGTCCGAAGCCACGTCCCACACCCGACGCGAGCTCTCAGCTCGGATCCGTACCGTCTGCGCCTGCTGGTGGTACGCGGTCAGATTGAACCGAAGCCATTCGCCAACATCCTGGTTCGGCCGGAATTCGCTACCTCGACGATTCAGAACCTGGTAGTACTCCCAGGTGTTTCCGGGCTCTCCCAACCATGCCTCGATCGAGGAGAACTCCGGCGCGAGCACCCCCTCGCGCGCAATCATCAGCGTCTGCAGTGACCGAGACATACGCCCGTTGCCGTCCGCCCACGGGTGAATAGATACCAAGTGCAGGTGCGCCATTGCTGCACGCACAAGCGGATGGGACGTCGCCGGTTCGTTGAGCCAGTCGATCAGCTCCGCGATCAGCGCGGGAACCTCTTCGGCGGGCGGCGCGGTATACGCGGCGACCTGCGGATTTCGAGCACTGGTCACGTACACCGGTCCGCGGCGCCACTGCCCAGCCGGTTTGCGCATCGAATGTCGATGCCCTTGCAGCATCCAGTGCAGCGCATTGAGAAAGCCCGCGCTGTAGGCGAAGCCCTCGACATCGTGCAGCGTCTGGATGTAGGTCATCATCCGCGCATAGGCGGCCGTCTCGGCGCGGTTCTCCTCCGACACGTCGACGTCACGCTCGCCCGCGAGCACATCTTCCACATCAACGGTCGAGACCTTGAATCCTTCGATCGAGTTCGAGGCCGACACGGCGTCTGCGGTGAGGAACTTGCGAAGCCCGCCCACCCAAACCGCGGGCAGGCTCCGAAGCTCGAACCGCAAGTCCGCGCGCATCTGATCGACCTCAGCCAGCACTTCGAGGTCGATAGAAGACAGAGTGGGGGTCGGATAGATCATGACGAAATGATGTCATGACGCCATGATTAAATCAATCTTTATTACCGTGATTTGAAACAACCCGACCGGATAAGGCTGCGACCCCAGCGAAACCCGGGCGTAGTTTGGGGCGGTGGGCGATGCGCAACCTTCCCGGACCGGCTTCACGGTTCCCGATGATCTGAGTCCGATCACGGCCGAGCAGTACCGGGGCTCGATGCGGCACTATCCCGCCGGAGTCACCGTGGTGACGATCGGTTCGGCGACCGGCCCGGTGGGCTTCACCGCGACCTCGTTCGCCTCCCTGTCCCTGGAACCACCCCTGGTGTCGTTCAATATCGCGCACACCTCATCGAGCATCGACGCGCTGCGAGCCGCGGACTCGGTGGTGATCCATTTCCTGGGCGAACACCAACAACACCTGGCCCACCGCTTCTCCCGCACCGCCGCCGACCGCTTCACCGACCGCGCCCTCTGGACCACCCTCGACACCGGCGAACCGGTCCTGCACGGCACCCCCATCTGGCTCCGCACCACCGTCCACAAACTCATCGACCTGGGCGACCACACCCTCGCGGTAGGCCTGGTAACCCGAGTCCACGACCAAACCGAAGAATCCCCCTCAGCGGCCCCGCTGCTCTACTACAAGGGCAAATACCACCGCCCCACCGCCCTCGACACCTGAGACGCCCCGCCGTGATCGCGTTCGACAGACCAACCTCATAGTCGTACTATATTTCGTACGACTACAGAGTGAGGCTTCGATGACTGCACTACCGATCTCGACCGCCCGCCAGAACTTGTTCAAGCTCGTTCAGCAGGTCAATGACGACCACGACACAGTCACTGTCGTAACCAAGTCAGGCGAGAACGCCGTGCTGGTCTCCGAGGCCGATTGGAACTCCATCCAAGAGACTCTGTACGTCCTTGCCACACACGGCGGCGTCCGACTCCTCGAGTCGGCACGAGACGCGCGCGATGGGAAGTTCGAGGCCCATGAGCTGATTGATCCAGATGCCTGACCGCAAGCTAGCGTTCAGCGCCTTCGGGTGGGAGACGTACACCTCGTGGCTCATGAGAGATCGCACCGTCCTCAAGGCTGCCAATAAGGTCATCGCCGCGGCTCTGGCGAACCCTTTCGAGGGCATCGGCAAGCCCGAACCACTGAAGCATCATCTTGCGGGGAACTGGTCCCGTCGAATTACCAGAGAACACCGAATGGTCTACTACGTCACCGATTCCGAAATAGTCGTCATCGGTGTCGGCGGCCACTACGACGAGTAGTTCGCCCCTACCCGATCAAACAGGGGGCCGCGCCTTCGGGGGAAGAGGCGGTGAGGGGGCGGGTTTCGGGGGTGGGGTTCCAGTGGCCGTCGGTGGCGGCGTAGGTCCAGGTGGGGCCGTTGGTGACCAAAGTGGAGACCGCTTCGATCAGGCGGTCTACGTCGGCGGCGGTGGTGCCGAGGCCGATGCTGGCTCGGAGCGCGGCGTCGAGGCCGAGGCTGGTGAGCAGCGGGTGGGCGCAGAAACGGCCGTCGCGGATGCCGATGGCGTGTTCGGCGGAGAGGTAGGCGGCGACCTTGCCGGGGGCGTAGTCGGCGATGGTGAAGGCGACGATGCCGACACAGTCGGGGCTGTCGGACCAGATATTGACCAGGTTCACGCCGGGGACCGCGGACAGGCCATCGCGGAGACGGTCGGCCAGGAAGCGTTCGTGGGCAACGAGTTCGGTGGGGTCGATCGCGGCGAGCGCGTCGCAGGCGGCGGCGATAGCGGCCGCGCCGAGCACGTTCGGCGAACCGGCCTCGTGCCGCTGCGGCGCGCAAGCCCATTCGACCTCTGACACACCGACATTGCGCACCGCACCGCCGCCTGCCAGGTACGGCTCGCCCTGGTCCAGCCAGTCCCGCCTGCCAACGAGCACGCCCGAACCGAACGGCGCGTACAGCTTGTGCCCGGAGAACGCGAGGTAGTCGATCCCGCTCTCGCGCAAGGAGATCCGCCGATGCGGCGCCAACTGCGCCGCATCGACGAGGATGCGGGCACCACACAGGTGGGCGATGGTCGCGAGCCGTTCCAGCGGCAGCACCTCACCGGTGACATTGGATGCCCCGGTCACCGCGAGCAACGCGGCAGGCTTGCTGCACAGCTCGGCGACGATCCGCTGAATCGTCTCCTCGACGGTGTCGGCGGCCCGCACGACCCGGCGACCGTGCGCGGTCCACGGCAGGAAGTTGGCGTGGTGCTCGATATCGAGGACCACGGTCTCCCCCGGCACGCACCCGGCCAGCAGGTTCAGCGAATCGGTGGTGTTGCGGGTGAACACGACGACCTGGTCGGCGTCGGCGTCGAGGAACCGGGCGACCGCGCCACGAGAAGCCTCGTAGCACTCGGTCGAGATCCGCGAGGCGTACCCCGCGCCCCGATGCACGCTGGCGTAGAACGGCAGCAACTGCGAAATCCGGTCGGTAACCTGCTTCAACGCCGGCGCACTCGCCGCGTAGTCGAAGTTCGCGTAGGAGCTGGTGCCGCCTTGAACGAGCGGAACCCGCAGGTCAGCACCGGAAACGGCGGCGATGGCACAGGTGGGGTCGATTACAGCGGTCATGACGAAATCCCGTCGGCTCAGGGACCCGCTCCAGAAGAGGTGAGGTCCGCGCTTGCCGCGTCCAATTCGGACGTCGGCCTGGTCGTCACCCGGAGCACCCCACCGCGGAGGAGGGTTGCCGACCAGCAAGCCGGGGCTGAACGCTGGTACTCGTGACCTGCAACGAGAGTGACAGACGGCAGCCGGACCTGTCAACCACCCACCACCGACTGCGCCCCGAGTCCGCGCCGACGCCGCACGACATCTCCCGGTTCAGCACGACGGCCGGGCCGTTTCGACCGCAGCGGGAAATCGGCTGTCCGCGTGCGATTTACCCTGACAAGATTGCCGCGAGTTGCCCGGTCACGCCCATTCCTCAACCATCTATGCACCCCATGATGGAGCATCCAAATGATTGGGCTCCTCCACTATTTGCTATAGTTCCCGCTCATGTCCACGAACACGAACTCCGTCCGCGGCCTGCCGCGCTATCCGGTGTACGCGCTCGGCCGGCTCACCAAGGCGCTACACGCCGAGATCGACGTCCCGTTGCGCGATCACTGGGTGCTCACCTTCATCTCCGAAAACGCCGACCTGACGCAGAAGAAAGTGGGCGACGCGCTCGGCATCGACCGCAGTGAAGTCGTCCGCCTGATCGACGCGCTGGAGCGCGCCGACCTGGTCGAACGCACCCGCGACGGCAAGGATCGCCGCAAATACCGGCTGCGGATCACCGAGGCAGGCCGCAAGCAGTGCAAGCGCACCGACAAGCTGATCGCCGAAGCCACCGCGCGCGTGCTCGGGCGCCTCGACGAAGACGAACAACGGACGCTGCACCGGCTGGCGGTCATCGCCCTCGGTGAATTGCCGGAATCGCCGTCGTGAACAGCGCCGACGGCACGCCCCGCGCTGCCGCTCGGCAACACCCGCACCGAGTACCGTTGGCATCTGGTGACCATCCTGTTTGCCCTCCGGTAACCCGCTCATGAAACAACAGACACCACCGATGGGGGTCAACCGATGAGAGGTGGACTGAGCACGATGCTCGAGCCACACACTGAGGTACCGGCGGTCCTTCGCGACCCACTGCTGCGCGCTGATCTCGCCGCGCCGCCGCGCACCCTGGTCGACATCCTGACCAGCACCGCCCTCGCGCATCCGGACGCACCGGCCATCGACGACGGCACCGTCGTGCTCGGCTACATGGAACTGATCGCCGCGATCGAGGCCAGGATGGCCGAGCTCGTCGAGGCGGGCGTGCGACCGGGCGACCGGGTCGGCGTACGGATGCCGTCGGGCTCCGCCGCGCTGTACGTGACGATTCTGGCCGTGCTCTACTGCGGCGCCGCCTATGTGCCCGTCGACGCCGACGACCCGGAGGAGCGAGCCAAGCTCGTCTTCGGCGAGGCGAGGGTGAGCGCGATCGCCACCGGCGACGGCATCGAGTCGGCCACCACGGCCGCGGGCGACCACGACTGGAACACCCTGCCCACCCCCGCCGACGACGCGTGGATCATCTTCACCTCCGGCTCCACCGGCACCCCCAAAGGTGTTGCGGTAACTCATCGCAACGCCGCCGCCTTCGTCGACGCCGAGGCCCGCCTGTTCCTGCGGAAGGCCCCGATCGGCCCCGGCGACCGCGTGCTGGCCGGGCTGTCGGTGGCCTTCGACGCCTCCTGCGAGGAAATGTGGCTGGCCTGGCGCAACGGCGCCTGCCTGGTCCCCGCCCCGCGCGACCTGGTGCGCACCGGCGCCGATCTCGGCCCATGGCTGATGCGCCGCGAGATCAGCATCGTCTCCACGGTGCCGACACTGGCCGCGACCTGGCCCGCCGAAGCGCTGGAATCGGTGCGGCTGTTGATCTTCGGCGGTGAGGCGGTGCCTCCGGAGCTGGCCGAACGGCTGGCGGGTGCCGACCGCGAAGTGTGGAACACCTACGGCCCCACCGAGGCAACTGTGGTCGCCTGCGCGGCGCTGCTCACCGGTGAGATGCCCGTTCGCATCGGCCTGCCCCTCGACGGCTGGGATCTGACCGTCGTCGACCCGCAGGGCAACCCGGTGGCCGAAGGCGAAACCGGTGAACTCGTGATCGGTGGCGTCGGCCTGGCCCGCTACCTCGATCCAGCCAAGGACGCCGAGAAGTACGCGCCGCTGCCCGCCCTCGGTTGGGACCGCGCTTATCGCAGTGGCGATCTGGTGCGCAACGACTACCAGGGCCTGATCTTCCTCGGCCGCGCCGACGACCAGATCAAGATCGGCGGCCGTCGCATCGAACTCGGCGAGCTCGACAACGCGCTACAGCACCTGCCCGGTGTCAGCGGCGCGGCCGCCGCGATCCGAACCACCAAGGCGGGCAACAAGATTCTCGTCGGCTACCTCACCGGCGCCGGTCCCGGCTTCGACGCGAAGAAGGCCAGAGAGATTCTGGCCGAACAACTTCCGGCGCCCCTGGTGCCACGCCTGGCGATCGTCGCCGACCTGCCGACGCGCACCTCCGGCAAGGTCGACCGCGACGCACTGCCATGGCCGCTGCCGAGCGCCGACGAACCCGCCGAGACCGGGCTGTCGGGCACGGCGGCCTGGGTGGCCGGCCTGTGGGACGCGATCCTCGGCGCCGAGGCCACCGATCTCGATGCGGAATTCTTCGATCTGGGCGGCGGTTCGCTGTCGGCGGCGCAGCTCGTCGGCGCGATGCGTGAGCGGTATCCGCACATCACCGTCGCCGATCTCTACGACCACCCGCGCCTTGGCTCGCTGGTCGAACTTCTGGACGGCAGCGCACCGGTGGCGGCCGTGGACGTACGTGTCGTGCAGCCGACACCGCTGCGCGCGCAGATCACCCAGGTGCTCGCCACGATTCCGCTGACCACCCTCACCGGATTGCAGTGGGTCACCTGGCTGACCGTCGTGTCCGGCATCGCGGGCTGGTCGGGTTCGCTGCCGTGGTTGCCGCGCCTGTCGTGGTGGTGGATTCTGCTGGCCTTCGTGCTGTTCATCTCGCCGATCGGCCGGATGACGATCTGTGTGGCCGGCGCCCGAATCCTGCTCGCCGGGTTGCGTCCCGGTTCCTACCCCCGCGGCTCGTCGGTGCACTTGCGGCTATGGGCCGCTGTACGTCTGTCCGAAGCCAGCGGTGCCGAAAGTCTTTCCGGCGCACCGCTGATGGTCCCGTTCGCGCGGGCGCTGGGCGCCAAGATCGGCAAGGGCGTCGACCTGCACAGCCTGCCCCCGGTCACCGGCATGCTCGAACTCGGCGACGGCGCCAGCGTCGAACCCGAAGTGGACCTGTCCGGCTACTGGGTCGACGGCGACATCGTGCACATCGGCGGCATCACCATCGGTGACGGCGCGGTGATCGGTGCCCGCTCGATCCTGCTGCCCGGCACCAAGATCGGCAAGAAGGCCGAGATCGCCCCCGGTTCGGCGGTATCGGGCAAGGTCCGCGGCGATCAGGAATGGGCGGGCTCGCCTGCCACCAAGACCGGTAAGGCACCGCGCCGCTGGCCCGACCACTCCCCCGAACGCGCCAGGCACTGGCTGGTCGTCTTCGGTCTGTCCTCGATGGTGCTGGCCGCGATGCCCGTATTCGGCCTCGCCGTCGGCGGCACGTTCATCGCCTGGTGGGTCCGCCAGGAGACCACCATCGGCGCCGCCGCCCTGCGCGGTTTCGCCATCCTGCCGCTCGCCACGCTGCTCAGTCTCGGCGCGTACGCCGTGGCCACCGTGCTCGCGGTGCGCCTGCTCAGCATCGGTTTGCGCGAGGGCTACCACCCCGTGCGCAGCCGGACCGGCTGGCAGGTGTGGGCCACCGAACGCCTGCTCGACTCCGCGCGCACCTTCCTGTTCCCGCTCTACGCCAGCCTGCTCACCCCGGTCTGGCTGCGGCTGCTCGGCGCGAAGATCGGCAAGAACGTCGAGGCGTCGACCGTGCTGATGCTGCCCAAGTTCACCGTGATCTCCGACGGCGCGTTCCTGGCCGACGACACCATGATCGGCAGCTACGAACTCGGCGGCGGCTGGCTGCGCATCGGCGAATCCAAGGTCGGCAAGCGCGCCTTCCTCGGCAATTCGGGCATGACCGCGCCCGGTCGTCGCGTGCCGAAGAACGGCCTGGTCGCGGTGCTCTCGGCGGCGCCGAACAAAGCCAAGGCGGGGTCGTCCTGGCTGGGTAGCCCGCCGGTGCGGCTGCGTCGCGCGACCGAATCCAGCGACACCTCACGCACTTTCGATCCACCGCTGCGGTTGAAGCTGGCCCGCGCCTTCGTGGAGACCTGCCGGTTGATCCCGGTGATGGTGACCTTCGCGATCGGCCTCGGCGTGCTGCTCGTGCTCGCGCTGATCGCCGAGCACACCGATTACCTGGTCGCCGCGCTCGTCTCCGGACTGGTGCTGATGGCCGCCGGCGCGCTCGCCGGTGCCATCGCCGTGGCCGCCAAGTGGTTGATAGTCGGGCGAATTCGCGCGGTGGAGTATCCGCTGTGGAGCTCGTTCGTGTGGCGCAACGAGGTCTCCGACGCGTTCGTCGAGACCGTCGCGGCGCCGTGGTTCGCGCGGGCCGCCACGGGTACTCCGGTGATGAATCTGTGGCTGCGCGGACTCGGTGCCACGATCGGCCGCGGGGTATGGTGCGAGTCCTACTGGCTACCGGAGGCGGACCTGGTGACACTCGGTGACGGCGCGACCGTGGAGCGCGGCTGCGTGGTGCAAACGCACCTGTTCCACGACCGGATCATGTCCATGGACACCGTGACACTCGACGCGGGCGCCACCCTCGGCCCGCACTGCGTCGCCCTGCCCGCCGCCCACATCGGGGCGGGCGCCACCATCGGACCGGCGTCGCTCGTGATGCGCGGCGACGTGGTTCCGCCGTCGACTCGCTGGTGGGGAAACCCCATCTCGCACTGGACCGATCCCGCCTCGACGCGGGAGTCGAGGCAGCGCGGAGCCGCCTGATGCGGAGCAAGTTCTACGAGGATCCCATCGATACGTACTTGCCGCAGAACGGCAATCGCGGCTACCGGGTGTCGCGCTACGAGCTGGAACTGAGCTACAAACCGGCCAGTAATCGGCTCGCCGGACGGGCGGTGGTCATCGCGATCACCACCGCGGTGCGGCCGTGGTTCACTCTCGACATGTCGCAGGCGCTGACGGTGTCGAAGGTGCTCGTGAGCGGGTTGAAGGCGGCGAAATTCGTCCATCAGCAGGGCAAGCTCGCGGTCACCCCGCAGCAGAAGATCCCCGCCGGTGGCGTGCTCGAGCTCACCATCCACTACTCGGGCACGCCCAAACCGGTGCGCGGGCTGTGGGGCGAGGTCGGCTGGGAGGAGCTCACCGAGGGTGCGCTGGTCGCGAGCCAGCCCAACGGTGCCGCCTCCTGGTTCCCGTGCGACGACCACCCGAGTTCCAAAGCGACCTACCGGATTTCGATCACCACCGACAGTCCGTTCTATGCCGTGGCGAACGGCACCCTGGTCGGCAAGCAAGCCAAGGCCAGCCAGACGACCTGGGTGTACGAGATGGCCGAGCCGATGGCGAGCTATCTGGCGACGATCCAGATCGGCAACTACCGCAAGTACCGGGTCGGCGCCGTCGGCGAACCGGTGCCGATGCACGCTGTCGTCCCCCCGCGGTTGCGGGTGAACTTCGACCACGACTTCGCGCGACAGCCGGAGATGATGGCGCTGTTCACCGAGAAGTTCGGGCCGTACCCGTTCGACGATTACACCGTGGTCGTCACCGATGACGAACTCGACATCCCGATCGAGGCGCAGGGCATGTCGATCTTCGGCGCCAACCATTGCGATGGCAAGCGCGGCGCGGAACGTCTTGTCGCCCACGAACTCGCGCACCAGTGGTACGGCAACAGCCTCACCCTGAAGCAGTGGCGCGATATCTGGCTGCACGAAGGCTTCGCCTGTTACGCGGAGTGGATCTGGTCGGAAGCCTCCGGTGGACCGACCGCCGATCAACTGGCTCGGGCCGCGCGCGCGAACCTGGCCCGTCAGCCGCAGGACATCATCATCGGCGACCCCGGCCCCAAGAACATGTTCGACGACCGGGTCTACAAGCGCGGGGCGCTCACGCTGCACACGCTGCGGCTGGAACTGCGCGATCACCTGTTCTTCGAACTGATCAGGGAATGGACCGCGCGCTACCGGCACTCCTCTATTACCACCGAGGAGTTCGTCGACCTGGCCGGTCACTACAGCGTGGCGCCGTTGCGTGGGTTGTTCGCGATCTGGCTGGGGACCAAGCCGCTGCCGCAGCTACCGCCGCTGGGCGGACAAGCGAATCAGAACACCAGATAGCGCTGGGCCAATTCCTCGACCAGCGGATCGTCGTCGGACACCATCTCCAGCGCCTCGAGGTCGGCGGCCACCGAGATGGCGCGGGCGTCGTCCTGCTCGGGATCGGGACCGTCTTCGCCGAGTTGGCGCAACAGCTTCTGCCGGACCCGGTCCTTCAATGAATTGCCCATCTCTCCAGACTGCCTGGCGAACATCGCGCGCACCAGCATCAGACGGGGGTGAGCCAGGTGCCCCACGGCGTATTGCGCGCGACGGTGTAGACGGCGAGCAGGCCGAAGAAGGACCACACGATCACCGGGCTGAGGCCGGGCAGGCGCCAACGTTGTCCGCGACGGGCGCGCACGATCCAGTCGATGACGAAGACCGCGAACACGATGGTCAGCGGCAGGGCGAGCAGATTGCTGTGCAGCGAGTCGATGATGTTGCCGTCGGTGAGGTTGTGCATCGCGCGCATGCCGCCGCAGCCGGGGCAGTACACCCCGAACAGCGCGTACACCGGGCACAGACCGTAGGAGCCCTCGACGTGTGGGTCACGCAAATGCAGCAGGGCCAGCGTGCCGATGCCGAGACCGGCGGTGATCAGCGGTGGTGTCATCCGCTGCCAGGTCGAGCGCACGGCACCCTGGTTCGGATCCGCGCCGGAAAACTCGGCCGTGACGTGCGTTTTGTCCACTCCCCTACGGTAGCGGCGGCCGACCGCCGCCGCCAGCACACGTCTCGTGCGACCGATGCTCGATCGTGCTCTTCCGGTGTAATTTTTCGTCGATTTTCGACGATTTCACCATGCCAGAACGGCCGGTGACCCAGTTCACAACAAGTGGGACACTGTGACCCGCTAACCCTAGCTAGCACCCCTGCTTGCACTGTACGGTGGCCTACGACACAAAGGAGTGCCGACAATGCTTGCGAAGTCGATGATGACATTCGCGGCAGCGCGATCCATGGTCTCTCACCTCGAGACCGGCGCACTGACCGCACAGTACCGTGCCGGGCTGCGAACCCGCAGTTTCGCGACCGCGAAGCTGAACGCCCCCACCGCCGAGCACCGGGTCGTCCCGGTGACCACCGCGGACGGCGCACAGCTCCGGGTTCACGTCTACGGTCCCGATACCGCCCCCACCCTGGTCCTCATCCATGGCTGGGCCTGCAGTATCGAATACTGGAACCCGCAGATCACCGCCTTCGCCGGCGAGTACCGCGTGGTCAGCTACGACCAGCGCGGCCACGGCGAATCCACTCTCGGCACCGCCGCACCCAGCGAACACACCCTGGCCGACGACCTGTCCGCCGTCCTCGACGCGACGCTGCGTGGGGACGAGAAGGCCGTCCTGGCCGGGCACAGCATGGGCGGGCTCACCATCCAGGCCTGGGCCAAGCACCACCCTGAGCAGGTGTCGCGGCGCGCGTCCGCCGTGCTGCTCGCCAACACCGCCAATGCCGCGATCCGCTGGGAAACCGACATGCTGCCGGTGCTGAACAAGCAGCTCACCGTCGCGCAGTACCCGGTCACCCTGCTCGGCGCGCCGGTGCGAATGCCGCAGCCGGTCAGCGAGTCGCTGCTGTTCGCGCCGCTGCCGATCCCCGGCGGCTGGCTCACCCAGCAGATTTTCCGCGGTCGCATTCTCACCCCCGAGGCCACCGCCGACGAGGTCGACTTCGCGATGGGCATCATCCGCTCCTGCCGTCCGGTCGCGCGTGGCCGCCACGCCGCCGCGATGGCCGACATGGATCTGTCGGCCGGCACCGCCAACCTGAATGTGCCGACCACCGTGATCGCAGGCGCCAAGGACCGGCTGCTCCCGCAGCGCCTTTCGCGCCCGATCGTCGACACCCTGCGCCGCACCGGTTATCTGGCCGATTTCCATGTGCTGCCGCACGGTCACCTCGGCAATATCGAAGACACCGACGCCTTCGACGCCGTGCTCCAGCAGATCCTGCGCAGTTCCGTGAACTCTCGGGCCACCCGCCGCAACGTCGCTGCCCGCTGACCCGAGTCCGTTCTCCTGAGACCGATCAACGGCGATCGGCTCAGGAGTAACCGCGAAAAAGGCCCTCGACCTCGTCGGGGGCCTTTCTCGTTGGTTCAGGGGAGCAGCAAGCCCCAATACAGTGCCCAGAACACGAAACCTGTTCCGCCGCAGACCAAGAGGGCCCATCGAGCCCGGACACCGGCGCTCGCACCTGCCAGCGTGTGGCGGGCGCGGGCGAGCACGAAACCGAGCGCCACCACCGCGCCGAGGGCGATCAGTTGCAGTGCCAGCCACGGCAGGGTGCGGCCGAACAGCAAGGGGCCGAAGGAGGTCGCGCGGGTGGTGAGGATGTAGCCGAGCTGGACGACCGTGCCCACGATGCCGATCACCGTCGCGCACAACAGCACTCGCGCGGGCAGCCGATCCGGCAGTCGCCAGGACTTGACCATCCCGGTGAGCGTGTAGCCGCCCAGCGCCAGGATCATGCCGAACAGCAGGGTCAGTTGCACCGCGGTCGATTCCCACCAGGAAGCGGGAGCCAGTGCTCGCACCGGATGCCCCTGTGCCGCCGGCGGATCCGTTGCCGGAGGTGTCGCGGAGCCGGGAAGCGTGTTGACCCATTCGCCCATGAGCTCGCCGTATCCCGGCGCCAAGCCGGGAAGTTTGTCGAAGCCGTCGGTGGTCGGCTGTCCGGCGTGCTGGGCGTTCGGGAGAGTGCGCAGCGTGTAGTTGGCTTTTCCGACCTGCTCGAAGGCGACCTGGAAGCCGCGCAGGCTGTCACCGGGTGGGGTGAGGCGGTCCTGATCACCCCAGATCGCGAGGACCGGCTGCGCGATCCGGTTCAGCACCGGGATCGGGTCGTAGTCGGCCTGCGCGAACTGACCGGCGGCGACCAGCTGACGAATACCGTTGCGGGCCAGCGTATCGACCATCGAACCGCGCACGCCCGCCGCGCCGAACCGAGTCTCGTTCGCCCAACTCTGTTGCGCGGCGGGCGCGACCGAATTCGCACCGATCGTGATCAGGAAGGCGGCATCGGCGGATCGCGACGCAGCCAGGGGCGCGACCCATCCGCCCTCCGACAGTCCCCACAGACCCACTCGCGCCGGGTCTACCTCGGGCCGATTCCGCAGTGCGGCGACACCGGCCAGCGCGTCGTCGGCCAGGAGGGAATAGTCGCGGTGCGAAGGCGTGTATCCCTCGGTGCGCTTGCCGTAGCGCAACGCGACGATGCCCGCACGGGCGAACGCCTCGGCGACATATTCGTAGTGCTCGCCGCTGCCATTGCCCGATCCGTGGACGAGCACGACGCCCGGCCTGCCGGTCGCGCCTGCCGGGGCGTGCACAGTGCCGGTTGTGGTCGTGCCGTCCGCGCGGGTGAAGGCGATGTCTACGGTCGTGGTGTTCTGCGCGTGCGCCGCCGGAAGTCCCGTGACGGCGGCGATCATGATGGTGAGCAGGATGATTCGTCGAAAGATCGAGAGCACGCCAAGTCCTAGTCTGCGGTGTTCGTGCGAGGTGCGGGAAAGGCGAGGAAGCGCGTCAGCACACGGCGGGCGCCGGGACGATCCTGCGGGTGAGACTCCTGAAACCGCTTGAGCAGTGCCATGTAGTCCTCGAAGAATTCCTCGAGTTCGGCGGGCGTCGCGTAGATCGCGCCACGAGAGAAGGGCATCATGTCGGCCCACTCGCCCAGCTCGGCCCGCTCGGCCTGAAAACGCTGGAACATCTCGATATCGTCGGTGATGTGCTGCGCGACAAGCCCTTCCAGCAGCTCACGCATCTCCGGCGACTGCTCCTTGTCCAGCCGGTAGCGCAGATCCTTCGGCGGTGAACGCCACCACCGCTCCTTCCCCTTGGCCAGTTCCGGCGCCTCTTCGATAAATCCGTGTTCGGCGAGTTGACGCAGGTGATAGCTGGTAGCACCGGTGTTCTCGCCCAACCGAGCACCCAACGCTGTCGCGGTGGCAGGCCCGTTCTCGGCGAGCGCGCGCAGAATGCGCTGACGCAGCGGATGCGCGAGCGCCCGCAGCGCCGCCGGATCGGTGATCTCTCTGGGTGGTACCTCGTCGGCCATACTTGCACCGTACTCTTTGCACAAATATCTATGCAAAGAACTTTATGCAACATTTGGGTCGCCGCCACGGTGGGAGATCGCGCACGCATGTCGACTCTTCGTTCGACAGCAAAAAGGTCCCTGACACATGTCAGAGACCTTTTGTGGAGCCGCCTGCGAGAATCGAACTCGCGACCTTTTCATTACAGCTGATAAGCACTACCAAAGAATACTGTGGAAAGTCAAGGGCAACCTTGAGTAGCGCCCTGAACTCGTAAAACGATCTATCAGTGACCACTTTCGACTACCGTGCGCCAGTTCGGGCAACGGCGATGGCATTACATTTGATTGGGACTTGATTGGGAGACTTTGTGCGTGTCGCGATCCAGACACGCCGCACACATCTCCCTGCTCGCAACACCACAGCAATCGCACACGAGGCCCCTCCATCCCAATCCGATCGTCCTGGCGCAACAGTCGTAGCCGCTTAGCATTGGCTGGCGCATCTCGGGCACAACCGGCCAGAACCTGGAGTACGGTATGTCCATGTCCAAGGTCAATTCGCAGGCCGACGGCCGAGCGGTCCAAACTGTGAGCGATTCGCTCCTGACTGAGATCAAGTCGGTGGTACGCGGACCCTCCGTAGCGTTGATGCTGTATGGCAGTCAGGCTCGTGGGTCCGCAGATAGTAACTCCGATGTTGACGTCCTACAAATCGCATACCGTAAGGCCGGTTCCTACTCGGATGGACGTGTGTCGGTGACTGCATACACACCGGCGCATTTGCGACGAATGGCCGAACGCGGAAGCCTATTTGTGCTACATCTCCAATCAGAAGGAATAGAACTGGAAGATCCCAAGGGAGTGTTACGTGACGCACTGTCTGCGTATAAAGCGCCCAGCTCCTACGAAAGCCTCCTAGCCGAATTGCGGTCGGCTGCGCGTGCAGTCGCAGTAAACGGAATTGAATTTGAGACGCTTCACGAAGAATTGGGACGACTGGGTATATATCTACTCCGAACATGGCTATACTTGGAGAACGTCAAAGTTGGCATAACTGCGTTTGAAGTCGACGATGCCGCTACGGCTCATGGCGACAACGAGATGCTAGAGATACTGCGCTTACGTCGCGCGAAGTCACTTTCTCGCGAGGATGCGGTGGCCATCCAGGCGAAGGTGATGGTCACCTTTAGCCTAGAACCAGAAGAATCCAAGAACCTCTCGGAACTAGTTAGGGAACTGGCTGCCGAGCACCCGCATGCATCTGCTTTGATTCAGCAAGTACTTGAGTACCTAGATACATTGAATTATGCCGATATGCCCCTGCCGCCATTATGAACTCAGAACGACTCGTGTTCGCCGGAGACATTCATGGGAGCGACGCTGAGCTATATCAACTCCTGAAATTTTTTGGCGGCCTTCGCCATATCATATTCCTCGGCGACTATGTGAACCGGGGGCCGAGATCTAAAGAGGTTATCAATTGCCTTATTGGGGCAACAGAATTGTGGCCCCAACACGTTACGCTCCTTCGCGGAAACCATGATCAAGCATTCCTCGACTTCATGAGAGGTGCGGACCCGGCGCATTTCGTTCGGCTTGGAGGGCTGACTACAGCTCGTTCATACGTGGGACAATATGGCATTGACACGATGGGTGAATTAAGACGCACGGTGCCGGATACACATATTGACTTCTTGGAAAATCTTGAGGACTACTTCGAACGGGATGATGTATTTGCCTCGCACTGCGGCCTCGACCCAAAGCATCCGACAGCTCGAACGCGACATTCCGTATCGTCGGCATCTCATCCAGAACTGTTCTCATTTTCACCACTGGAACATATTGGTAAGACGGTAATCTGCGGGCACTACATACAGCGGAATGGTCGTCCTTATATTTCAGAAGGCTTAATGGCGATCGACACCGGCTGTGGAGCTATTCCCGGGGCTCCGCTCACGGCACTACTCTGGCCAGAACGCACAGTAATTCAATTTAGGGGAGCACGGTGAGTGGCACGTCTGATATACAGGTACAGGTTCTCAAGCAGGCAATGGACAGAGGAGAGTCCATCTGGGCAGTCCATTACGCCTCGCACAACCTATATAAAGCTAAGAACGAGCCAGTCGCGGTCACTTGCATCAGCGCCACATCGGTCAACGATCACGGCAGCAATGTAGCTTTCAGTCTTTCAGACATTCGAGGCGATTCTCGCGAGGACCGTGAGTCAATATTGCTTGAGCGGTTCTTTACATTCCTGGACGAGCATCAAGATGCAAAACTCTTGCATTGGAATATGGACAAGGCTGATTACGGTTTTGAAGCGCTCGCAAATCGATTCAGGTGGCTCACAGGAAAAGAGCCGCAGTACAGGCCACCCAGTGACCGGCTGTTCGATTTGGATCAGATCATTACCGAACAGTACGGCGAGTCTTACGTCCCGCATCCAAAGTTTAAAAATTTGGTCGCGCTAAATAGGGTGAGCCAACGATATTGGATTTCAGGTCAAGACGAGGCAGAGAAGGCAGACAAGGAAGATTACACCGCAATTCAGCGCTCCACCTCAGAAAAGGCACGTGCCATCGCTCAGCTATTCTCCGGGTTCATGAGCGGATCTCTGGTTACAAGTGGGTCGGCTGGCTCAGTTGAATTCGCAGGAGCTCAGATCGATGCTGTCAAGTTAATTCTGCAGCTCGCTAATAGGATGCTGTACGTCGAACGCTCTTTGAAGAAACGTCACAGTCAGCGACCGACACTTGAGGTCACAGATGAGTACGACGTACAGGATCTCCTCCGGTCGCTTCTCGTCGTCTTTTTTGAGGATGTTCGAGAAGAGACTTGGTCACCTGATTATGCTGGGGGTGCGACCCGAATCGATTTCACGGTGCCAGACTATGGGATTGCAATAGAAGTTAAGAAAAGCCGCGAAAGCCTGACCGCACGAAAAGTCGGTGAGGAGCTACTGATCGACCGCGACAAGTATGCGGTTCACCCGAATGTTAGCCACTTGGTATGTGTAGTAATGGATCACGACGGGAGGCTCGCGAATCCCCGCGGGCTTGAGCGGGATCTGATGCGCGAGTCAGCCAAGGAAGGGATTGCGGTAACCGTCCGGATTGTCGACAGATAGTGGGTAGGCGTCCGATTTCGAGCGCTGCTGCCACTACAGGTCGCTTACCACTAGTGATCACCAGTGGTAAGCGACGGCGGGTTCGCTCGCACCTGCGATACGTGGCAAGCCCTGTACGGGGCGCGGCAGCGTTCGAAGCTGGCGGATCATTCGATTCGTTCTGACCGATCCACCCCAATGAGCACGGGTTTTGCCACCGGGCTCCGTGCCGCGCGGGTGTCCCCGGAGCGTAGCGGAGGGGGCCCTGCGGCGGCGCGTTCGCGCTCTTGATGTTGTAGAGAGAAATTCGGCAAGTATTCTTACCTGATACTGAACCCTTCTCTGCCGGCTACCTGATTCTTATTCTCTATTCAACTCCGGGGACCGGCCTACGTCTTACCTGTTCTTCCCACCTCTCAACAACCCAATCCCAAGCCTGCCCATAACCTGCCACCAAACTAAAGGAATCCACATTCTCAAAGCTGAAGCGACTATGGCCGACACCCTAGAGCTAGCGGAGTTCATCCCAGCAGTTGGGAGTGTCCACTGGTTGCAATGCGGTTATGCACCGCGCGTCAGCACGTCTACGATACGCCTGTGATGATCCAGCTCTACCTGTAACTCTTCATGCCTGTGTGTGGCATAGCGGATCTCGGTTGCCAACTGGTCTCGTTCCCGACGAAACGACGCGCTCTTGACGGAGGGCGCATTGTTGGACAGGTCAAAATATTGCGCATGAGCCCGTTCAAGTTCCATTCCTGCCATCTGTATCTGCCGGTCCAATTGTTCCAGTTGACGCTTGGCCGCTTCCAACTTTGAATTATCTCCCAGCCGCGATGCCTCGTCCACAGTAGATTCACTGATTCGAGCGGAGAGATACTCGTTCGCAAGCTTAAGAAAGGTGCGGACATCGATGAGATGAAAGGCTCGGTCAGCGTAATCGCGCATTTCTTTGACTAGCTCAGGCCGAGGCCCGATATGGGAGCCGTCCCGGCGAACCCAGTCTGGTTTTTGCTCGTTGGAGATCATCAAGACTCGCATGCCACGGCGGCGCTTCGCTTCTTCCAGCGTTTGATGCCATACCAGATAGTCACCAATCGAACGGTCGCCCTTCTTCGCGTCCTCATAACCCGGCGGTATCTTCGCGGCGAGCCGCGTCTGCCAAGTCTTCTCCAGCGCTGCTAGTTGCTTGGGGTCGGAGGATTGCTTTCCGATCTTCCCGTCGGCGACTTCCTCGATCTGCTTCAGAATCGGATCGCTATCCGGATGACAGTCTGGGTCTATGGCGGTGCCACAGTCGACCACCTCGTCAAGCGTTTCCTGGATGTTTTGCTGGGCATCATCGATCAGCGCAGTAATGGACTGAACATCCCCAGGGCTTAGACCGCGCCGTTTGGCGTAATGGAGAATAGCGTCGGTTGCTTCCGCGAGAGCACCATTCAGCGCCTCATTGAACTCGGCCCGCTCCGCACTTCGGCTTCGGATTACCGTGGTGCGTCGATCGAGGAACTCGTGAGCGGTTCGATGTGGAACCCACAGCCGGTCGTCCAACAAACTTAATGCCTGGACATACTCCGACCGGGCGTCGTCAGTGAATCGGTATATATCCAGCAGCGCGTTCGTGTCGAGAACTACCAGACCTTCCGTTACAAATCGCTTCAGCTCGTCGCTGTCTGGCGGGTAGTAGCCGGGAAACAGAGATCGGACCCCTGTCCTTGGGCCTTCGGTCGCAGCGTCTGACACCTACGTAAGCCTAGCCGTGCCATCCCATCAGGTCTCCTCGATTTTGCGTACGCTGTGGCGCTGGATCCCTTTGGGGCACAGGCATTTCAGTCCCGTAAGGCGCGGATCGGAAGACGTGGGCGTCATGTTCGGCCCCCACCTCACCAGCCACCGCCGATCAGCCAAGTCCCGTTGCTCGCGGTCGGTGATCGTCGCGTTCAAAGACGCTGAAGTTCCGGAAATACTCGTCCTCGTCCTCGTCCTCGTCTACGAGTTCATCGGGTCGGGATTTGGCCCCAGCTGGTTGGGGTGCAACGAAATTGGCGCCGTCATGGTGCGTCCTCGCGCCCCCTGGCGCTGAGACCAGTCGCGGGCTGTCATCGGTCGGCGCGGCCACGTAACGATCCCCGCCGGTGGCCGGCGAAGCCTGGAGACCAAGCTCCTCGGCCAGCCCTTCAGGTGACACTTCCACTGCGGGAAGGTGATTGCTAAGAGCGGACGGTGTCGCGGCTGGCGCAGCGGGCTGCGACACGGCACTCTGGTCGGTCAATCCATCCCCGGCATCAGAGAACAGGGCGGCCTCGATCGCTAGCTGTGCTTGTGCCAGCCCAGCGGTATGCAAGGACATGACCAGCTCGGCGACCATCGTCGGAGTCATCCGATGTCCGCTCTCAGTCAACCGGATCGCCTTGATCGAACCGTCCGCGGTGAGCTCGACCGTCACCGAGTTCGTCGGATCGGTCATGATCGTGCGCTGCTCGCTCAACGCGAAGGTGAGTAGATCCACCTGATTCACGTCTGAAGACATACCCATCCCCCGGTCTTCGACCCACCACTAGTGTCCAAACAGTATGGCAGAATCGCCGCAAGCAGCCCGAACGGGAGACGGCCTGCTTCGATGGAGGGGATCAGATGGCCACGCTGAATTTCGACCCGGACCGCGTGCGAACGCTCGGTACCAGCCTCGACACTGTTGCCTACTCGGTGGTCGCCGCTGATGTCGACGGCAACCTCGACCTGGTGCAGAGCGATCTAGCAGGTTCGATGAGCGCATCGATGTGCGGAACTGTGTCTGGCCTGGCGCGCGAAGCGCTGAACTCAGTCAAGGCCGAGTTCCTGGCGGTCAGCGGGACTACGCTGCACGCCGTCAGCGAGTTCACCGGCAAGGACGAAACCATCGCGGATGGTATCCACAAGGTCGCGCAGGGCGTTCGATGAACCCGGACCCGAACGCCGTCGCTGCGATGACTGTTTCGCGAGCACGAAGCTGGAAGCCCGAGACACTCGGCCTGCACGGCATCGCGTGGCAACTGGCCTCTCAGAAGATCATGCATGAAGTGACTCCGGTCACTACAGGGGCTGCCGAATCCGGCGGTTACTGGGAAGGTGGTTCCGGGGACGCGATGCGAACGCAGGTCGCTACCATCCACACCAACGCATCCAAGGTCGCCACCGCCCTGGACTTGGGCGCGACAGCTGCAACGACCGGTGCGCTCGACATCTCGTCACATCGAGTGACCGCCCTCAAACACGTTGATGATGCGACCGCCAACCTGTACGACGTTGCTGACGACGGCACCGTGTCAGCCAGCAAGAAGATGTACACGGTGCTGGTAGCCCGGGTTGGCGCCGCACTCGCGATGAAGACGTGGCAGAAACTGGTTGACGATGCCGCAGTCCGCACAACCACGGTCAAGCAAGCGCTGGCCGACCTCCTCGCGGCCGATCTCCGCGTTGAGTCTGCGATCCGCGACGCATTCAAAGACTTCAAATCCGCCGCCGATCCGAACCGGTGGGCAACACCGATCGGGGCGGTTCCGCCCGCCAACGCCAGCGTGGAAACCAACCGGCACTGGTGGAACACCCTCACCGACGCGCAGCGAACGGAGCTGATCGCGACTTACCCCGATCTGATCGGCAACCGTGACGGTATCCCGGTCGAAGCCCGTGACGCCGCGAACCGTGGCCGACTGCCTGGTCTCATCGCGCTTGCCGAGGGTGATCAACAGACCGTGGCGGCCCAGTTCGGAACCGACAGCGACCAATACAAGGCCGCTACTGCCAAGCTCGATGATCTACGCGCGGTGGAGAAGGCCGCGACGAACCCAGAGAACGTGGCACCGGGATCTGAACGCAAGCTGATCCTGCTCGACACCACCAACGGGCGCCAGACTCGAGCAGCAGTGTCGGTAGGCAATCCGGACAAGGCCGATCATGTATCCGTCACCACGCCTGGGCTGGATACGACTGTGACGAGCATCGGCGGCATGACGAATGAGGCTGCCGCACTTCAGAAAGAAGCACAGTTCCAACTCAGCCAGGAGCCTGGTCGAGAAGGCGAGAGCGTCGCGACGGTGGCTTGGATCGGCTATGACCCGCCGCAAGTCAAGAGCCAGGAAGAATTCGGCGATATCGCCGCAGGTGTCTCCGAGGTCGGGCAAACCGGCCAGGCCGCGGAAGGTGGCAAGCTACTCAACCAGTTCTACAACGGACTCGAGGCGTCACACGAGGGTAGCGAGGCACCGCACATCACCGCAGTCGGGCATTCCTACGGGTCATTGACCACTGGACTTGCCCTACAAAACGGCGAGCACCCGGTGACTGACATGGTGGTCTACGGCTCTCCGGGTATCGCGGCCGAGACTCCCCAGCAACTGGGCCTCGACAACGGTCATGCGTATGTGATGCGTACCGATGACGACCCGATCAAATGGTCGCAGGACGGACCGGCGATTGTCGGGAAGGTCAACGACTACGGGGTCCCAGGGCTGGGCGGCGTGTTCCCCTATGTCGCGGATGCGTGGGTTGGCGCAGACAACGGCGGATTCGGCCCCGATCCGGCGAAGAACCCGAATTTCACGCAACTCGAGACGCACGCGTCGAAATCGTTGGAAGGCGACACACGACCGTTGCCCGGCGCCTCCGGCCACAGCGACTATCCCCGATCGGCAACTGTGGACGGTAAAGAGGTTCCCAGGGTAACGACCTACAACGTCGCGTCCATCGTGGCAGGGCTCCCCCAAAACGCCGTAGAGGTGCGGCGCTGACGCGCGGACCATACCGGTGACACCGACTCGATGTAACCGTCGACGAGCAGACTCGGAGATTCCAGAGCGATGCGAAACATTATGAGTAGCAACCGAACTGCGATACGGCCCAAGCTCCTCGCAGCCTGCGTGTTGATGCTCGCAACTGTCGGCTGCTCCAACAACGCTGGCCCCGCGCCGACTTCGGCCGACCCGACCCCGGCTACCGCAAAACCCGCAGACTTCGACCCGTGCACCGACATCCCTGCCGAAGTGTTGAAGTCAGAGAATCTTTCACTGACTCGGCCCGAGGATGGTGATAGCAACGGCATCAAAACTCATGGTTGCGGCTACTTCATGGTCGGAGGGTATGACGTACGAATAGTTCGTACGACCCTGACGTTGCCGCAGATCAAGGACAAGTTCCCCGATTCGTATCGGGAACAACAGTTCGGTTCCCGCGCGGGCGCATTTTACGGCTTGTTCGCTGATCGTGGATCCGAGAGTTGTGTCATGAACCTGGAGATGAAAACCGGCAGCCTGGAGTTCGATCTCGCCAACCCTCCAACGCGGAAGAAGACCGGCCATATGGACAGCTGCCAGCTGGTTACCGACCTGGCCAACAAGGTGATTCCGTCGATACCTGAAGGTGCATGATCATGGCTGTCCCTGTCGCGGATCTCATCGCCCAGGCGCAAAGCGGCGCACTCTCGCTCAATGCAGACCCCGCTGCCTTTGTCGCACTGGAGAAGACAATGACCGAGCGTATGCAGCGGATCTCGATCATTCAACAGGATATTCGCATGGTTGCGGAGCAGGAGACATGGGGCCTCGGCGAAGCCTCAGCTGTTCTGACATCAGCACAAACGCTTGTACGCCGATTTCGCGAGAAGGCCGACAGTGGACCGAACAACGCAGTGACAGCGCTCGAGAGTCACCTAGTAGCGGCCGAGGAAATGCTGAGCCTCTTCCGAACCATTCGTCAACGCTACGAAGAGACCGACGCCGCGTTCGCTGCGAGGTTCAAGGAACTCGCGGTCGCGCAGGGTCTGGACATCGGGGGAAACCCATGACGAAGCAATACGATCCGCCGGGGATAACCGATCCGGAGAATGTCGACGCGCTCACTCATCAGCAGATCATCGATGCGTTCAACTCCGTCGTGAACTCCACGAGCAACATGATCAAAGTGTGGAAGCAGGGGCACGCTGACTTCCGCGATTCCACGACGAGCATGCTTGCTGAAGTTCGAAAAGCTTTGGACGGCAACTGGACTGGAGCCGCAGCCGATTCCGCGGTGTCCACGGTCGCCCAGTACTGCAACGACTCGGCTGAACTGGACGAGTTGTTCGATGAGGTCTCCCAGGTTGTCGGCAACACAGCGATGACGGCTGTTATGTCGAAATCGTTTCTCCCGCCTGTTGTTTCAGTGACCGCCGACCAGAACACTGACCCAGAAGGCTACGACCAGCAGACGCGCGAAGCCGAGACCGCGCAGGCCGAGGCCAGGCGGATCATGCAGGAACGCTACGTCGTCGGATTCCAGGAACATGACAAGAAGCTGCCGACCTTTCCGCCAGCAATGGCGATCGGTGAGGCTCCGGGCACGGAAACCGGTGGATCGCCCGTTAACGGTGGTACATCGGGAACGCCGAACATGGTCGCTGCGAACAACCCTGCTGAACCGGGTAGCGAACCTGAATCGCCTGCCGAGAATCCTGCGGCGTCGGATGGATCGGATGAGTCGGAGTCGCCGACCGGCGGTACAGAAGACAGCGTAGGACAAGGCAATTCGGCATCGGATGGGTCGCAGACCGACTCGTCACAGGACGACTCGACCCAGGCCGCGTCAGCCTCACCGAGTTCCGCGATTGATGCACCGACTGGCACTTCGCCGACATCCCCCGGCGGAAGCGACCCCTCAAGATCAGCATCGCCGCTATCCGCCGGTTCTGGTGGCGGCTCCGGCACCCCTGGTGGACAAGGTATTTCGAGCGGATCTCCAGTTCCTGCGCCCGGGGCCGCCCAGCCTGGGTCGAGTGCCGGATCTGCATCCGGTGGCCGTACCGCGATGCCCGCCGCCGCGAATGCGGCTGGAACCGGGATGCACGGTATGCCCGGCGCTGCTGGGCGACCAGCCGGTAAAGGTGAGGACCAAGAGAAGTCGGACAAGAAGGTCGACCTGTCGCATGGCGACCACACCACCGAACTGCTCGGCGTCATCAAGTCCGTGCCGCCGGTGCTCGGTGACCGATGACGGCGTGGGTTTTCGATATCGAGGAGTTCGCGGCGCTCTGGTACGGCCCGGCTGCTGACCGCATGTTGTTCCCGCTGCACTACCTGAGCCGCTTCAGCCACATGAACGCACTGGAGCAGTTCCGGTCCACCGTTCGCCATGATTGGTCTGAACAAGGACGTCTGGATTGGGACTCGGCCGAGCAGCTCGATCGCGCGTTCGAGGTGCTGGCCGGTCCTGAAGCATGGGTGGAGATCCACGGCCGCGACGAGCGTGGGCCGCTGCGAGCGGTAGCGGCTCGCCACGACCAGCACGCCGCAATCGCCGAACAGTCTGCGAGTGGCGCCCGGGTGCGCGTCACAATCATTGCCGCCGAAAGACTTCCGCACCGACTCGCCGGTGTGCTGCCAGAAGCGGCGGCCGGAAAACGACCATCCGAGCGGTACGACGAGATCGACCTTCGACCTGCGGACCCGACCTCGGTGACCGTTATCGACGGGCCGAGCCCGCGCGAGCGCTACCGCAGACTGCGTGATGAGCCTTGTACGTCTGCCGGGCTTATCCAGGTCTTTCGTGGGCCGCGCACCACGCAGGGGAAGCCGCCGCGCCGGATCTCTGCTATTCAGTGGCACGACCGGCCGGATGGCCGCTATCTCGAAACGGGAAGGCGCGCCCGGGCGATCATCCCCGCGAACACCACGACGTTGGCCCAGCTCATTGCCCGCGAGATAGTCCAAGCGCTGGACGAGTACCGAGAGCACAGCGAGGATATGGGCAGGTTTGCACCATGAATGACTATGTGCCACAGGGATACCCGATCCAGCCACCGTCGGCACCGAACAAGCTGGGTTGGCTGCGGATCACCGACATCGTCGTTTCTGGTCTGCTGTGGTTTATCGTGCCCGGCACGCTGGCGACGATCAGCTTGATCGCCGTCGTCCCGATGATGGTCTCAGTCGACATCTGCCGCGCGGACCCTCCGTGCGAATCCAATCCGACCTTGGGCGTGGCGATCATGTTGGGCGGCGGCGCCGTGGCGGCCGCTGTTGGGATCACACTGTCGATCTTCTGCGGAAAGCGCCGGTGGCCACTGTTCCCCGGAGCGATTCTGGGGAACGCCGGTGTCGTGACGGCGTGGGTCATCGGCTTCGAAATGATCTAGAGGACGGTCGATGCGGCCGCGCTGCCATGTCACCGGGTCACTGCAAGTTTCGTAACTGAGCTGCTTCAAGCGGATATTGATCGAGTCGTTCAATGGGCACCAGGCTTCACAGTGTCGTGACGGGCGATTTCGGGATAGACGGTGGCAACGTCGAGCTCTGCCGCTTGCAACGTCTTCAGCGCACTGATGGAGAGGTGATCGAGTGACGGAAGGACAACCGCGACTGCCCCGTGTTCGGCGCATTCGGCAATCAACGATTCGAGGGCGACGCGGGCTAGATCGATAACCCGCGGCACCTTGTATCCGAGCTTGGTCGCATGATCGGAGATGAGTCCTCGGTCCCACGGCTCGGAAGCACCGGATATCAAGGTGTTCAGGACGCAGAGCGCTACTGGGAGGTGCTGTTTGGTCATCGATCTTCCCGTCCATCGAGGCGCATCGCGCCTGAGTCGACCAGCGTGGCTCGGGCGCGACGCCGCACCGCACAGACGTACTGGTCGCAGTCGATATGCACTTGCATCGCCAGATGGGCTTGCGGCGTGCTCATCGGGCCGGGGTCGGTTCCGCACGACCACATTCCTCGCTCACCCCGGTGTCCGGGGCGGGTGAAGGTCGGACATCCGAACTGCTTCGCGATCGCTGCGCGCTCGATGTGGTCACGTCTGAGCTGGTCGGTGATGCTTTCCACGGTCAGGATGCCGCGTTCGCTGCTGCCGGTCCCGAACATGTCACCCCCCTCAAAGTTGGTGTATTAAAGGTGCACCCGGGTCTTCGGTGCGGTGAGTGCGTCCTCTCCCCGGGCACCTTTGAAGTCTGTTCCATCCAGGCAGGGACTAGTACCGTCTGAGGTGGTGGCAAAAGGTGGCACATCCGCACTTTCTGAGGGGAATTGATGGATCGCAACCGTCAGCTCGAAGGCTGGCTTGCCCAGACCGGCTGGAGCAACAAGGAGATCGCTCGCCAAGTAGCCAGCTATGCCACTGCGCGCGGTGAACTACAGGTCCGCCCTGATGCGTCGAGCGTGCGGCGTTGGCTCGACGGGATGCAGCCACGGCCGCCCGTCCCTGCGATCCTCGCCGACATCATCTCGACCAAGATCGGCATCCGCGTAACCACCTATGATCTCGGGCTCGGCGAGCCGACCGCAGATCGCGCGCTCACCTACCACCCGTCATGGACCGAGACCGTCGAGTCGGTCGCTGACCTAGGGAGAGCAGACGTGGACCGTCGCAACTTCTTGACCTCCGCGCCATTTGCCGTAATCGCCGCGCTCGGTCCATCACGTGACTGGTTGCTGAACACCCTCGATCAACTGCCTGTTGACCGCCAGCGGGTTCGACTGGAAGACGTCTCGGCAGTTCAGTCGATGTTCGCGCAGTTCCAACAGATGGACGTCTTCCAAGGTGGTGGCACTGGGCGTCTCATGTTGGCCGCGTACATGAACGACCATGTGTACCCGTTGCTGCGCCGCTCCCACACCGACGAGGTTCGCGGAGCGCTGTACGGGGCAGCAGCTGAACAGACGTATTTGCTCGGTTGGATGGCATTCGACAACGGTGAGCATGGCATCGCTCAGCGGTATTTGATTCAGGCGCTGCGGCTTTCGGAGGAGTCTCGAGATCCCGCCCTCGGTGCGCATGTGCTCGCCGGGATGGCCGATCAGGCAACCCTGATGGGTCACCCGACCGAAGGACGGAAACTCGCCCAGGCTGGGCGAATGGGTCTGAAGAAGGACGCCTCGCCGGCCTGCCTGGCAGATTTGTGGACGCTCGAAGCACGCGCCCTCGCAGCGCTGGGCGACACTACGGCGACGGTTAACGCAGTGGCCGAGGCTGAGCGCGCGTTCGACCGGATCGATCCCGAGTCCGAACCGGAGTGGGCGCGATTCATCGACACCGCGTACGTGTTCGGAGAGTTGGCGAACTCGTTCCGCGACATCGGTCGGCCTAGCGAAGCAGCATTCCACGCGAGCCGGTCCATCGAAGCCGCAAAGCTGCAGGGCCGTGCACGTCGCGGGGCCATGTCACATGCGGCGATGGCGGCATCTCACGTCCAGAATCGCGACCTCGAAGCGGCACATGCGGCCGGGTTGCAAACCCTGAAGCTGTCGCGACAGGTCAAGTCCTCCCGGACAACATCTGCGGTTCGTGACGTGAATCAGCGACTGCGGACGCTTGGTCCGCACCCGCTGGTCGCAGACTTCGCCGAGCGCGCCAGGGCGGTAATCGCAGCGTGATACAACAAGATTGGTGATTCTGCGTCGTTAGATTGGGATCCGTTGGGTTCACGGCAGGTTGTCCTCGCGTCAGGGAAATCGCTGGTGGTCTATCCGGAGGACTGGGATGCTGCAGTGGTGACAGAAGCGAGGTTTCCCCTCGACGGCGCGTACGCCGCCAAAGGACGCCGCTATATGCGTGAAGTCCGACGTGCGATTGAGGCTTACTGGTACGCGACCATGGAGGATCCGGAGGCCGCGGCTCTGGAGGTCCGCCGCGTCGCTTCGGCGGTCAACGTCCTCGATGAAGCCGTATTCTGCAACCAACACGGTGATGCCTACCGTAGCCATCGAGCGAGCACGCCTCTAGGGAGAGTCGTGATGGGGCTGGAGTTGATCCGCAATTGTGAGGAGCACTCGCCCGTCCTCTTCGATGGTCTGCTCGTGCCAGGAGCACACTTCGGGATTCCTATGTCGATGGGCCCTACGCGCCTGCGGGTTGTGTACGACTGGTCGAGGTACGCGGACATGCCTGATGATTACGTCAACATCGACGCGTCAGCACCTGAGCCGCAAAAGCGTGCCCGCGGCGAGGCCCAGGATGCCTATCGCAAGGAAGTTGAAGGTCGGCCGGTTGTGGACACGTTGTTTGATGCAGTGAACTTCTTCCAGCAATTGGATCCGCAGTTGGTCGTGGAAGCGCCACCTATCGTCCGCTGGGCGTTCGCGGAGTCGACTGGCTTGGAGTCCCTTGTCGAAGTCCCCGATACCGACCCCCAGATGGACCCTCCTACGCAACACTTGGTGTACCGGCCGACGGGGTTAGACCTATACGAGGTCTTTCTGTTGGACATCGCATGCCATAACTCTGACCGCCGCTCGGCGGACTGGCCTGCCTGGGACAAGACGATGAAGCGGCGAAAAGTCGGGCTCGTCCACCAGGCCAAGAACCGCAACCCACCTGGCCGTGCACGAGAGATCCGCTTCCGCCTGATTGAGGACGGCAAGGTCATTGGCTACAGCGGAATCACAGAGGAGTCTCACACGCTGGGCGAGCCGTGGGCTGAGCGGACGCGCCAAGTTTCGAACGACGTTGGCCGAGGTTACGTGTACTTCGTCCGCGTTGGCGAGACGGAAGTCCCATTGCAGCGGTCTGGCAACCAAGACGTGGAAGCCGCTCAAGACGGGCGCGACCTGCTTGCTGACTTGCCGGATGCTGGTGATCGGCCAGGGATGGACATCCCTTGGCTGAAGCTATTGGAAGAGAATCCAGACCTGTACCTGCCGACTCGTGCCCGTGCGGCATCTCCCGGGTGATCCGTGAAGGAAGAGCCGAAGGCTGCGTGGCAAGCGGAACTTGAGGCCACGGCGGGCTATGAGCATCGCGGCAAACTTCGGGACCGTGCGCTTGATTCGAGCGATCCTGCTGAATGGAACGCGTTTCGTCATTGGATGAGAACCGTAGTGTGGCCCGCTGAACTGGCTGTCTGGAAGAATGCGGGTGACTGGTACGCCAGGGAACTGGAGACGATGAGCCCGCGGCGGCGGTCCACTATGCCCCAACTCGCTGTGCGTTGCCCGGTCAAAGGCTGTTCACTCGGAACCGTTTACGAGTTCCGGATGGAGGGTGGCGCTCGACGGTTCTACTTTGTGGGCAAGACTTCAGGCGGCAAACGACAGCACGGCATTTGCAATTGGGCATTCGCTGACTCATGGGACGGGCTGGATAGATGGTGGCAAGTCGGGTGTAGACACGGCCACGTCAAGGTGTACACCAGCGAATTGATCGAGGCGGCCATGCAACCGCCAACGATGAATCCTCGGGTGGTATCGACCGAAAACGGAGGTCAAAAGGTGGTCTATGGCCACGACCTTCAGGACGAGCATTGCCCAGTTGAATATCAAATCGCCTGGCGCACTGGCATATTCATTCCTCCGCAGGACAGGTGGATGCCGCGCGGACGCCGACGGCAAGGATGGTAGGTTGTGTGCTGCAACCGAATACGCACCCGCGCCACATGAGTGTGAGTTGGACGACTGTTGTCCATGCACGTGGTCGCCTGGAGATGGGTACCAGGAACGACATCCCAGATAGGGGTTAGTTCCGTATGCCAAAAATCTCCCCCGAAGAGTCTGAACGACTCGCTCGCATCGAAGCGAGGCTCGACCTTCTGACCTCATCCAACTCCGACCACGAAGCCCGGATACGCGGCCTCGAACGGCTTCGGTGGGCTATCGCCGGGTCGGTCGGCATTGCCGCAGCTCTCACGCTCGAAGCGCTCACCCAGTTGCAAGTCATCGCCCGGTGATCCAGTAGCCGCTCGGTCCCAACGTGCAGGTTGCTTGGGACCGTCGCTCTGCGCGAGGCCACCAACTGCGCGACAACACAGAGGCTACTTCTACGCCCAGTTGCCCGTTGCGTAGTTGGTGTGCCATCCGGCGGACGCGCAAGCAAATGGTGGCGATGTACACGGCGGCGTTGTCACCGAATACAGCTATTTCACACAATGATTGGTGACTTATGTTGCAATACAACATGTTTCATCAGGCGTCACGAGTCTCCTGCAAATGTTCAATATTTGACTGATCAAAACATGATCACCTAAGAGCCTTGACCGAGTCGTATCGGCCTGGATCATGGAAGGTAGGCGTGATCCGTCGCAATGGTCACGGGTACCGGATTGACGGACCGCGCTGCACCGCCCTGTAGGTGTCAGCCGGGGACACTTGCAGCGCAACATGATCCCCCTCAGGGGTTATGACTCCGTTCGGCCGTCGCGCCCTGTCCAGCGCCTCGGTCTCGACCCCGATAGTGAGGCGATGCTGATCAACCAGACGCAAACCAATTGATTCGCGGCTGCCCCCTCGAGGCAACGAGGGGACAGCCTGAACGAAACAACTCACGCGACATATGGGCCGTTAACCCGTCGTGGAGTCCCCATTCCATTCACGCAGAGACAGGCTCCGCCATGTCCAGAGTAGTCGAAAGTTGTCCATGGTGCGCCTCCTCTCGTGTGCGATCACAAAGTGAGGTGGCCTGATGGCCGAGAAAGACACCAACGAAGTGGTGCCGGAATTCCGGCGTGACTTCCGATTCGAACCGACGTTCGCAGCCTTCTTCGGAGGCGGGCTCTTCCAGGTCGGGGCGGTGCTGCCGGATACCGAGTACTCCGGCGACCCGTTACGCCCTGGTCCACAGCGTCGCGATTCGGTGACTCATGAACTGGTGTGGAAGATTGCGGTTCTCGATCCGGGGGAACGGAATCCGCGGCGCCGGGCTTATGAGGTGCTGCTGCTGTCGAACATCGAACCGGTGCCGACGACGCCGGAGATCGCGCCAGGTATGCGGCCGATCGAGTTGACCGGATTGATGGTCACTCCTCGCGTCGGCGGTCAGGGTGAGTTCAAGTACCTGACCTGGACTGTGCGCGCGAAGGGGTATGCGCCGGGTGCGCGCACTCCGTCTGGTCCGGTCAAGCCTTCGGTCTGACCCCGATGTAGCGCGGTGCGGCCTTCCGGTCTGCGGTCCGTTGGCCGCACCGCTCTCAAAACGTATCAATCTTGTTGCGAGACAGATGGTTTCGCGCTACCTGGATGTGAGTTTTCTCATGGCTCGTTCGGATGACTTCTACAGAAATCAACAGCCGGAGTCGGTCGGTGACCAGCTCGGCTTGGACGTGATGCGCCTGCTCGAAACGACGGTCCTGCTCGGCCTGCGAGTGGCGTGGTGGTCGGTGCTGTTTCCCATGTTGTCGCTGCCGGTTGCGGCGGTTGTCGCGGTCGGCTGGTGGGTGGGTTGGCAATTCGGCGTCACCGCTGGCGTGGCGGTGGCGGTGGGCTGGATCGGGTGGGCGCGTTGGTGGCCGCACTCGTGGGAGCGGTGGGTGGCTAGTCGAGTACGGGCCCGGCATCGGGTGTGGTCGCGGTATCGACGGCGTTGGTCGCTGCTGATAGCCATGCACGGGTTGACGATCGTGCTCGATACCAAGGTGCTGACACCGAGTCTGGTCAGGGTGCGGACCGGGCCAGTCGCCGATGTCCTCGAGATCAAGATGCTCGACGGGCAGACGCGCGAGCAATGGGCGAAACAAGCCGATGCCCTGCACCACTCGTTCGCGGCCATCGGGGTGCGGGTACGGCTCGTGGAACCGGGATGGCTACGACTCGAGGTCGTGCACTCCGACACTCTCGTTGATCCGATACCTCTTCCACGAATCGAATCGAAAGCGATCGCTCTGGAGGATCTTTCGATTGGGCTGACAGAGCTCGGAGAGCTGTGGCGGGTGCGTCTGCTCGGCAATCAGCTGTTGGTGGCTGGGGCCACTGGGTCAGGTAAGGGGTCGGTGGCGTGGTCGCTGCTCGCGGCGCTGGGTCCGGCGATCCGGGAGGGCACGGTGGTGGTCTGGGTGATCGATCCGAAGGGGGGTATGGAGTTCGGGTATGCCCGTGAGTGGTTCGCTCGCTTCGCTTCCGACAGCGGAGCAGCGGCACTGGAGATTTTGGAGGACGCCGCGAAGTTGGTGCAGTCCCGCGGAGAGAAGTACCTGAACGACCGGGCGCGCAAGATCACTCCGACCGTGGATGAGCCGTTGGTGTTGCTGCTGGTGGATGAGGTGGCGAGCTTGACTGCCTACTACTCCGACCGCAAGGTCAAAGATGCGATCACCCGTTGCCTCGGGGTGATCCTTACCCAGTCTCGCGCCGTTGCGATGCCTGTCGTGGGCTGCCTGCAAGACCCTTCCAAAGAGGTCCTGGAGCTGCGCCAACTCTTTCCGTATCGGGTGGGTCTGCGGCTGCGGGAGTACACCCAGCCCGACATGGTTTTCGGCAAGGGCGGTCGGGATCGTGGTGCGTTGTGTGACGAGATACCTGAGAACATGCCTGGCGTCGGCTATGTCGAACACGAAACCTCTACGGACATCACGCGAGTCCGCGCTTACTACGTGACCGATGACGATATCGACTGGATCATGGCGACCTATCCCCCGCTGCCACGCGATTCGGCCGGTAATCCGCTGCGCGGCAATGACAGTGGTGACGGGCGGGCCGAGCTGTGAGTACTGGGCACGATGCAACGCTGGTCCTCGACCGTGGTCGCGAGGATGACGAATCGGCACTGCGGGTGCGGATGCCCTCGTTCGATGCGGTGGCGATCGCTGCGGCCGAGCAGCACGGGGTCTGTGTGCGTCCGATGGTTCTGGAACGTACCGACACTGTCAGCGGGGCAAGGGAATTGGTGCCGGTGCCATGCGGGCACACTCTCGAAGCGGTGTGTGGACCGTGTGCGCGGCAGGCCAAACGTATCCGCGCCCAGCAATGTCGGGCGGGTTGGCACCTCGACCGTGAGCCCGAGATACCCCGGGCCGCGCCGTCGTTCGACCATGTGTCGCTGATGGTGTACCGAGCTGATCTGATGGCAACGCTCGCCGAAGGGGTCGCCGATGAAGCACAAGAACTCCGGGATGAGATCGCTTGGGCGGACAAGCAGTTGGCGGTGTTGGGGACGACTGGAAAGCCACCGGATTCGCAGGAATCGGACGATGCCGGCGGTGACGATTGCGCCGAACCCAGCGCGGTAGCGGGACCTCGGGGTCGATCGACGCGTCGCCGACAAGACACGCCGGACCTTCCCCGCTTGCCGGTCGACGATCGCACGATCGGCGGTGCCAACGCTGATGGGTCCGCGCGGGCGTCGATGTTCGTCACGATCACGATGGACTCCTACGGCAAGGTGTTTCGGGAGGATTCCACGCCGCTCGATGCCGACAGCTATGACTACCGGCGCGCGGCCTGGGATGCGATTTGGTGTGCGCGCTTGTTCTCGCGGTGGATTCAGAACCTGCGCCGTGCGATTGGCTGGTCTATCCAGTACTTCGGGGTGGTCGAGCCTCAGAAGCGTGGTGCGCCGCACCTCCACATCGCGTTGCGCGGCCTGGTCGATATCGATCTGATCCGACAGGTGACCGAAGCGACCTATCACCAGGTGTGGTGGCCGCGGCCGACACAGATGATTTACGGCGGGACTCGCCTGCCAGTGTGGGACCGCGACACGGAGACGTTCGTCGATCCCGTGAGCCGGATGGCGTTGCAATCGTGGAACGAGGCCATGGAATCAACGTGGGCCACTGATGCGCAGCCCGCGCATGTCGCTCGCTTCGGGAAGAAAGTCCATGCACGCCGTCTGGTCGGCGGGTCGGACAAGTCAGAGCGCGGGATCGGGTACCTGTGCAAGTACCTCACCAAATCGGTGTCCGACATCCTTGAAGCGAAAACAGTGCGGCAGCAACGTCATTACGACCGCCTCCATGCGTCACTGAAGATGACGCCGTGCTCGGAGCGGTGCTCGGTGTGGCTGCTCTACGGCATCGTCCCCAAAGGGGCCGGGTCGCGGACTCGACCGGGGCAGTGCAAGAGCCGTGCGCATCGCCGCGAGACGCTCGGCCTGCCAGGTAATCGGGTGTTGACTTCGGAACGCTGGACCGGGAAGACGATCGGTGATCACAAGGCCGACCGGATGGAGTTCGTTCGCCGCACGCTTGCCGCCGTCGGTATCGACAAGGCGCCTCCAGATCTGACCCGGTATACGTGGGCCACGGTCACCCCGGGCACACGCCTACCGAAACGCAGCCATCTGCTTCTGAAAGCTGTTGCACAACGGCGGGAATGGCGCGCCGAGTACGACCGGGCAGCACTCGCCATCGGTTTGCCCCCACCGTACGACGGGGTAGACCCACCCGATCATCGGCAAACCATCAGCAACTCTTTGGCTGTTGACCAGCGGGGAGGCGGCCGTGTCTGCTGATCCGGCATCAACTCCACTGGTTCGCCAGTGGGTGCCTACCAAAGTCGCCGCTGCGCACATTCGCATTCATCCGGAGGTGCTGCGGCGGTGGGCTCGGCAACGGGACAAGCATCCGTGGCTTCCCCGGCCGAAGAGACTCGGAAAGGACTTCCGTTGGGATCTAGACGCTCTGGACGCTGCACTGGAGGGACTCGAGGATTGAGCATCGGCGGGTCGGTATGAGTCGCGGCCGTCCTGCCCGTCCGCTGGGCGTCGCGGGTAAGCCGATGCTCACCGAGTTGTCACCTGGGCATTGGTCCGCTCGCGTTCTGGTGCGGGACGCTTCGGGGCGACGGCGGGACCTCGCTCGCGTCTCTCCCCTCAAGCTGGACGCACGGGGACGACCGGTGCCAGACCGCACTGGGCAGCGCGCGTTGGACGCTGTGCTGGCCGCTGCGGCGGCTATCCGCGTCGATCTGGGTGGCGAGTTGTCAGCGTCGACAAAGGTTCGGCAGCTGTGGGTTCTCTACCGGAAGCACCTGGTCGAGCAGGAGCGCGCGGGCAATACGCTCGACCGCTACGACGACGCGGCAGCCATGTTCGATACGGCCTTTGGTGGGCGTGGCCTTCTGGAAGTCAAGACTTCGGCAGTTGAGGCGTTCCTGACCGAGGTTGGCCATGCCAGAGGACCTGCGACGATGCGAGTTGCGCGCAACGTCCTGTCCGGCATGTTCCGCTACGCGGTGCGCAAGGACGCGATTGCCGTCAACCCGGTGCGTGAATCACAGATGCCCAAGAACATCGCGCCGAAGGGACGTACCGGCGGCGCGGGGGATTTGAGCGTCGATGACCTGCGTTTCATCCTGGCGGCGGTGCGTACGTCAGCCCTCCCTTGCCCTCGCAAACTGTCGCGGGCGGAACGGAGCCGTGAGACTCCGGTCAAGGCGTACCGCCCGCCGACCGTCGCCGAGTACTGCGAAAGCGCCGACCTGGCCGACCTTGTCACCTTGCTGGCTGGCTCGGCACTTCGCCGTTCACAGGTGGTTGGCTTGCTGTGGTCCGACATCGATATCGACCGTCGAACGTTGCGCACTACCGGGAAGGTGCTTCGCATACCGGGGAAGGGCCTGATCCGGGAGGAGATCGAGGACGATCCGAAGAACCGTGGCGGCAAGATCGCTTTGCCACCTTTCGCGGTCGAGATGCTCAAACGTCGCAAACCGGTCCTCGCCGCGCGTCGGCTGGCGTCGCCGCCCGATCCGGGGGCAGACGCCGAGAAGTGGGATCTGGTGTTCCCATCGGCTGTGTGGACGTTGCGTGATCCCAACAACGTGGCGGCTGAGTGGCGGCGGGTTCGGGAGGCGATCGGCTTGCCCGACGACATCGTTCCGCACAGTTTCCGCCACGCGGTCGCCACCATCCTCGACGATGCTGGGCTGTCCGCCCGTGTCACCGCTGACGTGCTCGGGCATGTCGATCCGGCGATGACTCAGCGGCACTACATGGCACGTGGGCGAACTCACGAAGCGGCTGCCGACGTGCTGCACCGCGCGGTGTCTGGTGAAAGCAGTTAGTTGGGAATTAGTTGGGAAATCAGCTCAGGGCGGGCACCGGGGTTCATCCCGGATACCCGCCCTGACCTGGACTTGTGGAGCCGCCTGCGAGAATCGAACTCGCGACCTTTTCATTACGAGTGAAGCGCTCTACCGACTGAGCTAAGGCGGCGTGCCATTTCGGCGACGCGAGTCTATCGCGGGAACCGGTAGAACGCGAAAACGGGTGGTCAGGTGGTGCGGGCGGTGATGAGGGTGGCGACCATGGCGGCGATGGCGAAGCGGGGTTTCACGTTCAGGTCGAGGGCTTCGCGGCAGGCAAGGACGGCGTCGATGCTGCGGAGGAGGCCTTCGGGGCGGACGTTGGTGGCGAGGTCGGTGATCTCGCCTGCCATGTCGGGGTGGGTGAGGGTGATGGGGGTGCCGCGGCCCGCGAAGCGCATGGCAAGGGCATCACGGTACATGCCCGCGATGTCGATGAGGGCGCGGTCGAGTGCGTCGCGGCCGGTGCGGGTGGCGCGGGATTTCTGACGGCGTTCGAGGTCTTTGAGAACACCGGCCGAACCGCGGGTGGCCGAGGCGGAGCCCTTGCCGGTGCCGCCCGCGCCGAGGGCGGTGGCGAGTTCATCGCGTTCGCGGTCGTCGCGGTCGGCGCTCATCAGTTTGGCTTCGTCGTCGGCGGATTTCACCAGCTCGTCGGCGGCGGCGTAGGCGGCGCCGGGGCGTTCGGTCGCGGTGACCAGCGCGAGAGCGCGCTTGCGTCGTTGGCGGGCGTCTTCGTCGGTGGCGAGGCGGCGGGCGCGGCCGACGTGCCCGCCGCTGACCGAAGCCGCCCAGTCGGCGGTTTTCGCGTCGAGCTGATCGCTATCGCGCAGGACCTGTGCGATAGCGGTGACGGTCGGGGTCACGAGGTGCACATGCCTGCAGCGCGAGCGCAGGGTGACGGAGATGTCCTCGGGGTCGACGGTCGGCGCGCACAGCAGGAAGACGGTGCGGTCCGGTGGCTCTTCGACCACCTTGAGCAGCGCATTGGCAGCACCCTCGGTGAGGCGGTCGGCGTCTTCGACGACCACGACCTGCCAGCGACCGGTACTCGGGCGACGGGCCGCGATCTGCACGATCGCCCGCATCTCCTTGGTGCTGATGCTCAGACCCTCGGGGATGATGCGCCGCACGTCACCGTGGGTACCGGCCATCGTCGTGGTGCAGGCGTGACACTTGCCGCAGCCGACGATGCCGGGATCGGTGCACTGTAGTGCCGCCGCGAAACACAGCGCCGCGACGGACCTCCCCGAACCGGGCGGCCCGGTGAACAGCCACGAATGCGTCATCGCCCCGGTGACCACACCGGCCCGCGCCGCCTTCGCGGCAGCGGCCAGCTCGGTCTCGACCACGTCCTGGCCGACCAGTCGATCGAAGACACCTGCCACGCGCTACACCCTAGCCGCGCGGTCCGACAGGATTACCGGACGGCTGGACCCGACATCCCTGAACCCCGCTTCGAGATAACGGGTGCCGCCACCGCAAAGCGGTCAATCCTGTTCTGTCCCAGTGGATTTCGCCGGAGCCTTCTTGGCCGGAACCTTCTTGGCGGCCGTCTTCTTCGCGGTCGTCTTCTTGGCCGCGGTCTTGGTGGCCGTCTTCGTCGCGGTCGACTTCGCCGCCGTCTTCTTGGCGGGCGCCTTCTTGGCCGCCTTCTTCGCGGTCGTCTTCTTCGCCGCCTTCTTCACCGGACCACGCGCCCGGCGATCGGCAAGCAATTCGGAGGCGCGCTCGTCGGTGATCGACTCGACCTCGTCGCCCTTGCGCAGGCTGGCGTTGGTCTCGCCGTCGGTGACGTACGGGCCGAAACGGCCGTCCTTGATCACCATCGGCTTGTCCGTGGCGGAGTCGTTGCCCAGCTCACGCAGCGGTGCCGCCGCCGAGGCCTGACGTCCGCGACGCTTGGGCTCGGCGTAGAGCTTCAGCGCCTCCTCGAGGGTGACCGAAAACAGCTGATCCTCGGTCGCCAGCGAACGGGAGTCGGTGCCCTTCTTCAGATACGGGCCGTAGCGGCCGTTCTGCGCGGTGATCTCCTCGCCCGAGGTGGGATCGTTGCCGACCACCCGGGGCAGCGAGAGCAACATCAGCGCGTCGTCGAGGGTGATCTCGGCGAGGTCCATCGACTTGAACAGCGAACCGGTGCGCGGCTTGACCTCCGCGGCCTTCTTGGTCTTCTTCGCCGGCGCCGCGTCCGGGTCGGGTGCGGGCGGTTCCGGCAGTACTTCGGTGACGTACGGGCCGAAACGTCCTTCCTTGGCGACGATTTCGTTCCCCGATACCGGGTCGACGCCGAGCGAACGACCCTCCTGCGGCGTCGAGAACAGCTTCTCGGCGACCTCGGGCGTCAGCTCGTCCGGCGGCAGATCGTCGGGCAGGTTCGCCCGCTGCGAGATCCGATCACCTTCGGGGTCATCAGGATTGATGACCATCCGCTCGAGATAGGGACCGAACCGGCCGACGCGGACCACGACATCGCGGCCCTCTTCGTCGACGAACATCTTGATCGAGTTCACTTCGCGCGCGTCGATGTCGTCGAGCTGCACGGAGACCATGTTCTTGAGGCCGCCCGAACGCGCGACCGAACCCTCGGCACCGTGATCGCCACCGAAGTAGAAGCTGGACAACCAGTTTCCACGCTGCTCGCGCCCACCGGCGATCGCGTCGAGGTCGTCTTCCATCGCGGCGGTGAAGTCGAAGTCGACGAGTCGTCCGAAGTAGGCCTCGAGCAGACCGATCACCGCGAACGCCACCCAGGCCGGAGCCAGCGCGCTGCCGCGTTTGTAGACGTACCCACGATCGAGGATCGTCTTGATGATCGAGGAGTAGGTCGACGGACGGCCGATGCCGAGGTCTTCCAGCGTCTTGATCAGCGAGGCTTCGGTGTAGCGAGCGGGCGGGTTGGTGCTGTGGCCGTCGGGGGTGAGCTCGACGGCGGTGACGCTCTGGCCCTCTTCCAGTGCGGGCAAACGAGATTCGGCGTCGTCGGACTGGCCGCCCGCCTCCTCGTCCACACTCTCGACATAGGCCTTGAGGAACCCGGCGAAGGTGATGGTGCGACCCGAGGACGAGAACACGCACTCCTCGCCGGTCCCCGCGGTGCCGGTGATGCGCAGGGTCAGCGTGGTGCCGCGCGCGTCGACCATCTGCGAGGCGACCGTGCGCTGCCAGATCATCTCGTAGAGCTTGAACTCGTCGTTGTCGACCTTCGAGGCCAGCTGGCCGGGCGTCATGAACGTGTCACCCGAGGGACGGATCGCCTCGTGTGCCTCCTGCGCGTTCTTGACCTTGCGGGTGTACTGGCGCGGCGAGGGCGAGACGTACTCCGCGCCGTAGAGCTGGGTCGCCTGCGAGCGAGCCGCCGCGATGGCCGACTCCGACAGTGTCGTGGAGTCGGTACGCATGTAGGTGATGTAGCCGTTTTCGTACAGCCGCTGTGCGACCCGCATCGTGCGCTCGGAGGTGAACCGCAGCTTGCGGCCCGCTTCCTGCTGCAACGTGGAAGTCATGAACGGCGGATACGGCTTGCGCGTGTACGGCTTGGCCTCGGCCGAGCTCACCTCGAGGGCGGCACCGTCGAGCGCCTCGGCCAGCCTGCGGGCGTAGGCCTCGTCGAGCACGACGACACCGGTGGCCGACTTGAGCTGACCGTCGGAACCGAAGTCACGACCGGAGGCGACCCGGTCGCCCTGCACCTGCACAAGCCGCGCGCCGAACGTGCGCGGGTTGGTCGAATCGGACTTCTCGTCGGGACCGGCGTCGAGCTTGGCGGCGATATCCCAGTACCCGGCGGAGCGGAACGCGATGCGCTCACGCTCACGCTGCACGATCACCCGGGTGGCGACGGACTGCACGCGACCGGCGGACAGCCGCGGCATCACCTTCTTCCACAGCACCGGGGAGACTTCGTAGCCGTAGAGGCGGTCCAGGATGCGGCGGGTTTCCTGCGCGTCGACCAGGTCGTTATCGAGCTCGCGCGTGTCGGCCGCGGCGGCGAGGATGGCGGGCTCGGTGATCTCGTGGAAGACCATCCGGCGAACCGGGACCTTCGGCTTGAGTGTTTCGAGCAGGTGCCAGGCGATCGCCTCGCCCTCGCGGTCGGGGTCGGTGGCGAGGTAGAGCTCGTCGGCGTCGGCCAGCAAGCTCTTGAGCTCGGCGACCTTGGCCTTCTTATCCGGGTTCACCACATAGATCGGCTCGAAGTCGTGATCGACGTCGACACCGAGGCGCGCCCACGACTGCCCCTTGTATTTGGCAGGCACGTCGGCGGCACCGCGCGGCAAGTCGCGGATGTGGCCCACCGAGGCCTCGACGGTGTAGTTACGGCCCAGATAGGGCGCGATCTTGCGGGCCTTCGTCGGCGACTCGACGATCACGAGACGACGCAGGGGTCGGCCCTGGTCGGCTGAACTGCGGTCTCGTGTTGCCACCGGCGAACACCTTCCTTCTTGATCCGCGCGTCGGGAGGTCCGCTCGGTGCGCGGCTGGGGCTGATAGTGATGTTCGGACATCACTATCAGTGACGTTTATACCCTGCGCACTGGGGGTAGAGGCATTTGCGGCGGTTGCCGTCGCGGGCGCTGTCCTGGGCGATGCTACCCGGAAATGACTCATCCCCCTCCTCCGCATGCGGAGGAGGGGGATGAGGCGTTGTTGTGTTTCGCAGCTCAGGAGAGCGCGCGAACGCCGGTAGCCTGGGGGCCCTTGGTGCCCTGGCCGACCTCGAATTCGACCTTCTGGTTTTCCTCGAGGGTACGGAAGCCCGTGCCCTGGATCTCCGAGTAGTGGACGAAGACGTCAGCTGAGCCGTCCTCGGGCGCGATGAAGCCGAACCCCTTCTCCGCGTTGAACCACTTCACAGTTCCCTGTGCCATTCTGTTTCCTTCTCTTTCTACCGGAAACGGCGGACAACTGGGTTCGTCCACCGGGCCCGTTCCGACCGCTGTACCGTTGGTCCCCCTGCAAGGAAATCCTGAGCACGGCGTTCGCAACAACGATCCTGCTGATGGTTTGGACCTTGGATCCGTCCCTCGAACACAGAAGCTTGCGACCGAGACCCAATGAACCATGTCTCTGCGCAATTCGACAGTCGAGTTACCGACTATTTGCAAAATTCCTGATCTTGCGAATGTGCAGGTAAGGGACAGATTGGGTGTATCCGTACTTTCGGTCTGTTTGCTTCTAGATAACCGAGTGAGCTTCTAGCAAACTTGCTGTGACCCAGATCGCTACTGGGTTACGAAATCCCAGGTAGTGGTTGGCGCACACACACGTTTCACACTTCTCGTGTCGCGTGAGAGGAGGACTGGATGAATCCGACCGACCGGACCGGGGTCCGAGAGCACGAAACGAGCGAGAGCTACGGGCGATCGTTGCTGAATCGTGTCCTGGCCGAAGCGGCTGTCGGCGGCAACCCCCTGACCCATGTGGCGGAGCTGCCCGCACAGCGCGCGAGCACCACCGCATGGCCGGAATGGGTGCCATCGGAGCTGGTCACAGCCCTGGACGCGCAGGGGATCGAGCTGCCGTGGGAACACCAGACCCGCACAGCCGATCTCGCGGCGACCGGGAACCACGTGGTGGTGAGCACGGGGACCGCGTCAGGGAAATCGCTCGGATACCAGTTGCCGGTGCTCACCGCGCTGCACGAGGACCCGCGCGCCACCGCGCTGTACCTCTCCCCCACCAAGGCGCTCGGCGCCGATCAGCTGCGCGCCGTCGGCAGCCTGATCCATGACAATCCGCTGCGGGAGGCGCATCCGGCGAGCTATGACGGCGACACTCCCGCCGAGGTCAGGCAGTGGGTGCGGGCCAACGCACGCTGGATCTTCACCAATCCCGACATGCTGCACGTCGGGATTCTGCGCTCGCATCAGCGCTGGGCGCGGGTGCTGCGCAACCTGCGGTATGTGGTCGTCGACGAATGCCACGCATATAGAGGAGTGTTCGGTTCGCATGTCGCGCTGGTGCTGCGCAGGCTGCGCCGGCTCGCGCGGTTCTACGGCGCCGATCCGGTGTTCATCCTGTGCTCGGCCACCAGTGCCGATCCGGCCGCGTCGGCGAGCAGGCTGATCGGGGCGCCGGTCGTCGCCGTCACCGAGGACGGCTCGCCGCGCGGTGCCCGCACTGTCGCGCTGTGGGAACCGCCGCTGAGTGCGATGCAGACCGGGGAGAACGGGGCGCCGGTTCGACGCACCGCTACCAGCGAGGCGGCCAAGATCATGGCGGCCCTGGTCACCGAGGGCGCCAGGACGCTCACCTTCGTTCGCTCGCGGCGCGGCGCTGAACTGATCGCACTGGATGCCCGGCGCGTCCTCGCTGAAACCGCCCCCGAACTGCAGGAACGGGTTGCCGCCTATCGGGCGGGATATCTGGCAGAAGACCGGCGCGAGCTCGAGCAGTCGCTGTCGCAGGGGACATTGCTCGGCGCGGCCAGTACCAACGCCCTCGAACTCGGCGTCGACATCGCGGGCCTTGATGCCGTGGTCATCGCCGGTTTTCCCGGGACGGTCGCCTCGTTCTGGCAGCAGGCTGGGCGGGCGGGCAGGCGGTTGCAGGGTTCGCTGGTGGTGCTCGTGGCTACCGACGACCCGCTCGACACCTACCTGGTGCATCACCCGGAAGCGCTGCTCGACCGGCCGATCGAGGCCACCATCACCGACCCCTACAACCCCTATATCCTCGGCCCCCAACTGCTGTGCGCCGCGATGGAACTGCCGCTCACCGAGATCGAGGTGAGCGAGCTCATGGCCGATGCAGTACTTGCCGACCTGGCCGAACAGGGCTTGATCCGGCGCAGGCCGAGCACCCGTGCCGCAGGTCCTCGATGGCATGTCACTGCGCACACCCACCCGCACGACGACGTGGATGTGCGCGGTGGGCTCGGCTCGCCGGTCGCGATCGTCGACGCCGAAACCGGACGCCTGCTCGGCACCGCCGACGCGGGCCGGGCCCCGGCCACCCTGCACACCGGGGCTGTCCATCTGCACCAGGGCGAGACCTATCTCGTCGACGAACTCGACCTCGAAGGTGGTGTCGCGTTCGTCAACGAGGTGGATCCCGGCTTCACCACCAGCTCCCGGCAGATCACCTCGATCACCGTCGAAGGGGTGATCGAGGAGCGCGTGCTCGGCGCGGTCACCGCGGCATCCGCGCAGGTCGCGGTCACCAACCAGGTTGTCGGCTACCTGCGAACGCTGGTGACCGGTGAGGTGCTCGACCAGGTGGAGCTCGATCTGCCCGCGCACACGCTCCACACCAAGGCTGTCCTATATACCGTCACGCCTCGCCTGCTCGCCGCCGCCGACATCGCCGACGAACAGCTGCCCGGCGCATTGCACGCGGCCGAGCATGCGGCCATCGGCATGTTGCCCCTCGTCGCGGGCTGCGACCGGTGGGACATCGGCGGCGTCTCCATCGCCGAGCATCCCGATACAGGTGCGCCGACGGTGTTCGTCTACGACGGGCAGCCCGGCGGCGCCGGCTTCGCCGAACGTGGATTCGCCCAGCTCACAGACTGGTTGGCCGCCACATTGAGCGTGATCCGCAGCTGTGCGTGCCAGGACGGATGTCCCTCGTGTGTGCAGTCGCCCAAGTGCGGCAACGGCAACAACCCCCTGGACAAGGACGCCGCCGGACGCTTGCTGGCCGCCGTTCTCCGCGAGCTTCGGGCCCATGCTGACCAGCCCGCGGAGTCGTGATGTCCGTGTGCACGCCACGTGACCGCCGATACACCTCACTCAAAGAATGCTGGTCACTCGTCCGAATTAGCGTTGACCAGCGGCGATATGTCCACGGGCACTCGATGTCCGATTAAAAAGGACCACTTTTCTATTAACTGGCCCATAGCCAACTGGAACCGCCGGTACCGCCACACCAATACTTTTCATTTTTTTCTGGGCGAGATCAAAGAATGCGCAAACGGGCTTGGCACTGAATTCCGAATTGGTTCGGCGCGGAACAACCACCGACCAGTGATAACACTTCCGCGTCACGCATTCTCTTCTACCGGACCCGCCCGTGCCGAAGCCCGTACAGTGCGCACGCCGAACACTCCCGCCGACACATTCGCCTCGACATCGACAACAACATCCCACTGCGCGACCACGCATCGCCGCACCCGAACCCCCATCCGCCGAGCGATCTCCCCGGCCTCCCCACATCCCGACTCCGCGCCCTGCGCCAACACCCCCGCCGCGGCCAACGCCCCCAGATCAGCGGCCCCCTGCGCCTGATGCCGAGCCACCACCACCCCACCCACTTGCCCCACCAGCAACGTCAGACAGATCAACCCAGCCAACGCCACACACACGAACACCGTCGCCCCGCCCTCATCCCCAGCCAGCCCACGCCACGCCGACCTGTCGCACCTTGCCGTCACGGTCGCACTCCCGGCTCGGTGACGGCTACGGCTTCGGCGCGAAGGCGCAGGCCAGGGAGCAGTGGGGTGTTCGCGGCGACAGTGGCTACGACTCGATCTCCTTCGGTGCGAAGCTCGACGGTCGCGCCCGGCGGGGCGACGGTCTTGCCCGCGGTGATCGCCCGCGCAGTGTCACCGCGGGCGGCCAACCGGGCGGTCTCGCGAGCCGCGTCGGTGCAGCGGACCTGGGTGGATCCGGCGAGGAGGGCGCCGACGCACAGGGCCACGGCGCACACCAAGGCCGCGAGGGCGATGGCGGCCTCGACCGTCACCGCGCCCGCATCGGCACCGAGAATGCTTGTGTCGCAGCGATTTACACGCTCGTGTTGAGCGCCTTGTCGATGATGCCGGTCAGCGCGTTGACAATGCTGTCCCCGGTGACGACCCCATAGAGCACTGCCCCGAAGGCCGCCGCGGCGATGGTGCCGATTGCGTATTCTGCCGTGGACATGCCGTCGTCGTCGATCAGCAGACGTGTGAATCGGGTGCGGGCCCCCGTGTATACCGCGTGGACGAACGTCATCGTGATCCCCTCTCTGGTTGCACCGCGCGGCTGCTCCGCACGGTGAAGATTCGGTGGCCTCGTCGAGGCCGGTCACAGCAGGCCGCCCGCGCCGAGCACTCGGTCCGCCAGGCCGATGACGACCGGGACGATGCCGAGACAGACGAAAGCGGGCAGGAAGCACAGGCCGAGCGGGCCGCCGATCAGCACGCCCGCGCGTTCGGCGCGCGCGACGGCGGCGTCTTCCACGACTTCGCGGCGCTGCGTGGCCAGTTCGCCGATCGCCGCTGCCAGCGAGGCGCCGGAGCGGGCCGAACGGCGTGCCATTCTGGCCAGCGACTCCACCTCGTCGGCGCCGACCGACCCGACGGCATCCGCGGCCGCCCGCTCCCAAGCCGTCGCCGGGTCGGCGCCCAGCGCGAGAAGGTCTGCGGCCCTGAGCAATGCGGCCCGAAGAACCGGCGGCGCTGTCGGCGCGCTCGCGCGCGCGGCCGCGGCCATCGGCAGTCCCGCGCGTAGACAAGCGGCCAGCAGATCGAAGGCGGACGCAGACCCGAGCGGATCGACCTTCGCGGCGCCGCCGGTCGCGCCGGACGCACCAACTGCTGGCGGTCCGAGCGCACGCACCCGTCGGCTGACGGCAACCCGCCCGGGCAACAACATGATCGCCACCGCGGCGACCAACAACGCCGCCGGCGCAGCACCAACCATCCCCTGCACAGCAATCCCCTCCTCGAAGTTTGATCCACACCTGTCCACACCCGATCCGGGCCGACCCGCCGGCACCTCGCGGTCAGCCTGTGGTCTTGTCGGGGTGTTCACATCTGTCCACAGGCAGTCGGGTCGACGGCCACTTCTGCCAACCGTTCGACCGTGCTGCGATGTGGGTCAGGCCGTGCTCTTGCGGGTGATGACATCTGTCCACAGCAGTCCACAGCAGGCCAGGGCCGCGCCCAGTGGGAGCAGTAGCTCGCCGGCCGGAGCTGTGAACAGGATGGTGAGCGGGGCGGCGCCCATCAGTTGACCTAGGCCGATGCCTACCACGGGGAGGCAGGCCAGGACGGTAGCCGATGCGCGGGCGCCGGCGAGGGCGGCTTCGGTGCGGTCTCGGAAGCGAACGCGGCCGAGCAGGTCTGATCTGGCGGCCGAGAGCAGCTCTGCCAGGGCCAGGCCGTGTTCTTCGGCTACTCGCCAGGCGGCGGCGACCCTCGACAGTTCTTCGGCGACAATCGAATCCGCTTGCACCCAGCCGTCGGCGCCGGAGCCACCGAGGCGGCTGCGGCCAGCGCTGGTCGCCAGTACGCGTGCGGCTTCGCCGCGCGACTCGCCTGCGGCGGATTCCGCCGCCGCGCTCGGGTGGGCGCCGACTCGGAGCTCGCCGACCACGGCTTCGAGGCCGGCCAGTAGGTATCCACATTCACGGCGTCGGTCGCGGTCACCACGACCGCGCCGCTTCCGCGCTGCCACAGTGACTCCCAGCAGGAGAGCTGCCAGGCCGACGCCAGGGCCGAACATGAACGCCGTGCACCCCAATCCGATTCCTGCACACCACTCCACAGGCACCCGGCTCGGTGCGCTACTCCCGCCCGCGCCGAACAGCCGGGCGAAGCGCCGCTGCCCGCCTGCCACTGGAAGCACGAGAACCGCAACCGCACAACAGAGCAACGCACTACCCACGAGCTCACCTTCCTCGAGACGAAACCTGCTGCTCGGTCACCACTCGCCGACCGCGTCGAGCGGAGGTCCAACCAACAAGTCCCCGCGCCCACCGATCCGATTCGGTCGTGTGGGCGCCGATCCGGCGGTGAAACCACCATCTCCACAATGAGATCGCTCATCCGAGGCGCACCTCGAGTAGCCGTTGGAGTTCGGCGGCCGCGGGGGTGGGGTGGCTGTCCGACCGCCAGGCCGGGGTGATGTGGACGCCGTCGGAATCACGGTGGAGGATGCCGATTTCGCGGAGGGCACGGGTTCCGTCGGAGCGGCGGTGGACATGGAGGACTACCTGGACCGCGGCGGCCAGTTGGCTGTGCAGGGCGGCGCGGTCCATGCCGCCGAGGGCCGCCAATGCTTCCAGCCGGGCGGGGACTTCCTGGGGCGAGTTGGCGTGGACGGTGCCTGCACCGCCATCGTGGCCGGTGTTGAGCGCGGTCAGCAGGTCGACCACTTCGGCACCGCGGACCTCGCCGACGACAATCCGGTCGGGCCGCATTCGCAAGGCCTGGCGGACCAGATCGCGGACCGTAACCGCGCCAACACCTTCGACATTCGCGGTCCGTGCGACCAGGCGCACGACATGGGGATGAACGGGGGCCAGCTCGGCGGCATCCTCGACGCAGATGATCCGTTCGGCCGGGTCTACCGCGGCGAGCAGGGCAGAGAGGAGCGTAGTTTTTCCCGCGCCGGTACCACCTACGACGAGGAATGCGAGCCGGGCGCGGACGATGTCGCCGAGCAGTCGGCGGGCATCCGGTGGAATCGAGCCGGCGGCGGCCAGCGCGTCGAGACCCTGAGTCGCGGGTCGGAGGATGCGAAGGGATAGGCAGGTGCCGTCGTGGGCGACAGGGGCGAGGACGGCGTGGAGCCGGACGCCGAACGCATCGCCCAGCGTGGCTTCGGTTCCCGCGAGTTTGCCGTCGACCCAGGGTTGAGCATCGTCGAGGCGGCGGCCCGCGGCTAGGGCGAGACGCTGGGCGAGGCGGCGAACAGCTGCCTCGTCGGCGAACCGCACATCGGTCGACTCCAGCCCGCGGCCACGGTCGACCCACACCGAATCCGGGCCGGTGACGAGCACATCGGCGACCCGAGGATCGTGCAGCAGCGGTTCGAGCAGCCCTGCCCCGGTCATCTCGGTCTGCAGCAGGCGCAGGGCCCGGAGTAGGTCGGTATCGGCAAGCACACCGCCGGCTTCGGCGCGGATCGCGGCCGCCAGTTGCGCGGCATCAGGGACACCCGGATGTTCGGCGAGTCGCTCACGGACCCGTTCGAGGAGATCGACGGTGACAAATGTGGTCATACCGGAGGTAGTCATGGCACGTCAGCTCCGACCATGGCGAGGACCGCATCGGCGGCGTCTCGTAGAGGGCCGCGACGGCGCACGCTCAGACCCCCGCGTTCGAGGCGGGACGCCAAGCCTGCTTGCCCTCGAACCGCGGCCAGGAGCGGCAACCCGAGCAACTCGGCCACTTCCGCACCGCGCAGGCCGCCCGGCGCGGGTCCACGAACTATCAAGCCGCGGTTCGGGTTTCGTTCTCCCAGATACGCCGAGACGACTTCGGCCGCGGCGATGGAGCGCAGTCGCGCCGGGACGATGAGGACGACCAGGTCGGCGGCGTCGAGCATCGTGTCGGCGGCGGGGCCACGCTCGGCCGAGACATCACAGACGACAAGATCGCCTGCGTCCCTACCGGATTCGATGACCGCGCGCACAGCAGCGGGAGACAGCTCGGTGGCTGACCATCCGGTCCGCGGGCGCCCGGCCACGGACCCGGTCGGCGCATATCCGATCCCCGCACGCGCCGACATGGGCATCGACCCGATCGACGACCCGCCGATCCCCGCACATCCATCCCCGGGCGCCGACCCGATCGGGTGTCCGCTCACCGCATGCTCGGCCGCGCGGGACGAGCCGGTCGGCGAATATCCGATCCCGGCGCGTCCAGCCGGGTCGGTCGGCGAGCGACCCGGCCCGGCGGCACCTGGCCGCGCTCGCCCACAGGACAGCACCGCCAAGCCGGGAGACGCGGCGGGCAACGCATTATGCAGTGCCGCGGCGGACACCCGCCCGTCCTCGATGATCAGGTCGGGCCATCGCAGCCCTGGCACATTCTCCATGCCCAACACCAGATCTATCCCGCCGTCGAGCGGGGCACCGTCGATCAGCACCGTGTCGCGACGGACGCGGCGCGCGGCCCCGCGCAGCGCGGTAGCCGCGGCAAGCGTGGATGCCCCGGCGCCACCACCCGCGCCCACCACCGCCACGACTATCCCTTCGCCCGTGCGGGATTCAGCGTGTTCGGCGAACTGTTCGACCAGCGCGACCGCACCCGAGGGCAGCGCGACAACCCGTTCGGCACCCACCGCAGTCGCCGCCTGCCAGTCGGGCACGGCCGGTTCCCCCTCGGTGACCAGGACGACGCCCGCCCGCCGCGGGCAGCCGGCGACAGCGGCGGCAACAGCGGCGGCGGTATCGAGGATCACCATCCCGGCCCCTGCCCACGCATGCCTGCCGACAGGCATCACCCGCTCGTCGGTGACGCGCTCGGCGGCCGCCGCGACCCGGCGTACCTCCGCACGCAATCGATCGTCACGCACGAGCACGAGAGCGGGCGCGATGTGTGGGGAGCTGCTGCGCATCGGGGCTTGGTTCATACGACTCAGCGTCGCCGAGCGAGGAAGTTGTCAACACCCCGAAAACGCCGATTGTGGATAACTCGGGGGTGTGGAGAACTTTTCGATCGTCCCCGAAATAGAGGACGGCCCCAGCCGGGGGGGAGGAGGCTGGGGCCGTCGGGTTCAGCCCCGGGGGGTCGGGCTGAACGCGCCTGGACTAAGTCCAGGTGCCAGCAATACTACACCCACTCCCTAGTTCGGGCGCAAGTAGCATTCGCCGACATTCTTCGGCGATTCGCGCCGTCCGGCGTCCCCGGGGCAAACCCTTTTCCACGGTGCGGACAGTCGATCCTGCGGTGCGCGCTGGTCGTGCCTATTCTGTTGACGTGACGCCAGAACGCGACCAGACCTCGCCTACGGACACAAGACTCGGCAAATCGGGCGGAGCCCCGGTGCCGGGCAGGCGGGTCGCCGCGTTCTTCGATCTCGACAAAACAGTGATCGCGAAGTCGAGCGCGTTCGTCTTCAGCAAACCGTTCTACGCGCAAGGTCTGCTCAACCGCAGAGCCGTGTTGGAGAGCAGCTACGCACACTTTTTGTTCCTGCTTTCCGGTGCCGATCACGACCAGATGGAACGGATGCGGGCAAACCTGGCCAACATGTGCGCGGGCTGGGATGTGGAGCAGGTGAAAGCCATTGTGGCCGAGACACTTCACGATCTCGTCGACCCGTTGATCTACGCCGAGGCCGCCGATCTGATCGCCGATCACACGATCCGCGGACACGATGTGGTGATCGTCTCGGCCTCCGGCGAGGAGATCGTCAGCCCGATCGCGGAGGTGCTCGGCGCCTCGCACACCGAGGCGACCCGGATGGTGGTCGAGGACGGCAAGTACACCGGCGATATCGAGTTCTACTGCTACGGCGAGGGCAAGGTCGCCGCCATCGAGAAGCTCGCCGCCGAGCAGGGCTACGACCTGTCACGGTGCTACGCCTACTCCGACTCCGTGACCGATGTGCCGATGCTGAGCGCTGTCGGCCATCCGACCGCGGTAAACCCCGACCGCGCGCTGCGCAAGGAGGCGGCGAGCCGCGGCTGGCCGGTGCTCACATTCTCCAATCCGGTGTCGCTGTGGTCGCGATTCCAGACACCGTCGACCACCACCGTCGCCGCGACGGCAGCCGTCGGACTCAGCGCGATCATCGCGGGCGCGATCAGCTATCGGCTGCTGCGTAAACGACGCTGACCTGCGACGCTCCAGCACGAATCTCCGAGCGACACGCCGAATTCGATAGGATTCGGTAATGCCTCCGAAACCCTTGATGTGAGTGCCATCACAGTGTAAGAATGGAGGCACGGAAGGACGGAAGGCCAAGACGGACCCGGAAGAGAAGGTTTCGCCTCCCATCCCACCCTTCCCAGCACGGACACCAGGCACCCACGCGGAGCGCGCCGCGACAAGGCCGAAAGAGTTGTGGGCCTGCGAAATTCGAGCTCACGTCGGCGAACGCCTCGCACAGGTTGCGGGGATGAACCGGCGGGGTTGGGATGATCGCCGAGGCCACCGAACACAACCCACCCTGCACGCTTGGTAACCGGGTGTTCCGTGCTAGCGGGCGGTGAGGTCGAGCAATCGACAACGCCGCCCGTTTCGATGTGTGGGGACGCCTTCGATGAAGCTCAGCCGGCCGCCGCGTCAGCGATCGAGTTCGCCTCGCGAGCACCGTCTTCCAGCGCGCCCGCGCAGAACAGCACCCAGCCGCCGACACCTTCGGCCGTGCCCATGCCGAATCCGGCCGCCGCGTCGAGGTAGGCCTGACGGCGGCGCAACCAGAACACTTCGGGCACGCCGAGGCTGTGCGGATCGAGCCCACTGGCCACCGCGACCAGACGCGAAGCAGCGCGCGCGACGACCCCGTCGCCGGTGCCGAACGGACGCAGCGTCAGCAGCTCGCCGTGCACGATCGCCGCGATCACCGGGGCGGGTGCCTTGCTGGTCTGGATGGTTTGCGCGAGCAGATCGAGCCGCTCGGCGACGCCCGGAGTCGAGCGCGGACGACCGAGTTCCTGATCGTCGGTCACCAGGTCGGCGGCGGCGAGCAGGTGCAGCCGGGCCAGCGCCTGCAGGGGTGCGCGCCGCCAGGTGCCGATGAGATTGGTGAGCGCGTCGCCGTCGAGCGCCTGGCCCACCCGCAACGCGCCGGCCAGCACCGGATCGCTGACCCGGCCATCGGCGGGCAGATCGGTACTCGCGCCTTCGATGGCCGCCGAGGAACGGGCCGCACGGACGGCGGCTTCGGCGGCGGTGGTCGCCCAACCGCGCCGGTTCGACTTGTGCCGATGCACGGCCGCGAGCGCGTCGCGCGCCTTGTCGGCGGCCTCGCGCACGCCGGGCAGGTCGACCAGGGGCTGCAGCGGATCAGTCACGGCATGGAGGTTACCGCTCGTACAGTGCGGCCCCCACGGTCACATACAACCCGCGCACCGTCGGCCAGCTGCGATCCGGCCACGGCACCTCCGCGAGCCGCTTCGCCGCCGGGGTCACCGCCCGACGCCGCCGCGCTTCCCGCTCAGCCAGCCGTTCAGCATCGATTCGATCCACCGGCGTCTCCAACCCTGTGATCCACACCGCACCACCCGGACGAACCCACGGTACGCCGACGTATCGAGCTCTCGAAGAGTTTCGAGAGCCGACTACCCAAGACCAACCCGTCCTTCAACACCCCAACCCCCGCGCTCCCACCCACACGGTTCACACCAGCCCGCCTCATCTTCCACAACCCACCAACCCCACCACCGCACCCCCAACCACACAGTTCACACCACCCCGCCCCCGTCCTCCACAACCACCAACCCCACCCCCGCACTCCCAACCACGCCGTTCACACCACCCCGCTCCCGTCCTTCAACACCCCACCCAACACAACCCCCGCACTCCCAACCACATCGTTCACACCACCCCACCCCTCCTTCAACACCCCACCCAACACAACCCCCGCACTCCCAACCACACCGCTCACACCAGCCCGTCCCCGTCTTCCACAACCCACCCAACCCAACCACCGCACTCCCGACCCCTGGGGAGGGACGGCCACGAAGTGGCCGGTCCGCGGCCGGGTCGCCGGTTAGCGCTCGAAAGCGCTGAGCCGAAGGCTCTAGTCTCGAGCGCTAACCGGCGGCCCCTCAGGGCCGCGGACACGCGCGCGCCAGCGCGCCAATAAACACAGCCTCAAACCCTCTGGGACTACCAAACCCCTACCCCGTGAGCAGCTCCCGACCAGGAATCGCCTCGAGCAACGTCCGCGTGTACTCCTCACGCGGCGCGGCGAACACCTCATCAGTCGTGGCCGCCTCGACCACCTTGCCCTCACGCATAACCAACACGTTGTCCGCGATCTGCCGAACAACAGCCAAGTCGTGGGTGATGAACAGATAAGTCAGCCCCAGCTCCGCCTGGAGATCATTGAGCAAGGTAAGGATCTGAGCCTGGACCAGCACATCCAGAGCCGAGACCGCCTCATCGCAGACCACCATTTCCGGCGAGAGCGCCAGCGCGCGGGCGATCGCCACCCGCTGACGTTGCCCGCCCGACAACTCGTTGGGATAGCGCCGCAGCACCGACGACGGCAGCGACACCTTGTCGAGCAGGTCGCGCACCACCGCTGCGCGCTCGGTGGCGGTACCGATCTTGTGTACCCGCAGCGGTTCCTCGATCGTGCGGAAGATCGAGTACATCGGATCGAGCGAACCGTAGGGATTCTGGAAGATCGGCTGCACTCGGCGCCGGAATGCGAACGCGCCCTTGCCGCCCAGCTTCGCCACGTCCTTGCCGTCGAAAGCCACTGTGCCCGAAGTCGGTTCGAGCAGGCCGAGCACCATCTGTGCGATGGTCGACTTGCCCGATCCCGACTCCCCGACGATCGCAGTGGTGGTGCCGCGGCAGACCGTGAAACTCACGTCGTCGACGGCCACGAAATCCGCCGACTGCCATGGACGCTTGCCGCGAATCTTGAACGCCTTGGACAGGTTTCGCACATCGAGGACTGTGTCGGGTAGCGCGTCGGATGCCTTCTCGGCGACAGCTACTTCCACAGCCTGCGCACGCACCTCGGCGCGTTGCCGCGACGACGACATCCGCGAGGCCGCCAACGACGGCGCGGAGTTCACCAGCTTCTTGGTATACGCGTGCTGCGGATCGCGCAGAATCTGTAGCGCGGGACCGGATTCCACCACCTTGCCGCGATACATCACCACCAGGTGCTCAGCCCGTTCCGCGGCGAGGCCGAGGTCGTGGGTGATCAGCAGCACCGCGGTCCCCAGCTCGGTGGTGAGCTGTTCGAGATGACCGAGGATCTGGCGCTGCACGGTGACATCGAGTGCCGAGGTCGGCTCGTCGGCGATCAGCAGTTTCGGCCTGCACGACAGACCGATCGCGATGAGCGCGCGCTGACGCATACCGCCGGAGAACTCGTGCGGGTACTGGTTCACCCGCCGTTCGGCATCGGACATGCCCGCCTCTGTCAGCAGTTCCACCGAGCGTTCGCGAGCCGCGCTGCCGGTGGCTATCCCGTTGGCCACCAGCGTTTCCCGGATCTGGAAGCCGATCTTCCACACCGGGTTCAGGTTCGACATCGGATCCTGCGGGACCAGGCCGATGCCGTTGCCGCGAATCGCGACGATCTCCTTCTCCGACGCCGTCGTCAGGTCCTTGCCGTCGAACAGGATCGAACCGCCGGTCACCTTGCCGGTGCCGGGCAGCAGGTCGATGATCGCGTGCGCGGTCGTCGACTTGCCCGAGCCGGATTCGCCGACGATGGCGACGGTCTGACCGGGATAGACGGTGAGGTTCACCCCGCGCACGGCAGGAATCTGCTTGCCGTCGGAGGTGAAACTGACGTCCAGGTCCCGGATTTCGAGCAGGGGCTTCATCGGGTGCGCTCCTTCGGATCGAGCGCGTCGCGCACCGCGTCACCGAGCATGATGAAGCTCAGCACCGTGATGGCCAGCGCGGTCGCCGGGTAGAAAAGGATCGGCGAGGTACGGATCTCGGTCTTGGCGCGGTCGATATCGGCGCCCCAGGACACGATGCTCGGCGGTAGGCCGACGCCGAGGTAGGACAGCGTCGCCTCGGTGACGATGAAGACGCCGAGCCAGATCGTGGCGACCACGATCAGCGGACTCGCCGAGTTGGGCAGCACGTGCTTCATCAGCGTGCCGAGACGCGACACACCCAATGCCTTGGCAGCGGTGACATATTCGCTGTTCTTGGCCTCGATCACCGCGCCACGCGTGATGCGCGCGGCCTGCGGCCAGGTGAAGGCGACCAGGATCGTGATGACCGTCATGATCCCCGCGGGCCGCAGCAGCTGCAGCAGCACGATCGCGGCCAGCACCATCGGGATGGCGAAGAAGATCTCGGCGACACGCGAGACGACCGTGTCGAGCAGGCCACCGTAGAAGCCGGCGATCGCGCCGAGGATGCCGCCTACCAGCAGGAACAGCGCGGCTGAGCCGATGCCGACGGTCACCGACGCCCGGGCGCCGTAGATGGTGCGCGCGAAGACATCACAGCCCTGCTTGTCGAATCCGAATGGATGACCCTCACGCGGGCCGTCCATGCCGAACTCGCCGAGGCACAATCGCGGATCCTGGTCGGTGAACAGCGAAGGCCAGACCACCACGAGCATGACGAACACGATCAACACCACCGAGACCAGAAACACCGGGTTTCGGCGCAGTCGCCGCCACGCGTCGCCCCAGATGCTGGTCGGGGTGCCGTTGTCCAGGACACGGTCGGTGGCGAGCACCTCCACCTCGTCGGCGGGGGCCACGAAATGCTGTTGCTTGTCATGCATAACGGATCCTCGGGTCCAGAGCGGCATAGAGCAGGTCGATCACGAGGTTGACGAGCAGGAACAACACCACCAACACCGTTACGAACGACACCACGGTCGGCGGCTCGCCGCGGATGATCGCCTGGTACATGGTGCCGCCGACGCCGGGAATATTGAAGATGCCCTCGGTGACGATCGCGCCCGCCATCAGCGCGCCGAAATCGGCTCCGAGAAAGGTGACAACCGGGATCATCGAGTTCCGCAGAATGTGCACGGTCACCACGCGACGGCGCCCGAGTCCCTTCGCCGTCGCCGTACGGACGAAATCAGCGGATTTGTTCTCCGCCACCGAGTTCCGGGTCAGCCGCAGCACATAGGCGAACGACAGCGATCCGAGTACGAACGCGGGCACGATCAACTCGCTCAGGCTCGCCTTACCCGTGACGGTGACCGGGGCGATCCCCCACTTCACACCGAGCAGGAACTGCGCGAGATAACCCACGACGAACACCGGCAGCGCGATGATCACCAGACTCGCGATGAGCATCGACGAATCGAAAAGCTTGCCTTTGCGCAACCCGGCGATCAATCCGAACACGATGCCGAAGAAGCCTTCGATCAGCACCGCGAGAAAAGCGAGTTTGATGGTGATCGGAAAGGCGCGTTCGAGTTCTTCGCGCACCGGTCGGCCCGAGAACGAGGTGCCGAAGTCCAGGGTGAGAATCCCTTTCAAGTAATGCAGATACTGCATGATGAAAGGCTGATCGAGGTGATATCGAGCGCGCAGTACCGCCTCGGCGGCAGGCGTCAGCTGTTTCTCGCCTGCCAACGCCTTGATCGGGTCACCCGGAATCAGAAAGACCATCGCATAGATGAGCAGCGTCGCGCCCAGGAATACCGGGATCATCTGGAGCAGACGCCGAAGTACGTACCAAGCCATCATTTCCTCCGAAAACGACGGGGGCCGAGCCACACACAGTGACTCGGCCCCATCGTCGAGTTCTACTTCTCGATGTTCTCGAAGTCGAACAGACCATTCCAGGTGAGCTCGGCCTTGGTGACCTTGTCCGAGCGACCCGCGTTGGCGACATAGTCGAACACCGGGATGTCGGCCATGTCCTCGAGCATGATCGCCTGCGCTTGTGCGATCAGCTTGTAGGAATCCGCCTGCGTCGGGGCGGCGAGGGCGGCGTTGAACAGGCGGTCGACCTCGGGATTGTTGTAGTTGACATTGTTGGTCTCGGAGAAGCTGTAGTACTGCGAACTCAGGAACTGCATCATCGTCGGGTAGTCACCCTGCCAGCCGTAGCGGAACGCCGTGCCGATGGTCTTGGCGTTCACCGCGTCACGGATGTTCTTGAACGTCGGCATCGGGTTGGCGACCGCGTCGATACCCAGGGTGTTCTTCACGCTGTTGGCCACGGCCTCGATCCAGGCCTGGTGGCCGCCGTCGCTGTTGTAGGTGATCTGGTACTGACCCGACCACGGCGAGATGGCGTCGGCCTGCGCCCACAGTTTCTTGGCCTGGTCGGGGTTGTAATCGAACACTTCCGAACCCGGCAGGTTCGCGTCGTAGCCAGGCAGGGTCGCCGCGGTGAAGTCGCGCGACGGCGTGCGCGTGCCGTTGAAGATCTTGTCGATGATCTGCGGGCGGTTGATCGCCATCGAGATGGCCTTGCGACGCAAGACGCCTTCCTCGCCACCGAAATGCGGCACGGTGGTCTGGATGCCGATGTGCTGGTTCTGCGCGGTCGGCTTGGTGATCGCACGGTCGCCGAGGTCGCTCTGGTAGGTGGTAATGGCGCTGTCGGGAATGGTATCGAGGGTGTCGAGGTTTCCCGCCTGCAGATCCGCGTACGCGGTGTCGTAGGACTGGTACATCACGAATCGGAGGCCCTTGTTCTTGGCCGGGCGGCCACCGGGGTAGTCCGGGTTGGGCGTCAAATCGATCTTGACGTTGTGTTCCCACGAACCGAAAGCGTAGGGACCGTTGCCGATCGGCTTCTCACCGAAAGCCTTCATATCCTTGAAAGCGGCCTCGGGCAGCGGATAGAACGGCGAGTAACCGAGCGCGCTCTCGAAGTCGATCGAGGGCGACTTCAGATCGACGGTGAAAGTACGGTCGTCGACGACCTTCAAGCCCGACATTGTCTTGGCGGTCGGCTTTTCCGCGCTTACCTCGTCGAACCCGGCGATGGGGTTGTACACGTAACTCTGCAGCTGCGCGTTGTCGGCGAGAGCGCCGTAGTTCCACGCGTCGACAAAGGATTTCGCGGTCACCGTGGTGCCATCGGTGAACTTCCAGTTCGGCTTGATGGTGATCTTGTACGACTTACGATCGGTCGTCTCGATCTTCTCGGCCATCTCGTCGTGGGCGACGCCGTTGGCGTCGTAGTACTTCAGCCCGGCGAACAAACGGTCGACAACGCGGCCGCCCATGTTCTCGTTGGTATTGCTGGGCACCAATGGATTCTGCGGCTCGCCCGCATTGGTGGTGACGATGCTCGAATCAGCACTGTCGTCGGACGAGCACGCGGTGAGACTGAGGCTTGTGGCCGCCAGTCCCGCCGCGACCAGCGCGGTCGCTCTGATGAATCTCAACGCTCTCTCCCGGTTCAATTCCGTGGCTAACGGTCGGAGGTTAGCGGCTCCGGCTCGATTTTTCAGCGATCCGAGCCATTTTCAGTTCACATGTATCAGTACGGTTACTCGCTGGAAACGCAGGAAAAATTGCCGAGCCCCTCGCCCTCGGCAGAAAAATATGAACAAATATCGGGAACCATCAGCTGAACCGTTGAGTAAAAACGATAGCTCGCGACCGGCCGGTCTGTCCGCGAAGTCATCGGATGAACTAGCCCTATTGACCGCCGCGAAACATCGTCGCGATAACGGGACACTCCCGCGCGGGTCTGTTGGCTACTGTCTAGACAGCCGGGCCGCACCCCGGCGACCGACCCGACCGCACCAGGCATGTGAGGCTGAATCGACGTGACCGAAACTGCTGCAGGACACCAGGACTCGTATCCGCCGAGTGCGGAATTCGCCGCCGCCGCCAACGCGGACGCCGCGCTCTACGACCGTGGCGAGACCGACCGCGACGGCTTCTGGGCCGAACAGGCCAACCGGCTGCACTGGCACAAACCCTTCACCGAGGTGCTCGACTGGGCCGACGCCCCGGTCGCGCGCTGGTTCGGCGACGGCGAGCTCAATGTCTCCTACAACTGCGTCGACCGCCACGTCATCGACGGGCACGGCGACCAGGTCGCTATCCACTGGGAAGGCGAACCCGGCGACTCGCGCGAGATCACCTACCGCGAACTCCTGGAAGAAGTCTCGCGGGCGGCGAACTACCTGACCGAGCTCGGGCTGTCGGCAGGCGATCGCGTCGCCATCTACATGCCGATGGTGCCCGAGGCGATCGTGGCCATGCTGGCGTGCGCGCGGCTGGGACTCACCCACTCGGTGGTGTTCGCGGGATTCTCCCCGAGCGCGCTGAGGCAGCGGGTCGACGACGCCGAGGCCCGGTTGATCATCACCACCGACGGTCAGTGGCGGCGCGGTAAGCCGGCACCGCTCAAGGAGGCGGTCGACGAGGCACTGGCGGCCAAGGGTGACGTGCCGTCGTCGGTGGAGCACGTGCTCGTGGTGCGCCGGGTCGGCACGGAGGTGCCGTGGACCGACGGGCGCGATCTGTGGTGGCACGAAACCGTCGCTGCCGCTTCGCCTTCACACGAGGCGCAAGCCTTCCCCGCCGAGCATCCGCTGTTCATCCTCTACACCTCCGGCACCACCGGAAAACCCAAGGGCATCCTCCACACCACCGGCGGATACCTCACCCAGACCGCCTACACCCACCACAACGTCTTCGACCACAAAGCCGGACAAGACGTCTACTGGTGCACCGCCGACATCGGCTGGGTCACCGGCCACAGCTACATCGTCTACGGACCACTCGCCAACCGCGCCACCCAAGTCGTCTACGAAGGCACCCCCAACTCCCCCGACGAACACCGACACTTCCAGATCATCGAAAAATACGGTGTCACCATCTACTACACCGCGCCCACATTGATCCGCACGTTCATGAAATGGGGCCGTGAGATCCCCGACGCACACGATCTGAGCACCCTGCGACTGCTCGGCTCCGTCGGCGAACCGATCAACCCCGAAGCATGGCGCTGGTACCGGGACGTGTTCGGCGCGAACACGACTCCGATCGTCGACACCTGGTGGCAGACCGAGACCGGCGCCATCATGATCTCCCCGCTGCCCGGCGTCACCGCGACCAAGCCGGGCGCCGCGATGGGCCCATTGCCCGGAATCTCCGCGACCGTCGTCGACGAAGAGGGCAAGCCGGTACAGCTCGGCGAGACCGAGGCCAACGGATACCTCGTGCTCGACAAGCCGTGGCCGTCGATGCTGCGTGGCATCTGGGGCGATATGGATCGCTACCGGTCCACCTACTGGGAGCGCTACGCCGAGCAGGGGTGGTACTTCGCGGGCGACGGCGCCAAACTCGACGCCGACGGTGACCTGTGGGTGCTGGGCCGGGTCGACGACGTCATGAACGTCTCCGGGCATCGCATCTCCACCGCCGAGGTCGAGTCCGCGCTGGTCGGGCACCCTGCCGTCGCCGAGGCCGCCGTGGTCGGCGCTACCGACGCGACCACCGGGCAGGGGATCGTCGCGTTCACCATCCTCACCGGTGAGGCCGCGGGGTCGGCGGGGCCGGAGCTCGTCGCCGAGCTGAAGGCGCAGGTGTCCAAGGAGATCAGCCCGATCGCGCGACCGCGCGAGATCCACATCGTGCCCGAGCTGCCCAAGACGCGCAGCGGCAAGATCATGCGCAGGCTGCTGCGCGATGTCGCCGAGGGACGCGAGCTCGGCGATACCTCGACGCTGGTCGATCCTGGCGTTTTCGAGGCAATTCGCACCGGGAGCAACTGACGCGCACCCGGCCGGTGACCTCCGGAGTCACCGGCCGGGTCCGTTAAGATCGCGTAGAGGTGTGCCGGGAAGTCTGGTCGGCATGCGGTCGTGCATCGAGCCGATGAGCGCCCGCAGCTCAGTCGACCCCTGCCGGAAGGCTTGCCCTTGATCACACGCGTCCGCTCCGAGCTCACCCGTTATCTCCGCACCGAGACCGTCGGCGGTGCGCTGCTCCTCGTGGCCGCCGCGGTGGCCCTGATCTGGGTGAACTCGCCGTGGGGCGCGAGCTATCAGACGATAATCGACACCCGCCTCAGTATCTCCGCGCTGCACCTGGACCTCACCCTGGCCGACTGGGCCAAGGACGGATTGCTCGCGATCTTCTTCTTCGTCGCCGGGCTCGAGCTCAAACGCGAGTTCGCCGTCGGCGAGCTGGCCGACCCGAAACGGGCCGCGCTGCCGATCATCGCCGCGGTGGGCGGCGTGATCACCCCGGCCGTGATCGCGCTGGTGATCGGCCACGGCGTGCCCGGCATGGACCGAGGCTGGGCCATTCCCGTCGCCACCGATATCGCCTTCGCGCTCGCGATCCTCGCGATGACCGGTTCGCGGATCCCCACCAGCGCCCGGGTGTTCCTGCTGAGCCTGGCCGTGGTGGACGATCTGCTCGCCATCGTTCTCATCGCGGTGCTGTTCACCGCCTCGCTGTCGCTGCTGTGGCTGGCCGCGGCCATCGCCTGCTGCGGCGCGTGGGCGCTCGCCCAGAAACTGCGGTTGCACACGCCGCTGTTCTATATTCCGGTCGCGCTGGTGTGCTGGTACGCGCTGCACGAGGCGGGCATCCATCCGACGCTGGCCGGTGTCGCGCTCGGGCTGCTCACCAGAGTGCGCAAGGATCCCGGCGAGAAGACGGCGCCCGCGACGCACCTCGAGCATGTGGTGCAGCCGATCTCGGCCGGGTTCTGTGTGCCGCTGTTCGCACTGTTCGCCTCCGGTGTGCCGCTCAACGGAGCGGTGTTCGGATCGCTGTTCACCGACCGGCTCGCGCTGGCGATCATCCTCGGGCTCCTGCTCGGCAAAACGATCGGGATCTTCGGGGTGAGCTGGGTCGCGATCCGGCTCGGCTGGGTGAAACGGCCTGCCGGACTGGAGTATCGCGACATGTTCGCCCTGTCGGTACTCGGCGCGATCGGGTTCACCGTTAGCCTTCTGGTGGCGGAACTCGCGCTCGCCGACGTCGGCACCGATGCCATCGATCTTGCCAAGGCCGCCGTTCTGGTGACCTCGATGGCAGCATCGCTGATCGGATCGGCGCTACTGTTGCGCCGAGGACGTGTGCACCAGGCGCGCCGCGATGCAGACCAGTTACCACAGGGAGAAGGGTCGACGAAGTGAGTTACACCCAAGGCGGACATGACGGTCGGACGGTCACTTCGATCCCGTTGACCGACGCCAATCCGCCCGGATCGGCGAGCATCGGCAGCCTCGTGCGCGATGCCACCGAGCAGATGTCGACACTGGTGCGCGCCGAGGTGGCGCTGGCCAAGGCCGAGGTCACCGGCGAGATCAAGAAGGGGCTCACCGGCAGCGTCTTCTTCATCCTCGCGCTGGTGGTACTGCTGTTCAGCTCGTTCTTCTTTTTCTTCTTCGTCGCCGAGCTGCTCGACATGTGGCTGTGGCGCTGGGCCGCGTTCCTGATCGTGTTCCTGCTGATGGTGCTCACCACAGTCCTGCTGGCATTGTTCGGGTGGCTCAAGGTCCGGAAGGTGCGCGCGCCGGAGAAGACGATCGGCTCGCTCAAGCAGTCCGCCGAGGTACTGCCTGCCGCGTTCACCCATCGTGAGGCGACTCCTTCGCTGGAGAAGTCGAGTAACCGATGACGCACCGGGCGGGCCCGGTCGCAACAGCCGGACCCGCCCACTAGGCTCGATCGGCGTGTCGTCCAACTCATTCCCGGATCCCTCCAGCGTCCGTTTCGACGGACCGTGGACCCACCGGGACGTGCACGCCAACGGAATCCGCTTCCATGTCGTCGAAGCAGTTGTCGCCGAAGCCGACGGTACGGACCGCGCCGAGGCGCCGCTGGTGCTGCTGCTGCATGGTTTCGCCGATTTCTGGTGGTCGTGGCGTCATCAGCTGACCGCGCTTTCCGACCACGGGTATCGCACCGTCGCCGTCGACCTGCGCGGCTACGGCGATACCGACAAACCACCGCGCGGTTACGACGGGTGGACCCTCGCCGGTGACATCGCCGGACTGATCAGAGCGCTCGGACACACCGAGGCCACGCTCGTCGGACACGCCGAAGGCGGACTGGTGTGCTGGGCCACCGCGGTGCTGCATCCGCGACTGGTCCGCTCGATCGCGCTGGTCAGCTCGCCGCATCCCGCCGCGCTCAAGAGCGCTGTCCTGCGCGATCCGGCGCAGCGTGCGACCTGGCTGCCCGACTTCCTGCGGTATCAGCTGCCGCGCTATCCCGAAAACCTGCTCACCCGGCGTGGTGGAGCCGAGGTCGAGCGGCTGCTGCACGATCGGGTCGGTGCATCCTGGTCGCGCAGCGCGGAATTTGTCGAGACCGCGTCGCGGATGCGCCACGCCATCCGGATCCCGGGGGCCGCGCACAGTGCGCTGGAATATCAGCGCTGGGCGTTTCGCAGTCAGTGGCGGCCCGACGGTAAGCGGTTCATGGCCACGATGCGCACGCCGATCGACATCCCGGTGTTGATGCTGCGCGGCGAGCACGATCGGTATCTGCTCGACGCCACGTTCCGTCGCGGGGAGTCGTTGTCACCCAATCGGACGCTGGTGTCGATTCCGGATGCCGGGCATTACGCGCACCAGGAGAAACCGGCCAAGGTCAACGAGGTGCTGACCACGCATTGGCGCGAGCAGAACGGGGTCAACGGGTCACCCCACGACGACCTGGTCTCACCCTGAACCGAGATTCTGACCCGGGACGAGCTAGCTCAGCTCAGTACACAGCCGCCCGTGTCCACCTTGGTGCTGCTCGGGGCGGCTGCGGCCAATTCGGGCGCGACCTCGTTCAGGGTCAGGACGTAGCCGGTGTCGTCGTCGGTGACGGCCGCACCGAAGACCACGCCGAGCAGTTTGCCCTCGGCGTCGACCAGTGGTCCGCCCGAGTTGCCGGCGCGGACCTGGCCGCGGACGGTGTACACCTCACGTTCGACCTCACCGTCGCGGTGGATGGTCGGGCCGGTGAGGTCGAGGGTCGCGCGGACTCGGGCGGCGCTGGCCGTGTACGGGCCACCACCGGGGTAGCCGAGCACGATCGCGCTCTCGCCCGAACTCGCGGGCTCGGGGGCAGGGTCCAGGACCGGCGAGGTGAGCCCCGGTACGGCCAGGACCGCGATGTCCTTGGACGGATCGAACAGCACCACGGTGGCATCGAGGGCGCCGCGCGGGGTATCGACCGACACAGTGTTGGTGCCCGCGACGACGTGCGCGTTGGTCATCACGCGTTCCGGCGCGACGACGAAGCCCGAACCCTCGAGCGCCCGCTGGCAACTGGGGGCCGTGCCCCGGATGCGCAGCACGCTCTGCTGCAGCGAAGCCGCGACCGGACTCGCCAACACTGACGGATCAGGCGGTTCGACGGCGGCGATCGGCGCTCGGCCGAACGGCCCGATCACGTCGGGCAGTCCGGAAGTGTCGAGCAGCTTGGAGAACTCGTTGGGTACCTTGCGCAACCAGTCCGGCGCGACGGAGTTGACGTCGGCGAGCACCCTGGACCCGTTGATCGCGGCGGCGACGGCGGGTTGGGACGCGGTGGCCAGCGGCAACGCGAGCAGCCAGGCCGCGACCAGCACGGTCACCGCCTGTAACACCGCGCCGACGACGCTGTCCACACTGCGCGCGACCGGCTGCCTGATGCTGGTGCGCGCGGCGCGGCCGAGCACCATGCCCGCGACCTCGCCGACGATCACCAGCAGCACGATCAGCAGGATGCCGCCGAGCACCCGGCTGCGGCCCTCACTGAGGTGTTTGAGGATGTGCGGCGCGATCAGAATGCCCGCTACCGCGCCGAGCGCGACCCCGAAGAACGCCAGCGCCGACGCCACCGCGCCCTGCCGCCACCCGGTGGACGCCGCGACCAGCGCGATCAATACCACCGCGATGTCGAGCCATACCGAGGGGCTCACAGGGTCATTCCGACCGCAGCCAGCGAGCTCTCCAGGTCACGCACGTCGCCCCGATCCCAGTTTCGTTCCCACCCAGCGGATTTGATGATGCCGGCGAGAATACCGCCGGTGAGTCCCCACACCAGCATGCCGTCGACCTGGAACGCGGGGCTCTGGTAGCCGAGACTGCCACGCACCATGAATCTGTGTGCCGGATCTAGCAATTCGGTGAGCGGCACACGCACGACACGCTCGGTTTCGCCCTGATCGACGACCCGGACCGCGCTGGGTGCCCGCCAGTAGCCGAGCACCGGAGTGACGTCGAATTTCGACGGCGGGACGAACAGTTTCGGCAGCAGGGCGAACGGCTGAACACCCGCGGGGTCGAGACCGGTTTCCTCGGCGGCCTCGCGCAGCGCGGTGCCGACCGGGCCGCCGTCGCCGGGATCCTCGGCGCCGCCGGGGAACGCGATCTGGCCGCGGTGCTGGCGCATGGTCGAGGCGCGTTGGGTGAGCAGGACGTCGGCGTCGGCGGGCAGGCCGCCGGGCGCTGACTCGTCGGACTCGGGCGAACCGCCGAACAGCACGAGGACGGCGGCCTGGCGTGGTTTGCCGGTGATCGACATGGCCCGGCGTAGTGCGCGGGAGGTAGCGAGAGTGTCGTCGGCGTCGTGGCCACCGGATCTGATCGCGTGGCGCAGCCAGGAGGGCAGGCCGGAATCGTCGAGCCTCGCTACATCGTTCACGCCATCGCCTTCGATCCGCACGCCACTGTTACGTCCTCTGTCATACCGTGACCCCCAGCTTCGCGGATACCGTATCCGCGATGTCGGCCACGTCGGCAAAGGTACGCACCTCCACACTCGCGATGGTGCCGTCGGCCCGCACGAGCACCGAAACGGGCAGTACCGCGGGCGCACCGACCGCACTGCGCACGGCGGCCTCCGGATCCTCGACACCGGGCAGGGTGATGCCGAGTCCGCTCAGCCGAGACAGTGCCATCGCCTCGCCGGGATCACTGTGCACGGTCATGACCGTTAGTGCCGAGCCCGCCCGCTGCGCGAATTCCTGCAGGTGGGGCAACTCGGTGGCGCAGGGGCCACACCAGTAGGCCCACAGATTGAGTAGCGCGGGCTTTCCCGCCAGCGCGGCAGCCAGGTCCGTCGGCTTGCCATCGGCCAGGCAGGTGAGCTGAAGCCCGGCCAACGGTCCCGACCCCGCCGCTTGCGTCTGCGCGGTCGGCTGTGGGCCCGACACAGATGCTTGCGTAGCCGGGCAGGGTGCGAGTTCCGCTGCTGCTCGTTCCTCGGCCGACACGCCCGACGTCTGTCGCGTTGTCTGCGAAATAGTGCCAGTGGACTCGGAACCCTCGCGCGGCCACAGTGCCACCGTCGCGGCGACGACCAAGATCACCGCGGCGAGCACCCAGCGCAATTCGGGCCGCCGCAGCAGCGAGGCTCCGCTCACAGGCCGACCATGTTCAGCAGGTGTTCGCGCTCCGGGCCCTTCACCAACTCCGCGGCCACCGCCGGATCGGTCGGACCGAGCCCGAACGACGGGCAGTCGTCAGCGAGCACGCACGCGCCGCAGGCCGGCTTGCGCGCATGGCACACCCGACGCCCCTGGAAGATCACCCGGTGCGAGAGCATCGTCCAGTCCTTGCGCTCGAACAGCGCGCCGACCGCGTGCTCGACCTTGACCGGATCTTCTTCGTCGGTCCACTGCCAGCGGCGCACCAGCCGGCCGAAGTGGGTGTCGACGGTGATACCCGGCACCTCGAACGCGTTGCCGAGGATGACGTTGGCGGTCTTGCGCCCGATCCCGGGCAATTTCACCAATTCGTCCAGAGTGTGAGGCAACTCACCGTCGTATTTTTCGACCAGCGCCTGGCCGAGCCCCATCAGCGAACTGGTCTTGTTCCGGTAGAAGCCGGTGGCCCTGATGTATTCCTCCAGCTCCACCCGGTTGGCCTGCGCGTAGTCGTAGGCACTGCGGTACTTCGCGAACAGCGCCGGAGTGGTGAGGTTCACCCGCACGTCGGTGCACTGGGCGGACAGGATCGTCGCGACGGCCAGTTCCAGTGGGGTGGTGAAGTCGAGCTCGCAGTGCGCCCCGGGGAACGCCTCGGCGAGCGTGCGGTTGATCCGGCGGGCTCGGCGGACCAGTCCGATCCGCGTTTCCGCAGCTATCGCACGGTTCTTGCGCTTGCGGGCAGCCGAAATTCCGGTGGGCGCGGCAGCCGTAACCACTGCCGGATCGGCATCGCCGGCGGCAGCGGGGGCAGGGGAAACGGGCACTGCTTCACCATACGGAACCGCTACGACAACATTGCCCGGCCAGTTTGCCCGCTGTGTTCCATCTGAGACCTGGACCGTGTTTACTGCCAGTCATGCAAGGACTCGCTGTGGTGCTCTTCCCAGTGCTGTTGATGCTGTTCGCGCTGGGGATGGAGCGGGTCGAGAATCGGCTCCGAAAGCTTCTCGAACCCGACGAAGAGGTTCAGCAGTACCTGGACAGCGCCAGCAACGCCGAAGTGAAAGAGCTGACGAAGCTCGGCCTGCCCGCCGCCGTGGCGCGCGTGCGCAAACGCCGTTCCCGGACCTCCGAAATGGACGTTGCCCGGGCGAGCTAAACGATCGATTCACAGAGCGCAATCCACTCTTTACGTGGTGTCTGTCACTGCGGTGCCGGATTGCCGCGTAGACTGCGCGGTTGGTCGATTCGCTCGACCAGGTTCGCAAGCCATATCCCATAAGGAGCACATTCGTGGACGAGGCCCTCGCCAGAGCAGGCATCTTCCAAGGCGTCGAGCCCACCGCGGTGGCCGCGCTCGCCAAGCAGCTGCAGCCCGTAGATTTTCCGCGCGGCCACGTCATCTTCAACGAGGGCGAACCCGGCGATCGGCTGTACATCATCACGACGGGCAAGGTGAAGATCGGCCGACGGTCCCCGGACGGCAGGGAAAACCTGCTGACCATCATGGGTCCGTCCGACATGTTCGGTGAACTGTCGATCTTCGACCCGGGCCCGCGTACCTCGACCGCGACCACGGTCACCGAGGTCCGCGCCGTGACGATGGATCGCGACGCTCTCAAGTCGTGGATCGATCAGCGCCCCGAGATCGCTGAGCAGCTGCTGCGCGTGCTGGCACGACGCCTTCGCCGCACCAACAACAACCTCGCCGACCTGATCTTCACCGACGTGCCAGGTCGCGTCGCCAAGGCGCTGCTGCAGCTCGCACAGCGTTTCGGCACCCAGGAAGCGGGCGCGCTACGCGTGACCCACGACCTGACCCAGGAAGAGATCGCCCAGCTGGTCGGTGCTTCCCGGGAAACCGTCAACAAGGCGCTCGCCGACTTCGCTCATCGCGGGTGGCTGCGCCTCGAGGGCAAGAGCGTGCTGATCTCGGATTCCGAGCGTCTGGCACGTCGCGCTCGCTGACGTTCGAACACGAGGTCGTCCCGGTACAGCGGGGCCGCGTCTGTGTGTGGGCTCACGAGGAGAGGGCCTCGTCCACACCATCGCGGTTTCGCCGTGCCGGGACGTCTGCGTTCCTGGCCCGGACATAGCTCGATCGCCGACGGAGCGAGCGCGTCGGCGATCGAGTGGGGATCAGTTCTGTTCGGCTCGCAGGTATTCCAGCTGCGCCTGCACGGAACTACGCGCAGCGGGCCACAGCCGTTTGTCCACATCGGCGTACACCTTGCGGACCACCGCGAAAGCGCCCGCGCCCGAACCCAGCTCCACCAGCGCAGCCCGCACTTGATCGAGCCGCTCGCGCCGATGGTCGAGGTAGTACTGCGCGACCGGTGTCGCATCGGGATGATCCGGCCCGTGCGCAGGCAGTAATGCCTTGCCCGCGCCGAGCTCACGCAGCTTTTCCAGCGACGCGAGGAAGTTCGCCAGCGCGCCGGGAGCGGATTCGAGCACGGTGGTGCCACGGCCGAGGACCGTGTCACCGGTGAGCACCGCGTCGTCGAGCAGCAGGCTCACCGAATCGGTGGTGTGACCCGGCGTGCCGAGCACCGTGATCCGCAGACCGGCGACCTCGATGACCTCGCCGTCGGCCAACGGCACGACCGCACCGCGCAGATACGCCGGGTCCACCGAACGCACCGGCGTCCCGGTGGCCTTCACCAGGTGATCGATACCGCCGGTGTGATCGTGATGGTGATGGGTGATCAGGGTCAGCGCGATCCGGCCGCCGGTGGCCTCGACGATGTCGGCGGTGTGCTTCTTGTCTTTCGGTCCCGGGTCGACGACCACAAAGGAGTCGCTGTCCGGGCCGCGCAGCAGCCAGGTGTTGGTGCCGTCGAGCGTCATCTGACCAGGATTGTCGGCCAGTAGTACCGATGCCGTCGGGGTGACCTGTCTGACTTGGCCGTACGCGGGATGTTCCAGTGCCATGACGGCTGCCTATCCGACCTCGACGATCAATTCCACCTCGACGGGTGTGTTCTTGGGCAGTTCCGAGACGCCGACCGCCGAGCGCGCGTGCACGCCCGCCTCGCCGAAGACCTCACCGAGGAATTCCGACGCGCCGTTGATCACGATCGGCTGATCGCTGAAGCCCGGCGCCGAGGCGACGAATCCGACGACCTTCACGATCCGCACCACCTGGTCGAGCCCGACCAGATCGTGCACGGCCGCGAGCGCGTTCAACGCGCACAGCCGAGCCGCCTCCTTGGCCTGCTCCACATCCACCTCGGCCCCGACCTTGCCGACCGCCGACAATTCACCGTCGACGAAGGGCAGCTGGCCGGAGGTGTACACCAGCGAACCGGTGCGCACGGCGGGGATGTAGGCCGCGACAGGGGCGGCGACCGGTGGCAGTGTGACACCGAGCCGGTCGAGCGCGTCCTTCCACGCGGTGGCCATGGTTACTTCTGCCGCTTCAGGTAGGCCACGTGCTGTTCGCCGGTCGGGCCGGGCAGCACCGAGACCAGCTCCCAGCCGTCGGACCCCCACTGGTCGAGGATCTGCTTTGTCGCGTGCGTCAACAGCGGCACGGTCGCGTACTCCCACAGGGTGACTTCACTCATGGTGTGAGTTTAGGACTCACCCCGAACGCCTGTGAGAAACGGGTTATAGGCTCGGCGACGTGGGAGCACCAACAGCAGAGCCGGTTTCGTCGGTTCCCGAACCGTCGACCGGATGGCCACAGCGCGCGGCCAAGGCCCGCTTGCACTACGTGACCGGCAAGGGAGGCACCGGCAAGTCGACCGTTTCGGCCGCACTCGCACTCGCGCTCGCCGCTGGGGGACGCAAAGTGCTGCTGGTCGAGGTCGAGAGTCGCCAGTCCATCGCGCAATTGTTCGACCGGCCACCGTTGCCGCCCACCGAGACCCATATCGCCAGCGCCGACGGCGGGGGCGAAGTGACGGCGCTGGCACTGGACATCGAGTACGCGTTCCTCGAATACCTCGACATGTTCTACAACCTCGGCTTCGCGGGCCGGGCGATGCGCCGGATGGGCGCCATCGAGTTCGTCACCACCATTGCGCCTGGTCTGCGCGATGTGATCCTCACCGGCAAGATCAAAGAATGCGTGGTCCGCACCGGCAAGGACGGCAAGCCCGCCTATGACGACATCGTCGTCGACGCGCCGCCGACCGGCCGGATCGCCGGCTTCCTCGACGTCACCACGGCCATGGCCGAGATCGCCAAGGGCGGCCCGATCGCCTCGCAGGCCGAGGGCGTGTCCAGCCTGCTGCACTCCGATCAGACGATGATCCACCTGGTGACGCTGCTCGAGGCGCTGCCGGTGCAGGAGACCGCCGACGCGATCACCGAACTCACCGCCGACGATCTGCGGATCGGCACGGTGATCGTCAACCGGGCGGCCACCGCCGAACTCGCCCCGGCCGAGCGCGACACGGCCGTCGCGGGCGAACTCGACACCGCCGCCATCGCCGCCGGCCTGGCGAAGGCCGGAATCACCCTGTCCGAATCGGACTTCGACGGTCTGATCGCCGAAACGGTCGACCACGCGACGGTGCTCACCGCGCAGAACGCGAGCGCCGCCGAACTGGCGCTGATCGATGTCCCCCAGCTGTCCCTGCCCGCCCTCGGCGACGGCATCGACCTGGGCGGCCTCTATGAACTGGCCGAACAGCTATCCGCGCAGGGAGTCCGATGAGCGAGCACGTTTCCACCCCGCCCTTATTGGACGTTTCGAAGATCATCGCCGATCCGAGCGCCAAGGTGATCGTGTGCTGCGGGTCCGGCGGGGTCGGCAAGACCACCACCGCGGCCTCGATCGCGCTGCGAGCGGCGGAATCGGGCCGCAAGGTGGTGGTACTGACCATCGATCCGGCGCGCAGGCTGGCGCAGTCGCTCGGCGTGGCCGAGCTGGACAACACCCCGCAGCGGGTGCAACTCGATCACGAGGTCCCGGGCGAGCTGCACGCGATGATGCTGAACATGCGCCGCACCTTCGACGACATGGTGCTCGAGCACACCAGCGCGGACAAGGCCGAGCAGATCTTCGCCAATCCGATCTATCAGACGGTGGCGTCCTCGTTCGGTGGCACGCAGGAGTACATGGCGATGGAGAAGCTCGGCCAGCTGGCCGCGCGCAAGGAGTGGGACCTCATCGTGGTCGACACTCCGCCCTCGCGCAACGCGCTGGATTTCCTCGACGCGCCCAAGCGGCTCGGCACCTTCCTCAACGGCAAGATGATCCGGTTGATCATGGCGCCGGGGCGCGGTGTCGGCCGGTTCGTCACCGGGGCGATGAGCCTGGCGATGCGCGGGGTGTCGACCATCGTCGGCGGGCAGATGCTCAAGGACGCCTCGACGTTCCTGCAGTCGCTGGAATCGCTGTTCGGTGGGTTCCAGGACCGGGCCGAGCGCACCTTCGCGATGCTGTCCAAGCCGGGCACCCATTTCCTGGTGGTCGCCGCGCCCGAGCCGGACGCGCTGCGCGAGGCGTCGTTCTTCGTCGACCGGCTCTCGACCGAGAAGATGCCGCTGGCCGGGCTGGTGCTGAACCGGACGCACCCCGCGCTCTCGGAGCTGTCCGGTGATCACGCGCTGACCGCCTCGGACCAGCTGGCCGATTCGGACCCGCTGACCGCCTCGGTGCTGCGCATCCACGCGGATCGGGTGTCGACGGCGGCGCGGGAGCGGCGGCTGCTGCATCGCTTCACCGGTGCGCATCCGCGTGTACAGATCGTCTCGGTGACGGCGCTGCCCTTCGAGGTCTCCGACCTCGAAGCACTGCGCGCGGTCGCCGATCAGCTGACAGGTACCCCGGCTTCGGCCTGATCGATTCAGACAAATCCGCTATAGCTCACAATCCGGTAACACTCACCAACGGCGCCGATTCCGCAAACCACGCGGTCTCGGCGCCGTTTGTGATAACGGTCCGGTCTCGACTGCTAGATAGCCACCTGATGCTGGCGCTGGGCGTTGAAGAATTCCGCCCACGACGTCACGTCGGGATGCTGTTTGAGCAGCGCACGCCGCTGCCGCTCGGTCATCCCGCCCCACACACCGAACTCGACCCGGTTGTCGAGCGCATCGGCACCGCACTGCATCAGCACCGGGCAGTGGCGGCAGATCGTTGCCGCCTTGCGCTGGGCCGCACCGCGAACGAACAGCTGATCAGGGTCCACTTCCTTGCATCGCGCCTGGGCAACCCAAGCGATCCTTGCCTCGGCCTGCTCTACATCCAGTCGAGCGATGGGGGTTGTGATGTGCATTTGATGTGCCCCTTTGCAGTCCGAACACCGTTGTGCGGCGCTCCAGAATCGCGAGCGCGGATCACAGCAACCCAACTACCGCTGCGTTCCGCACCACATTCCACTTTGAGTGTTAGCTCTATCACACTGGGTTCTCAATCTAGGTAAAGGTATGGCGGTTACGCAAGACCGCCCCCCGATTTTTTGGTACGGGCGTCCATTCAAATCGGGCCAGAACGGCGCAGTAGTGCTGTTCACCGGCGTGGCCGGTCGCGACACGCCGATGTGATCATTTTGTTGACACGCCCGAGCAACCCCCCTGGCACCGCCCGGACATTCCCCGTCGAGCAGCACAGCAGTGAACCTCGCCACGCCACCCTTTAGGCTGGGCTCGTGCCGATCACTCAAACGCTCGCGAGGCTGGCCGGCAGCTGCGCGCTGGCCGCCGTGCTTGTCGCTGGGCTGTTGTTCCCCTTGGCCGGTGGATTCGGGTTCATCTCCAACCGCGCCGCCGATGCCGTCGACAACGTCTCAGCCGAACTGGTGGAGGGCACCGTCCCCGCCGTGTCGACCATGGTCGACGCGAACGGATCGCCCCTGGCGTGGCTCTACGAGCAACGCCGCTTCGAGGTGCCGAGCGATCGCATCTCCAACAACATGAAGCTGGCGATCGTGTCCATCGAGGACAAGCGCTTCGCCGATCACAAGGGCGTGGACTGGCAGGGCACGCTGCGCGCGTTCCTCACCAACACCTCCTCCGGTGAAGTGCAGCAGGGCGCGTCGACCCTGGACCAGCAGTACGTGAAGAACTTCAACCTGCTCGTGGTCGCCAAGACCGACGCCGAGCGCCGCGCCGCGATCGAGACCACACCGGCGCGCAAGCTGCGCGAGATCCGGATGGCGCTCACCCTGGACCGCGAGCTGTCCAAGGACGAGATCCTCACCCGCTATCTGAACCTGGTGCCCTTCGGCAACGGCTCCTACGGCATCCAGGACGCCGCCCAGACCTACTTCGGTATCGACGCGTCCCAGCTCAACATCACCCAGTCGGCGATGCTGGCGGGCATGGTGCAGTCCAGTTCCAAGCTGAACCCCTACACCAACGTCACCGGCGTCACCGATCGCCGCAACACCGTGCTCGACACGCTGATCCAGAACATCCCGCACCGCGCCGCGGAGTTCAGCAAGGCCAAGGCCGAACCGCTCGGCGTGCTGCCCGAGCCCAAGGGTCTACCGCGCGGGTGCATCGCCGCCAACGACAAAGGCTTCTTCTGCGACTACGCGCTGGAGTACCTCACAGAGGCCGGGATCAGTCGCGAGCAGATCGACAAGGGCGGCTACCTGATCAAGACCACCCTCGATCCGGTGCTGCAGGAATCGGTGAAGCGTTCGGTGAACGAGCAGGCCGACCCCAACCTCGACAACATCGCCGAGGTCATGTCGGTAATCGCGCCCGGTCAGGATTCGCACGCGGTTCTCGCGATGGCGTCGAGCCGCACCTACGGCCTCAACCGTGACGCCAACGAGACGCTGCTCGGCCAGCCGTACTCGATGGTCGGTGACGGCGCGGGCTCGATCTTCAAGCTCTTCACCACCGCCGCCGCGATGGAGAAGGGCCTCGGCATCGCCGCCCAGATCGATGTGCCGGGCACCTACGCTGCCAAGGGCATGGGCTACTCGAACTCGCCGGGCTGCCCAGCCGACTCGTGGTGCGTCAAGAACGCCGGTAACTACCCGGGATCGATGTCGGTGACCGACGCGCTCGCGACCTCGCCCAACACCGCCTTCGTGAAGATGATCCAGGACGTGGGTGTCGAGGCCGCGGTGGACATGGCTGTGCGCCTCGGCATGCGGGCCTACGCCGAACCGGGCACCTCCGGCCACGGCAAGACGAGCCTGGCCGACCACATCAAGAACAACAACATGGGTTCGTTCACCCTCGGCCCGTTCGCGATCAACCCGCTCGAACTGTCGAATGTCGCCGCCACGCTCAGCTCCGGCGGCAAGTGGTGCCCGCCCTCGCCGATCAAGGAAGTTCTCGACCGCAACGGTAAGGCTGTTCCGCTCACCCAGCAGGCCTGTGAGCAGGTAGTCGACCCCGGTCTGGCCAACACCCTCGCCAACGCCATGAGCAAGGACGACGTCAGCGGTACCGCCGCGGGTGCGGCGCGCAGCGTGGGTTGGTCGGCGCCGATGTCGGGCAAGACGGGTACCACCGAAAGCCACCGTTCCTCGGCGTTCGTCGGCTTCACCAACTCGCTGGCATCGTCGGTCTACGTCTACGGCGACAGCCCGACCCCCGGGGAGATCTGCTCGTTCCCGCTGCGCAACTGCGGCGCCAGTAATGCCTCCGGCCTGTTCGGCGGTAATGAACCGGCCCGCACCTGGTTCAACGCCATCAAGCCGTTGATGGACCGATACCCGCCTGCCGCGCTGCCGCCGCTGGACGACAAGTACGTCCGTGGCGCGAACAACTCCCAGGTCCCCGATGTCGCGGGCAAGTCGCAGGGCGAGGCCACCTCGATCCTGTCCGGTGCAGGCTTCCAGGTCTCGGCGGTGACAGGAGCCGGTTCACAGGCCAAGGGCACGGTGATGGGCAGTTCACCGAACGGCTCGGCCATTCCGGGCTCGGTGGTCACGATCTACATCAGTGACGGGACCGTCCGGGTGCCCGCGCCGACGACTCCCCCGCCCGCCGCGCCAGCACCGGTGATTCCGGGGCTGCCGCAGATTCCGCGCCTGCCACCGATCCCCATCCCGGTGCCGCGCTAGTCACACGAAAATGGCCGCCGTCCGATTCGGACGGCGGCCATTCCTGTTTCAGAGCCGGGCTTTGACCGCGGCGGAGATCCGGGACCCGTCGGCCTTACCGGCGGCCAGTTCGGTGGCGACCTTCATGACCTGACCCATCTGCTTCATCCCAGGGCGCGCACCGAGCTGCTCGGCGACCTGGGCGATCGCGGTATCGGCAACCTGCGCCACCTCGGCGTCGTCGAGCTGAGTCGGCAGGTACTCCTCGATGATCTGCTCTTCGGCGCGCTCGTTCGCGGCCAGTTCACCGCGACCGTTCTGCTCGTAGATCACCGCCGCCTCGTTGCGCTTCTTCGCTTCCTTCTGCAACAGCGACACGACATCGTTATCGGAGAGTTCGTGCGCCTCCGTACCGGAGACCTCGGAAGTCTGGATAGCGGCGAGCAGCATCCGCAGGGTCGCGAGACGCAGTTTGTCCTTGGCTTTCATCGCGGAGGTCATATCCGCGCGCAGCTTGGCTTTCAGTTCCGACATGCGGTTTACCGTAGTCGTTCGCTCTCCGGACTCCCATCACATTTCCGTCGCGGAGAAAATTCCAGACCGTTTGTGCGGAAACACACGCGCCGATCCGGGAGGGGGTCGCCTATGCTGGGCAAATGCCCGTTATCTCGACGTCCGCTGTCCGCCGAACCGCGTTGGGAGCCGCTGGGGCCGCCGTCGCAGGCATCGGCTACGCCACGCTGATCGAACGGAACGCGTTCGTCCTGCGTGAAGCCACGATGCCGGTGCTGGCGCCCGGGTCGCCGACGTTGCGCATTCTGCACGTCAGTGACCTGCATATGATGCCGGGCCAGCAGCTCAAACAGCAGTGGCTGCGCGAACTCGACCGGCTCGAACCCGACCTGGTCGTGAATACCGGCGACAATCTTTCCCATCCCAAGGCCGTGCCCGCCGTGGTGCAATCCCTCGGTGCGCTGCTGGCTCGACCGGGCTTGTTCGTGTTCGGTTCGAATGACTATTTCGCGCCGGTGCCGAAGAATCCGCTGAAGTATTTCAAGAAAGATCACCGTCGCGTCTACGGCGATCCGCTGCCGTGGAAGGACCTGCGCGCGGCATTCACCGAACGCGGCTGGCTCGACCTGACCCACACCCGGCGCGACCTCGAGGTGGCGGGTATCCGCATCGCCAGTGCCGGCGTCGACGACCCGCACCTGCAGCGCGACCGCTACGAGACCGTCGCGGGCGCACCGAACCAGCTGGCGCAGCTCAGTATCGGTGTCACGCACTCGCCCGAGCCGCGCGTGCTCGATCGTTTCGCCGAAGACGGCTACGACCTGGTGCTGGCCGGTCACACGCACGGTGGGCAGCTGGTCGTCCCCGGTTACGGCGCGCTGGTCACCAACTGCGGCATCGACAAGTCGCGCGTGAAGGGCGCCTCCCAGTGGGGCGAGCACACCCAGTTGCACGTCTCGGCGGGCATCGGCACCTCCCCGTGGGCGCCCTACCGCTTCTGCTGCCGCCCCGAAGCCACGCTGCTGACTTTGGTCGGCGCCCAGCCCAAGCGGCCCTCCGCCGACACCGGCTTCGGCATTTCGACCTCGGAGGCCGTAGCCCGCTAGGGTCTGGCTCCGAACGACATTTTCATTGAGGTGTCATCAGGAGACGACCGTGAGCAGTGGATCCGACGACAGGCGCGACGACCCGACCGTATTCGGCGGGCCCGGCGCACCGAACCAGCCCGACCAGCAGTGGCAGCGGCCCGGTTCGCCTGATCCAGTTGCGGGACAACCGAATCAGGGCACACCTGACCCCACCGCGGTCTGGACACCGGGCAGCACCGGCCTCCCGCCGACGCTGCGCTGGGACGGCTCCGGCCCACCGCCCGGCCTGCCCGAGCCCACCTCCTGGGCTCCCGCGGGCCCGCAGGATTGGCAGGATCCCGGCAATCCCGCTGCGGGACAACAAGGTCCACCGCCAGGGCAGGGCGACCCGACCCAGCTCCATCAGCCACCCCTGCCCTGGCCGGGAGCGAATCCGCCTGCAGGCCAGCCGGGTTCGAATCAGCCATGGCAGCCCGGCATGAACCCCCCGGCGGGACAACATCCTCCGGGCCAGCAGTGGCAGCCCGCGGCTCCGCAACCGGGCATGAATCCGCCTACCGGACAACAGCTTCCGGCCCAGCATGGGCAGCCCGCGGATCCGCAACCGGGCATGAATCCACCTGCCGGACAACAGCCTCCCGGCCAGTGGGGCGCGCCGGTTCCTCCCGGCCAGCAGTGGGGCGCTCCTGCCGCAGGTAGCCAGCAACCTTGGGGGGCCGCTCCGCAACAGCCCGGCCAGCAGCAATGGGGCACACCGGCGGGGCATACCGACCCGACCAGGGTCGGCGCACCGAGTTGGCAGCAGCCGGTGCCGCAGCAATACGGCGAAATCCCGCCACTGGACCACCGCAGCGTCCAGTCCTACGGCCAGCCCTTCCCGCCCAGCCAGAAATCCGGAAACAAGGCGGCGATCTGGGCCGCGGCCGGGGTCGCGGCGCTGCTCCTGGTCGGCGGCACGATCACCGCGGTCGCACTGACTCGCGGCGACAACGCACCGACCAACACCGCGGGCGCCACTCCGTCGATGGTCAGCGCCCTGTCGACCACCCCTAAGCCGACCTCGTCGAGCAAAACCGAACCCAGCACTACGCCCCCCTCGGGTGCCGCATCGAATCGCAAACCCCTCATCGAGGGCTACCAGGTAGTCGCCTCCCCCGACCGTGGCGCCGCCTACGACGTCCCGGCAGGCTGGAAGGTCGCCTCCGAAACCACCATCGGCGGCGTCGGCGAACCGCCCGGCGACTCCGTGATCGGCAAGGGCTACGCCTCCGACGGCCGCGACTACTGCCCCAACTCCACCCGCACCATGTCGCTGCTCACCGGCTCCAAAAACGCCGACAACGCCGCCGCGGGCGCCGAACTCGGCATCAAAGCCGCCCCCCTCGCCTACCAGGGCTCCCAGGGCACCCCCGGGCCCGCCCAGCCCCTGAAGTCGATCGACGGCAAAACCGAGGGCATGTTCACCGAGACCACCGGCACCGTCCCCGCCCCCAAATCCGGCTGCGCCGCCACCTACTCCGTTTACACCTACGCCTTCAAAGGCGCCAAGGACGGCAGCTTCGTCATGGTCATGGTCGCCGACACCGGCGTCCCCGGAGCCATCGACACCGCAACGGCCAAACGCATCTTCAGCACCATCAGATCCCTCGACTAGCCCCCACCTGACCAGCCAATTTAACGTTTCACGACCCCACGTTGTAAGCTACTTCAGGTTCGCCTCACGGGGTGTGGCGCAGCTTGGTAGCGCGCTTCGTTCGGGACGAAGAGGTCGCAGGTTCAAATCCTGTCACCCCGACGTGTTGGTTGAGACACAGAAGAGCCCCTGATCAGTTCACTGGTCAGGGGCTCTTCGCTTGTCTGAGGGGGTTTGCGGTCGAGGGGGTTCGGCCAGCAGATGGTGATGGCCGTGAGGGAGATCAGGCCGAGGATGAGGGCCAGGATGGTGGGGCTCATGTGGGTCGCCCTTCCGGGGTGAGCGGAGTGGGAGCGCGACGGTGGGCTCGTGGTTCGAGTGTGGGCGTCTGCGTGGTGGGTGGGGTTGCCTGCGTGTTCGGGGTTGGTTGAGAAGTTCTCGCGGCGCGCGGCCCTGCGTGGTGAGGGTGCCGGTGTGAGCAGGGGATAACGTGGCGCTTACTTTCTGCCATTCGATAGAAATTAGCGGTCGATAGCGTATACACCCATGTCGACAAGGGTGGATGCACCGGGAGATGGCTCGGGAAGGCCGTTGCGCGACGTCGTGTATTCGACGTTGCGGGGGGAGTTGATGAACGGGGATATCCGGTTCGGGGAGCGACTCACCGAGCCGAAACTGTCGACCAGGTTCGGGATCTCCCGCACGCCGGTTCGGGAGGCGCTCACGATGCTCTGCTCCGACGGGCTGTTGCAGCGTGAGGAGTTCGGGTTCAGCCCGGTGCGGCCGAGTGTGGCGCGGATTCGCGATCTCTACGAGCTACGGCTGACCCTGGAACTGGGTGGGATGACGCGCGTGCGGGCGGATCCGCGGATCACCCACGACACCGCGCTGCTGCGCGCCGAGCGGCAGAAATGGCTGACCCTGCAGGCCGACCCGCCCGTCCAGGAGCCGGGTTTCGTCGTCGTCGACGAGGAATTCCATGTCGCGCTGCTGACCGCGGCGGGCAATGCCGAGATGGTGCGCGCCCTGGTGGCGGTGAACTCCCGGATCCGGCATGTGCGCATGTACGACTTCATGATCAACAACCGCATCGAGACCACGATCAGCGAGCACCTCGGCATTCTCGACGCGGTCCTCGCCGATGACCTCACGCTGGCTCAGCGGCTCTTGCACACCCACATCGGCGATTCGCTGGATGTGGTGCTCGAGCGCATTTCCCGTGCCGTTGCCGCCATGTCCCTCAGCGAATAGAGCCGTTAGTGATCACCATTGCCGGCTGTCCTGAATTCGCTTATGCGGCAATGGAAACTGCCGCTGGACCTGGCCGTCACCGCTAGAAAGGTGCTGGCGGGCAAGGATTCTCGCGACCCGCGAGTGGCCAGCCGACGTCCGACTCGGAGTATCCGCCGTGCCCAAGATCGCAATCCCCCGACCCGAAGACCTCGAGCCACAGAGCCCGGCAGCCTTCACCGAAACTGTTGCTGCCCTGCATGATCAGGAGCTAGGCACCACCGACATCACGCGGTACGGGAGTTGGGTGGCGTATCAACGGGATCGGTGACGTCGATGCCGAGCTCGGCGAGCAGGCCGGTCACGCGATGACCGATGTCGTCGCGGATGGGCCGCACCTGCTCGACCTCCAGCCCGGCCGGATCCTCGATGATCCACTCCTCGTAGCGCACCCCCGGCACCAGCGGACACGTATCGCCGCAACCCATCGTGACGATCACGTCGGCGGCGCGGATGATCTCATCGGTCCACGGCTTCGGATACTCGCGCGAGATATCGACGCCGACCTCCGCCATCACCGCCACCGCGGACGGATTGAGCTGCCCACTCGGCACCGACCCACCCGACCAGGCCACCGCCCGGCCCAGCGCCAGCTCCTCGAAGAAGCCGAGCGCCATCTGCGAGCGGCCCGCGTTGTGCGTACACAGGAACAGCACCGTCGGGCGCGGCTGGGCCACCTTGCCCTCGATCTTGGCCAGCGCCTGCAAGCGCTGCCGCCCGAATCGCTCGGCCAGCAGCGGTAAGTACAGGGTCACCGTCGCCCTGGCGGCGAAGTTCTCGTAGGAGGAATGCAGGAAACGATGGATCGTCTCCAGCTCGAACATTGTCGCGAATTCTTCGCGCAGCCGCACCTCAGCACGGTCGAGCGCGTCGGAGTGCTCCGCAATATCGACCACCCCACAACCCTTACCCGAATCCGGGCCATACGCAAACGGCCGGGCCGATCACCCCTCGATCAGACCGGCCCGGTCCGCGTACCCGACGACACGTCATGGAACATCCTCGGCCCAGCCCGTCGGTGTGGTTACCGTCGGCAGTGCGTCTTCAGCGTCTGGAAGAGCCACCTTCTGGTCTGCACCGCCGGGTCCGGCCGATCACCCCTCGAGACCGATCGGACCCGGTTGTTCCGGTGTCTGAAGCAACAATGCGGTGTCGGTCTCTAGAGCTTCTTAAGAACAACTTGTCGGCGAACGCACGTCTTCGGCGATGATGGAAGTACCGACGCAAGGAGAACGACGATGGAAACCGCGATCGTCTGGTTGCTGGCAAGCATCCTGTACTGGTTCAGCAACTTCTGACCCACTGACACCGACCACGAAAGAGCCCCGAACCAGGCCCTTTGCCCTGCTATGACACGAGGCAGGTACACCTTTCGCGGTACCTGCCTCGTGCGTTGCGCGGATCACATCGAGCCGTCGGAATAGTTCACCGCCGACCGCGGTTGAACACGGGAGTCGACGTCCGAACAGCCCCGGGCCTCACCCCTTTTGTCGCTACGAGCGACCACCCGCCGAGAGGCGCTTGTGGGGCGTCGGCCCCAGCGAACGCCGCCAGGTCACCCTCATCGACCTGGCGGCGTTTGTCTTATCCGGGTCGCGGGCTATCCGCGCATGCTCGAGGATGGGCCTATGACTTCGGATGGGCAGTTGCGGCGGGGGCTGGGGCTGGGGGATTCGGTCGTGGTGGGGTTGGGGGCGATGGTGGGGGCCGGGGTTTTCGCGGCGTTGGGGCCCGCTGCGGGGGTGGGTGGGTCTTGGTTGCTGGTGGCTTTGGGGGTGGCCGCGGTGCTCGCCTATTGCAACGCGATGTCTTCGGCGCGGTTGGCCGCGCTGTACCCGGTGTCCGGCGGGACATATGTCTATGGACGGGAGCGGTTGGGGGCGTTTTGGGGGTATTTGGCGGGGTGGGGGTTCGTGGTGGGGAAGACGGCGTCGTGTGCGGCGATGGCGTTGACGGTGGGCAGTTACGCGTGGCCGGAGCAGGCGCATGCGGTGGCGGTAGGTGCCGTGGTGCTGGTGACGGGGATCAACTATGTGGGGGTGCAGAAGTCGGCGTTGGCTTCGCGGGTGATCGTGGCGGCGGTGCTGGCGGCGCTGGCGGTTGTCGTTGTGGTGGGTGTGGGTGGGACTCATTCGGGGGCAACGGTTCTCGACAAAGAGATCGGGCCGTATGGGGTGTTGCAGGCGGCGGGGTTGTTGTTCTTCGCGTTCGCGGGGTACGCGCGGATCGCCACGCTAGGCGAGGAGGTGCGTGCGCCGGAGCGGACTATTCCGCGGGCGATCATGCTCGCGCTGGCGGTGGCCTTGGCGGTGTACGCGCTGGTGGCGGTGGCCGCGTTGCTGACGTTGGGCTCGGGAGGGCTGGCGGCGGCGCGCGATCCGCTCGCGCAGGTCGTCGCGGCGGCGGGGGCCGACTGGTTGGCGCCCGTGGTGCGGATCGGTGCGGTGCTGGCGGCGGCGGGTTCGCTGATGGCGTTGATCCTGGGGGTTTCGCGGACCTCGCTCGCGATGGCGCGTGATGGCCATCTGCCCAAAGGTTTGGCCGAGATCCATCCGAAATACGCTGTCCCGCACCGGGCCGAGCTCGCGGTGGGTGTGGTGGTCGCGGTGCTCGCGGCGACGGTCGATCTGCGGGCGGCGATCGGTTTCTCGTCGTTCGCGGTGCTCGCGTATTACCTCATCGCCAATCTGTCGGCGGCTACACTGACCGCCGCCGAGGGCAGGCCGCAGCGCTGGGTTCCGGTGCTCGGCGCGGTGGGGTGTGTGGTGGTCGGGTTCGCGTTGCCGATCGGGTCGGTGCTGGCCGGGCTCGGGGTGCTCGCGGTCGGTGCTGGGGTGTACGGGATTCGCGGTATTGCGCGGAGATGAACATGTCCGCGATCAGTGGATTCGGCGGCCACGCTATACGGGTTACGGTGCGTGTCGGGGGCTACTCTCGCCCGCATGCGGCACATCACGGGCGTTTTCGCAGGAACGATCGCTGCGGTGCTGGCCTCGGCGAGCTTGTTCGCCGTACCGGCCCACGCTGCGCCGAGTACGACCTGCGAGGTGACCTCCGGTCGCGACTTAGAACGAGCCGAACCCGAACAGGTCGGGCTCGATTCGGCGAAACTCGAAGCGGCACTGCAGTTCGCCGCCACCCGCAACCGGCTCAACGTCCAGATCTTCCGGCACAACTGCCTCGTCGGTGAAGGACTGCGCAACGACGAGACCGGCAATACGCCGTGGAACATCTGGAGCGTCACCAAATCGGTGGTGTCGATCCTGGCCGGAATCGCTTCCGATGAAGGAAAACTCGATATCGACGCGCCCATCGACCGCTACCTACCGCCCGGTCTCGGCGACGCGGCACACCGCTCGATCACCGTCGAGAACCTGCTCACGGAAACCTCGGGGATGAAAGTTGGTGTGCTGTCGGAGGGCATCACCGCGGTGATCCCGATCGACCCGCACTCGGCGGTGCAGGCACTGTCGGTGGAGTTGACCAACCCGCCCGGCACCACGTTCAGCTACAGCCAGCGCAATGTCGACCTGCTGTCGTATGTGATCGAGCTGGCCGTCGGCGAACCGCTACAGCAGTTCGCGCAGCGGGAATTGTTCGACCCGCTCGGCATCCCGCGCACCGACTACTACTGGGCGAGTGACCGATCCGGCCACACCTACGGCTACGCCCACCTCATGCTGCCGCCCAACGACCTGGCCAAGATCGGGCTGCTCGTCTCCAATGACGGCCGCTGGGGCGCCGACCGGGTGATCTCGGCGGATTATCTGCGCGAAGCCCGCACACCGTCGAAGGCGAACAGCTGCTACGGCTACCTGTTCTGGCTGGGCGCCAACTGCGGCGAATCCCCCGAATTCCTGCCCGCCGACTCGTACTTCATGTCCGGGCTCGGCCTGCAGAACATCTTCTTCCTGCCGAGCCTCGACATGACGGTGATGTGGACCGGCCCCTTCGGCAACCAGACCGCCCACGGCCCGAGCGGCGTCCTCGCGCACGCGGAAGAACTGCCCCACGAATTCTTCCGCCGCCTGTTCGCCGCCATCACCGACACCCGAGTGCCGATCGCCGAACCCTACGTAGAACCCCCACTCCAATTCGACGCGGGCAAGCTCATCGACGCCAACATCCTGCTGGCCGTCTTCGGCATCGGCCCCGGCGCCTACCCCGGCTGCACCGTCTTCGACTGCCTCAACCAACCCCTGGCTCCCCCCTTCGCCAGCATCCCACCCGGCTGCGCCATCCTCGCCTGCATCGGCAACGACCCACGCACCCCCGGCATCCGCTGAGCTGGTTTCTCCCACAATCGAGATAACCCCGCCGCCCACCACACCCCAAGACCGCCATCACCGCAGCACCAGTCGCACCCGCTGCACCCCAAGACCGCCATCACCGCACCCCTCCCACACCATCAGCCACCCCGTGCACCCCAAATCCGCCATGACCGCACTACCAACCCCCACCCGCGACCCCTGGGGAGCGGCGGCCACGAAGTGGCCGGTCCGCGGCCGGGTCGCCGATCAGGGCTCGAAAGCGCTACGCCGAAGGCGTTAGTCTCGAGCCCTGATCGGCGGCCCCTCAGGGCCGCGGACACGCGCGCGCCAGCGCGCCAATAAACACAGCGTCAAACCTGCCTGGGACTACTCGAACCCCAAGCTCTGCCACACAACCCACCCCGGGACTACCAAACCCCGGGGCTCCGCCCCCATCCGGGACTACCGAACAATCAGCGGTTGGCGAGCAGAACTTCCGCGATCTGAATCGTGTTCAAAGCGGCACCTTTTCGCAGGTTGTCACCCGAGATGAACAGTGCGAGACCACGACCGCTAGGCACACCCGGATCCTGGCGAATCCGTCCCACAAGAGACTCGTCCTGGCCCGCGGCGGCCAGCGGAGTCGGCACGTCGACCAGCCGCACACCCGCCGCCTTGCCCAGCAGTTCCTTGGCCTGCAGCACCGAAAGCGGTTCGGCGAATTCGGCATTGATCGACAGCGAGTGCCCCGTGAAGACCGGAACCCGCACGCAGGTGCCGCTCACCAGCAGATCGGGCAGCCCGAGGATCTTGCGACTCTCGTTGCGCAGCTTCTGATCCTCGTCGGTCTCGAAGGAACCGTCGTCGACCAGGGCACCGGCCAGCGGGATCACGTTGAAGGCGATCGGCGCGACGTAGTTGTTCGGCGCGGGGAACTCAGCGGCCGAACCGTCGTGCACCAGCTTCTCCGCATCGGCGGATACCGCGCGGATCTGCGAGGCGAGCTCCTCCACGCCGGCCAGCCCGCTACCCGAAACAGCCTGGTAGCTCGAGACGATCAGGCGCTGCAAACCGGCCACGTCGTGCAGCGGCTTGAGCACCGGCATCGCGGCCATGGTGGTGCAGTTCGGGTTCGCGATGATGCCCTTGGGCAGGTTGCGGGTGGCCTCGGGGTTGACCTCCGACACCACCAGCGGCACATCGGGATCCTTGCGCCAGGCCGAGGAATTGTCGATCACGGTGACGCCCGCCGCGGCGAAACGCGGGGCCTGCACGCGCGACATGGTGGCACCGGCCGAGAACAGCGCGATGTCAAGACCCGAGGGATCAGCGGTCTCGGTGTCTTCGACAACGATCTCGCCACCGCGCCACGGCAGCGTCTTGCCCGCCGAGCGAGCGGATGCGAAGAACCGCACCTCGTCAGCCGGGAAGTTGCGCTCTTCGAGCAGCTTGCGCATGACGGCGCCGACCTGACCGGTCGCACCGACAACACCTACACGTACACCCATTGCTTAACGCCCCGTTCCGCCGTGGACGACAGCGGCTTCGTCGCCGCCGAGATCGAATGCCTTGTGCAACACCTGGACAGCTTCATCAAGTTCGGTATCGCGCACCAGCACCGAGATCCTGATCTCCGAGGTGGAGATCAGATCGATGTTCACCCCCGCGTTGGCCAGCGCCTCACAGAAGGTGGCGGTGACGCCGGGGTGCGACTTCATCCCGGCACCGACCAGAGAAACCTTGCCGATGTGATCGTCGGAGAGGATCTCGGCGAAACCGATCTCGTCCTGGCGCGCGGTAAGCATCTGCACCGCGCGGACCAGGTCGGTCTTGGGGCAGGTGAAGGTGATGTCGGTCTTGCCCGTGTCGACCTTGGAGATGTTCTGCAGCACCATGTCGATATTGATCTCGGCGTCGGCCACCGCGCGGAACACCTTGGCGGCGTAGCCCGGCTCGTCCGGTAGGGCGACGACGGTCACCTTGGCTTCGCTGCGGTCGTGCGCGACGCCGGTCAGGATTGCCTGCTCCACGGGAATGTCCTCCATCGATCCGAAAACAGTGGTGCCGATCTTGTCGGTGTAGGACGACCGAACATGAACGGGAACGTTGTAGCGGCGCGCGTACTCCACGCAGCGCAGCATGAGCACCTTCGAGCCGCAGGCCGCCATCTCGAGCATCTCCTCGTAGGAGATCTTGTCGAGCTTCTGGGCGTCGGGCACGATGCGCGGGTCGGCGGAGAAGATACCGTCGACGTCGGTGTAGATCTCGCAGACATCGGCTTTCAACGCCGCGGCCAGCGCGACGGCGGTGGTGTCGGAACCGCCGCGGCCCAGTGTGGTGACGTCTTTGCTGTCCTGGCTCACGCCCTGGAAGCCCGCCACCAGCACGATCTGCCCCTCGGCGAGGGCCTCTTGCAGGCGGCCCGGGGTCACGTCGATGATCTTGGCGTTGCCGTGCGCGCCGGTGGTGATCACGCCGGCCTGCGAGCCGGTGAACGAGCGGGCCTCGGCGCCGAGAGTGTGAATAGCCATGGCCACCAAGGCATTAGAGATGCGCTCACCCGAGGTGAGCAGCATGTCCATCTCGCGCGCGGGCGGCGCCGGGGCCACCTGCTCCGCGAGATCGAGCAACTCATCGGTCGTGTCACCCATGGCCGAGCACACGACTACCACGTCGTGCCCCTGCTTCTTGGTCTCCACGATCCGTTCAGCGACGCGCCGGATCCGCTCGGCGGTGGCCACCGAGGATCCTCCGTACTTCTGAACTACGAGAGCCACAGCAGGTCCTTCACGATCGAGTGTCAGGTTGGTATCAGCGACCAAGAGTACCGGGCTCGGGCCACCGGTTTTGCTGCTACCTACCCTGCCTGTGGAAAACGACACAGGCTTGTCACCTGTGGATAACCATGGGATTCACGCTCGATCGAACCAGGTGACCTGCGCGCCGTTGTCGAATTCCTTGCGCTGTACCGCGGTGAAGGATGTCGGTTTGAAGACGCCGGTGAAGGCCGCGATGCCGTCGCCCGCGACGACCGGGTAGCTCTTCACGATCAGTTGGTCGATCTCATCGACCAACTGGCCCGCCAGGTTGCCGCCGCCGCACAGATAGATGTCGAGACCGTCGTGCTGCTTGAGTTCCCGGACGAGTTCGACCGGGTCGCCGGTGACGACCTCGACGTTCGGATCGTCGACCGGACCGAGCGAGGACGAGAAGACGTACTGCTTCATATGGGCGAACGGGCTCGCGATGCCGGCGTCGTATGCCGGGGCGTAGGTGCCGCGCCCCATGAGGATGGTGTCCCAGTTCTTGTTCGGCGTATCGACGTCCATGCCGATGCTCGCGCGCAGGTGGGTCGGGATGGCTTCGGGGAATTCGGCACCGAGCGCCGCCGCGTAGGTGTCGGTGACCGGGTAGAACTCCGCCTCCCCGCCGGGGCCGGCGATGTAGCCGTCGATCGAGACGCCGATGTAGTAGACAAGCTTTCGCATGGTTACCGCCTCAGGTGTTGTACTCTGATTGAAGTGGTTTCAACGTAGTACTACGGATGGAGTGGTGTCAAGTGCGAACTAATCCCGAACGTCGGCAAGCCCTGCTCGACGCGGCAATCGACGTCCTCGCCGACGAAGGCGCCCGCGGCCTCACCTTCCGTGCCGTGGACAAGCAGGCCGCCGTGCCCGCGGGCACGGCGTCGAACTACTTCGCCAATCGCGACGAGCTGCTCACCCAGGCAGGCGTGCGCTTCTACGAGGTGGTGCAGCCGAGCGAGGAAACGATGGCCCTGGTCAGCGACGGGCCGAAGAACATCGAGAACATCACGGCACTGATGAAGGAGGTGGTCGGACGCATCGAATCGCATCGCAAGGCCTATCTCGCGCTGCTCGAACTCCGCCTCGAGGCCACCCGCCGCCCCGAACTGCGCGAAGTGCTCACCGAACGGGTCCGCGCCGACATCGATTTCAACGTGCGCAACCATCTGGCATCCGGCCTGCCCGGCGACGCGGAGTCGGTACTACTGCTCTATCTGGCGCTCAACTGGCTCATTGTCGAACATCTCACATTGCCCGGAATCTTCACCGAGAATCAGAGCATGGCGTTGATCGAAACAGCCGTAGAGCGTGTGATATGCAGCTGACCCCGGTCATATGTCCAGACCATAGACGTGTTGACGATCACTAGTACGACTGTGCACAATCGGGCGCGAAAGCTGCGGGGGTTCGGAGGATAGACACAGATGCGCTCGAAGATCGACATCCGATTCACCGTTGACGCCGAGATCGACCAAGTGATGGACGCACTACTGGCCGTTGACCTGATGTCGGAGTGGTCGACCTCGCTCAGCGATGTCCGGGTCGGGCCACGGGATGCCGACGGCAGGCCACGCCGGGTCTTCGCCACCGCCCACTTCATGGGCAACTCCGACGCCCAGGTGCTCGAGTACACCTGGGAGCAGTACCGGTCGTCGTGGCGGGTCGTCGACAGCAGTCGCGGTTCCAAGGGCGGCGGCTGGATCGAGCTGCTGGACACTCCAGAGGGCACCGAGGTCGACTACCACGTGGAGCTCTCGCTCCCCTTGCCCATTCCGGGCATCCTGTTCAACCGCACGCTGCGCAAGCTGCACGAGGAGACGGTCGCGAACTTCATCGAATTCGCCGAGCGGTACCCCGAGGTCGGGGGCTACGCGGCCGGCTAGTTGCGCCGTCGGCGAAACCATCGCGTCGTCGATTTTCTGTCCGCGCGAATCGCGGCCGGGGGTGCGACGATTGGCGCATGATCGGAAATCGGCGGGCCCGGTACCAGCCCGTTACCGAAGAGAACTCGGTGACCCAGCTCGAGCTGTTCTTCGACCTGGTGATCGTCTTCGCGTTCACGATGGTCACCGCGCTGGCCGCCAACGAGACGACCGCCGCGAACATGCTGCGGGCGACACTGGTCCTGGCCCTGATGTGGTGGCTGTGGATCGCGTACTCGTGGCTGGGCAATGTGGTGCGGGCCGACGAGGGCATCACGCGGGTCGCGATGTTCGTCGCGATGGGCGGCGCGTTCCTGGCCGCGCTCACCATTCCCGAGGCCTTCGCCGATCTCTCCGGTGGCTGGTTCGGTCCGCTGGTCTTCGCGGTGGCCTACCTGATCGTGCGACTGGTGCACGTCACGGTGTTCTGGACGATCAGCGCCGGGGATGCGCAGCTGCGCAAGCAGTTGCTGCGCTGGGCGCTCGGCTCGATCACCGTCGGCACCACGCTGCTGGTCGTCGCCGCGATGACGACCGGTCTCACCCAGATCCTGCTGTGGCTCGCCGCGATCGTCGGGGACATGCTGTGGACCTGGGCGGCGGGCACCGACTGGCGGCTCAACTCGGCCAAGCACTATTCCGAACGCTACGGGCTCATCATCATCGTGGCGCTGGGCGAATCCATCGTCTCGATCGGCATCGGGGTGGCCGGGTTGCCCATCTCCTGGCCGATCGCACTCGGTTCCATGCTCGGCTTGGCCATCTCGGGCCTGCTGTGGTGGTTGTACTTCGATGTCGCGGCGATCTCGATCGAGCACGCCTTCGCCCATGCCAAGGACGCTCGGCAGATCAAGATCGCCCAGAACACCTACATGTACGGGCATTTTCCGATGATCGTCGGCATCATCGGCCTCTCGCTCGGATTGAAGAAGGTGCTGTACTACGTCGGCGACTCGTCGCATCACACGCTCACCGACCCGCTGTACGGCATCCCGCTCGGCGCGCTCTACGGCGGTCCGGCGCTGTTCCTGCTCGGCATCACGTTCGCGAAATACTATGCGACCAAGTCACTGTCGGCCGAACGCGTGGTGGTCGCCGTATTGCTGTTCGCGCTCATCCCGTTCGCCGCGCACCTGCCCGCGCTCGCCTCGCTCACCCTGCTGTGCGCGCTGCTGGCCGCGCTGGTGGTCTTCGAGACGCTGCGATTCGCCCAGCCGCGCGACCAGATCAGACACGCTTGATCTGACTGAGGTGGTGGCGCACGCCGTGCTCGGCGGGCGTCGCCCCACGGTGCGACGGCGGAACCCGCACCCCGGCGCGCACGGCGTCGTTGATCTGGTCGAGGTTCTCCCGCAGCATGTCGGCGACGAGTTCGTCGGTGCGTGGGTCGTCGAGCAGCTGGCGCAGCATGCGGTAGACCGTGTCGGCGACGAGCCGGATGATGTCGTCGTGGAACGGGACGTAGCGCAGTTTGCCGGTCTGCGGGTCGTTCTTGATCAGGTCCATGATCAGCTGGTCGACCTCGGCGTGGTTCTCCTCGAGCGCGGCGGCGATGTTCTGGGTGTAATGGCCCGCGCGCAGGACCTTGGAGACCTCGTCGAGGATCGCGATCGTCATCGGGCGCTTGATGACGTCGACGATCGTGCCGACGAACCGGTTGACGATCGTCGCGGTGACCCGCTCCCCCAGCGCCCGATCGGCCACCCGGCCGAGCCGGATCACGATCACCACGATGCGCAGCAGCCGGAACCCGCGGAACAGCGGGCTGGTCACCGGGATCATGCCGAGGATCTCGTACCAGTAGATGAACGGGTACGACCACGGCCAGCCCGCCCGCCGCCAGCGCCAGAGGAACTCGACTAGGAAGATCGCGCAGATCGATGTGTCGACGATGACGATCGCGTGATAGGTCGGCTCGCTGACGTCGAAGAAGGTGATCCACACGACCAGCACCACCGAGATGATCGCGAGGATCAGCATGAAGATATCGGTACGCAGCGTTGGCGTTTTCGAGCGTACGTCCGGCAGGGCCTCGACCCGTTCGATCCCCGGTGAAGCCAACTGGTCGCTCCTGTATTTCTGGCGGCTGAATCCGCGAGTTCGGGCATGGCAGGCAACCCCGGCTACCTCATCGAGGCGGTGCGGGGTCGCCTAGTGCTTTTCCCACGCTAATTGGTAGACCGGCGCGGCGAGGGGAGTTGCCGACGCCGGTCGGTGGCGTGTTCAGCCGCGCAGCACTGCCTCGATATTGCGTTCGGCCAGTGCGGTGATGGTCAGGGACGGGTTGACTGTCGCGGTGCTGCCGGGGATCGCGGCACCGTCCATCACATAGAGGCCGGGGTGTCCGTGGACGCGCCCGAAGGCGTCGGTGGCCTTGCCGAGGACCGCGCCGCCGAGCGGATGCGCGGTGAACTGGGCGTTGGCGTCGTAGCCGAGCGCGCTGTATTCGGCGACCGCGCCCGCGCGTTCGGCGATCCGGTGGTCGACCGCGCGGGCCGCTGCGGCGACCGCGTGCTGGGTGCCCGTCGACCAGTTCAGGCCGACGCCGCCCGTCGCGGCGTGATAGCCGAAGCGGGCGCGACTCGGGTCGAGAACCATGCCGAGCGAGGCCAGCGCGCCGGTCTCGAACGGGATACCGGGGATGTACCAGTTCTCCAGGGTGAGCGGCACGCTGGATTCGTCGTAGATCCGGCTGGCGCTCGGCACACCTTGGCCGTGGCCCGCGATAGCGCTCGCGCCGCGGGCCAGCACCACGTCACCGTTGGTGCCGAAACCGTCGCCGATGTGCTCGTTCAGGTTGGGTAGTGTGCCGGTGGCCTGGGCGCGGACCAGCAGCTCCGAGGTGCCGACAGAGCCCGCGCCGAGGAAGAGCTTGTCGCAGGTCAGGTTGCGGGTGCTCAGTACCTGGCCGCTCGGGGTCAGCTTCGACACGGCGACCACGAACTTGCCGCTCGCCTCCTGGGCGATGGCGTCGACGCGGTGGCCGGGGAAGATCTGGGACTTGCCGGTCTCGCGGGCGTAGCGCAGGTAGTTCTGATTGAGATCGAACTTGGCGCCGTTGGAATTGCCGAGGTTCGAGCGGGCCGAGGTGGCCGAGGCACGGGAGGTTCCCGCGAGCTCGCTGCGCAGCACATCCCAGGTGAAGATCGAATCGTTGGGCAGCGGCTGGTAACCGGCCGCGCGCACCTGGTCGTCCCAGGCGCGCGAGTGCGCGAACGGCGAGGAGTTGTAGATGTCGGCGGGCATCGTGTCGAGCCGCAGCATCTGGCGCACCCGCGGGTAGTACACGCTTTCCAGCTCGCCGTAGTCGACCACACCACCGAAGACCTGGTCGAAGAGCCTGCGTTGCGGCGCCACCATCGCCCCGGTGAAGATCACCGATCCGCCACCGACCGCGGCGGCCCGCCACACATCGATCCCGGAATACTCGGTCACATCCAGCACCCCGCCGAACGCGCTGAAACTCATCGGCACCTTGGTGACGCCGGTGAAGCTGGTGCGATGCCAGAATCCGCGGCCATCGGGCAGATCGTCGCCGGTGAAGATCTCCCGCCACGGGTCGTTGGGCCAGTGCGAACCGCGCTCGAGCACGGTATTGGCGATGCCGGCCTCGGCCAGGCGCAGCGCCGTCACCGCGGCACCGAAGCCGGAGCCGATGACGATGGCGGGCGAGTGCGCGGGCGCGTCCGGAATCGGGGCGAAGATCTCCGGCACCCAGGACCGGAACATCGCCTCGCGCGGATCCGCCGAAGCGGGCGCGCCGGTCAGCGTCGTTCCCGCGGCACCGGCAACAGCCGCCAGTCCCGCCGCCTTGAAAAAGGCACGTCTGTGCACCAGGCCACCTCCCTCATCACGCATGGCCGACGCGAAGAATACCCCGCAACTACCGGATATCGCCCGGTAGTACCCACATTTGTCGAATGTCACCACACACACTCAGCCCCGCACGACCCGACCTCGAGGCGGGTCCGCCGCGAAGCGGCGGTTCGCGGCGGGTCGCCGATCAGCGCTCGAAAGCGCTGAGCCGAAGGCTCTAGTCTCGAGTGCTGATCGGCGACCCAACAGGGCCGTGAACTCGAGCGCGCCAGCGCTCCAAAAACACAGCGTCAAACCATCTGGGACTACCGAACGTGGATCAGCTGGTCAACAACCGCACCACCGCGATCGTGCCGACCACCACGATCACCCCTCTGAGCACATTCGGCGGCAACTTCCGCCCGACCTTCGCGCCGAGCTGCCCGCCGATGATCGAGCCGACCGCGATCAACGCGACCACCTGCCAGTCCACCTCGGCGATCGCGATGAAGATCACCGCCGACACCCCGTTGACGATCAGGGCGAGGACGTTCTTCACGCCGTTGAGCCGCTGGATGTCCTCGTGCACGAACACCCCGAGCAGACCGATCAGCAGCACGCCCTGGGCAGCCCCGAAGTAGCCGCCGTAGATGCCGGTGGCGAACACCGCGATCAGCAGAATCGGGCCACCGTGCTCCGGCGCCGCCGACTCACCGCCCTCCCGGCGCTTCTTCACCCACGCGGCCAGCCGCGGCTGCACGATAACGAGGATCAGCGCCACGATGATCAGGACCGGGACGATCGCCTTGAACGCCTCCGCCGGCATCGTCAACAGCAGAATCGCGCCCGTGATGCCGCCGAGCAGCGACGCGATGCCCAGTTGCAGCAGTCGCGACCGCTGCCCTCGTAGTTCGCGCCGATATCCGATAGCCCCGCTCACCGAGCCGGGAACGAGCCCGATCGTGTTCGACACATTCGCCGTCACCGGCGGCAACCCGAAAGCGAGCAGCGTGGGAAAGGTGATCAGCGTGCCCGATCCGACGATCGTATTGATGCCACCCGCCGCGATACCCGCGGCGAAGATGGCCACCTGTTGTAACCAAGTCATTCGAATTCCTTTGGTACGTCTCGTCGGACGCGCGGGTCCGTACAAGCGTGCGTTATGGGGGAAACCGTACTGGTCAACTGGTGAGCAAAATCAACTAGGTGGATTCTCCAGGCCGCTTACGAGCGAGGGTGGGCACGCGGTAAGCTCGAAGGATCATGCTGCAGCGGGCTCTTCTTCTCGGCCGCCGCGACGGGTCCTGATACGGACCGGCTCCCGTCGCGGGGTTCCAACGCGCCGGTCGACCCGCTCCCATTCAGGGAATCCTTCACACCCACGGAGAAACTTGCATGTCCTCGGCTGACGCATTCGTATCCGCTTCGCGCACCATTACGGCCCCCGGCAAACCCGCACCGGCCGACCAGCCCGCCTGGAACACCCAGAAGAACTCCTCGATGCCGTCGTTCCGGTATCGCCCCTTCGCCGAAGAGGTCGAGCCGATCACGGTTCCGGACCGCACCTGGCCCGACAAAATCATCGATCGCGCGCCCGCGTGGTGTGCCGTCGACCTGCGCGACGGCAACCAGGCCCTCATCGACCCGATGAGCCCGGCCCGCAAGCGCCGCATGTTCGACCTGCTGGTGCGGATGGGCTACAAGGAGATCGAGGTCGGGTTCCCGGCCGCGAGCCAGACCGATTTCGATTTCGTCCGCGAGATCATCGAAGACGGCGCTGTCCCCGCCGACGTCACCATCCAGGTCCTCACCCAGTGCCGCCCCGAGCTGATCGAGCGCACCTTCGAGGCCTGCGCCGGCGCACCGAACGTGATCGTGCACTTCTACAACTCCACCTCGATCCTGCAGCGCCGCGTGGTCTTCCGCGCCGAGCGCGACGCGGTGAAGAAGATCGCCACCGATGCCGCGAAGCTGTGCCTGGAGATCGAGCAGCGCTACCCCGACACCGAGTGGCGCTACGAGTACAGCCCGGAGTCCTACACCGGCACCGAGCTGGACTACGCCCGTGAGGTGTGCGACGCGGTCTCCGAGATCATCGCGCCGACTCCCGAGAAGCCGCTGATCCTCAACCTGCCCGCGACCGTCGAGATGGCCACGCCGAACGTGTACGCCGACTCGATCGAGTGGATGCACCGCAATCTGGCCCGCCGCGATTCGATCGTGCTGTCGCTGCACCCGCACAACGACCGTGGCACCGCCGTCGCGGCCGCCGAGCTGGGCTACCAGGCCGGCGCCGACCGCATCGAGGGCTGCCTGTTCGGCAACGGCGAGCGCACCGGCAACGTCTGCCTGGTAACGCTGGGCATGAACATGTTCTCGCGCGGCATCGACCCGCAGATCAACTTCTCCGATATCGACGAGGTCCGTCGCACGGTGGAGTACTGCAACCAGCTGGCCGTCGCGGAACGTCACCCCTACGGCGGCGATCTGGTCTACACCGCGTTCTCCGGCAGCCACCAGGACGCCATCAACAAGGGCCTGGACGCGATGAAGGCCACCGCCGACGCGCAGGACGCCGACGTGTCCGACATCGTCTGGGAGGTTCCGTACCTGCCGATCGACCCGAAGGATGTCGGCCGCACCTACGAGGCCGTGATCCGGGTGAACTCGCAGTCCGGCAAGGGCGGCGTTGCCTACATCATGAAGACCGATCACGGGCTGGTGCTGCCGCGTCGCCTGCAGATCGAGTTCTCGCAGGCCATCCAGGCGATCACCGACGGCGAGGGCGGCGAGGTGACGCCCAAGGAGATGTGGGACGTCTTCGCCACCGAGTACCTGAACCCGATCATGCCGCTCGAGCGGATCAAGCAGAAGGTCACCGCCGCCGAGACCGACGGTGGCGTCGACTCGATCGTGGCGACCGTGAAGGTCGAGGGCGCCGAGCAGGAGATCAGCGGTTCCGGCAACGGCCCGCTGGCCGCGTTCGTCGACGCGATCGCGACCGTCGGCTTCGATGTGCGGGTGCTCGATTACAGCGAGCACGCCATGTCCGCCGGCGACGACGCGCAGGCCGCCGCCTACGTCGAGGTCGCGATCGGCGAGAAGGTCGTGTGGGGTGTCGGCATCGCCACCTCGATCACCACCGCTTCCCTGCGCGCGGTCGTCTCGGCCGTGAACCGCGCCGCGCAGTAGACCCACACCAAGGTTGGCCGGGTCCGCACACCAGCGAACCCGGCCACACCGCACCCCGAATCTCCCCTGACCGCACTCCCAACCCCATGGCACACCCCAAATCCGCCATGACCGCACTCCCAACCCCCACCCGCGACCCCTGGGGAGCGGCGGCCACGAAGTGGCCGGTCCGCGGCCGGGTCGCCGATCAGGGCTCGAAAGCGCTACGCCGAAGGCGTTAGTCTCGAGCCCTGATCGGCGGCCCCTTGGGGCCGCGGACACGCGCGCGCCAGCGCGCCAATAAACACAGCGTCAAACCTCCTGGGACTACCCCACAACAAATCCCGCCCCCCGCGAACTCGAGCGGACCCGAAGTCCCGAGCCACATCTCGTAAACCCACCTGAGACCACCAAACCCCCGTCCGCTCCACACCCGCGAACCCAAGCGCGACACCACCCGACCAGGCACCCCGTGTTAGCGTTTTAGGGCATATTCAGCGCCGAGCTTTCCTGCTCGTTCAGCGAGCAAGTGGGGGAACTGTGACCAACAACGACCATAATCCGACCTCGCCGCCGTGGCTGCAGAGTCCGTCGGCTGACGTGTCCGAAGCTGCGTCCGGTCCCTCCGGTGTGCAGACCGCGACCGAGGACGACATCGAGCCCGCCGACACCGCCGCCGAACCGACCGGTGAAGTCGGCGATCCGTCGACCGGTGAGCATCCCGTCGCCGAGCCCGGCCATGCCGGAGTCGCCGACCAGACCGTGTACCAGCCCGCCGGTTTCGCGCCGCCGGGTCAGTTCGCGCAGGGCGCTCCGTACTCGGTGCCCGATCCGTATCAGCACAATGGCGCGCCGCCGATGAACGGCCCAGAGCAGCAGCCGTGGCCGGGTCAGCCGGGCGAGCAACAGCCCTACCCCGGCCCGCACGCGACAGGCGAGCAGCCGCAACCGGGCATGCCTCCGCAGTACCCCGGCGCCGAACAGCAGCCGCAGTACCCCGGCGCCGAGGGGCAGCCTTACCCCGGTCCCGAACAGCAGCAGCAGTTCCCGTCCCAGGAGCAGGGGCCGCAGTCCGAGCCCATCTACAGCTGGGCGCCTCCGCCGCCGCCGATGTACCAGCCGCCGATGCAGGGCGGGATGCCCCCGGGTCAGCAGCCTGAGCAGCCGGGACAGTTCCCCGGACAACCGGGACAGTTCCCTGAACAGCCAGGACAGTTCCCCGGGCAACAGGGGCAGTTCCCCGGTCAGCTCGGCCAGCCGGGTCCGGCGGGTCCGCCGCCCGGCCAGCAGTGGCAAGGCGGTCCGCCCCCGCAGCAGCAGCCCTTCCAGCCGCAGCACATGCAGCAGCCCGGTCAGCCCGGCCATTCGGTCAACGATCTGAACCTGCTCAAGCGCGCGCGTAAGTCGCCGCGCAGCGGGTGGCGCAAGGCCGTGCACAAGGTGTCCGGCGGTGCGATCAACCCCGGTGAGTCGGCGGCCGATGTCGTCTACCGCGATCTCGGCGAGCGGGTCAACCAGCCCGTGCGCGGCGATTACCGGATCGCGATCCTCTCGCTCAAGGGCGGCGTCGGCAAGACCACCACCACGGTCGGACTCGGCTCCACCTTCGCTTCCCAGCGCGGTGACCGCGTCATCGCCATCGACGCCAACCCCGACCTGGGCACGCTCGCCCACCGGGTGCCGCGCCAGACCCGCTCGACGGTGCGCAACCTGCTCGAAGACCAGCAGATCACCCGCTACTCGGATGTTCGCGCGCACACCTCGCAGGCCCCGAGCCGGCTGGAAGTGCTTGCCTCCGAACAGGATCCGGCCGTGTCGGAGGCCTTCAGCGAGGCCGACTACCGCAAGGCCATCGGCATCCTGCAGTCGTTCTACAACATCATCCTCACCGACTGCGGCACCGGTCTGATGCACTCGGCGATGTCGGGCGTGCTGGATATGGCGAGCTCGCTGGTGCTGGTCACCTCCCCCGCCATCGACGGTGCGCGCAGCGCCTCGGCGACGCTGGACTGGCTCGACCACCACGGCTACAGCAAGCTGGTCGAACGCACCGTCGTCGTCGTGAACGCCTCGCGGCGTGGCGCGTCCACGGTCGACCTGGACCAGCTGCGCAAGCTGTTCCTCGACCGCACCCGCGCCGTGCAGATCGTCCCGTTCGACGATCACCTGGCCGAGGGCGCCGAGATCGACCTCGAACTGGTCAGCAAGCCGACCAGGCGGGCCCTGCTCGAACTGGCCGCGATGGTCGCCGACGACTTCAGCTACCACGGTTCACAGCAGCAGCAGCAGTCGTATCAGCCGGGCCAGCCCTACCCGGGTCAGCAGTACCAGCCCGGCCAATTCTGACCGAATTCTGTTGTCACAGAACATCGCCGGCGGGTAGGCGGCCGTCGCGGCCTACCCGGCGGCGATGGTATCGGTCCGTCACCGCGCGATGACTTCGCGCGCTGCGGCCTCGAACGCGTCGAGCACCGTGGCGATGGCCGGGCTGCGGTGCGCCTGCGGGCGGGTGATGATCTCGTAGACCCTGGCCGCACGGACCCCGGCCAGCGGTAGCACCGACACGTCGGGGTGGGCGACGGCATAGCGAGGCATCAGCGCGACGCCGTAGCCGGACGCAACGAGCGTTTCGATCACCCGGAACTCGTTGAGCCGCTGCGCGATCCGCGGTCGCACCCCGGTGACGGTGGCGATGGACTCGAGCACATCGTCGATCGGGAACCCACCGCGCACGCTCACCCAGGTCTCCTCGGCGAGTTCTTCCGGACGCACCGACGAACGCCCCGCCAGCGGATGATCCGGCGCGACAACGACATCGATCGGCTCACGCATCAGCACCCGCGCCGACAGCCGCGGCCCGGACAGCGACGGCGCGCGTTCGTCGCGGTGGGTGAGCACGATGTCGTAGTCGGCCAGCAGTTTCGATGCTTCACTCGGCGGCAGGTCCTCGTCACCCGCCACCAGCTCTACCCCGCTGGTGGCCAACGTGGCCAGCACGGGCGGCAGCAGCAGCGCGGCCCCGGACGGGAACGACGCCACCCGCACCTGTCCGCGCGGCGAGCCCCGGTAGTGGGCCATCTCGGCGGTTGCCCGCTCCATCGCGGCGAGCACGTCGTCGGCCCGCAGCACCAGCGCCTGCCCGGCGTCGGTGAGCCGCACCCGGCGCCCGTCCGGTTCGAGCAGCGCGACCCCGGCCTCCCTGGCCAGCACCTTCAGTTGCTGCGAGACCGCCGAGGGCGTCATCGACAGCACCTCGGCGACGGCGGCGACCGTGCCACGGTCGGCCAGCTCGCGCAGAATCCGCAACCGCTCGATCGAGAACATGAAGTAAAACTACGTTATTCATCCATATTTATTCGATTGTGCTGATCTTTAGCCGCCCGCACGATAAGGGCGTGACCTCCCGTGACCGCCTGCTCGGACTGACCGTCGTTGTGCTCTGGGGCCTGAACTTCCTGGCCATCCGGATCGGCCTCGACCACTTCCCGCCCTTCTTCTTCGTCGCACTGCGCTTCGCCGTCATCGCGATCCCCGTGCTGATCTTCATCCCGCGCCCGGCTGTGCGCACCCGCTGGCTGCTGCTCTACGGCACCGGCTTCGGCATCCTGCAGTTCGCGTTCCTGTTCACGGCGATGCGCACCGGCATGCCGACCGGTCTCGCCTCACTGGTGCTGCAGTCGTCGGCGCCGTTCACTGTGGTGCTGGGCGCGGTGCTGCTGCGCGAGCGTTTGCGGCCTGTTCAAGTCGCCGGTCTCGCGGTCGCCGTGCTCGGCATGGTCATCATCGGTGCCGACCGCATGGCGACCGCCACCCTGCTCCCGGTGCTGCTGACCCTCGCAGGCGGCCTCGGCTGGGCGTTCGGCAATATCGGCGCCCGGCAGGCCGGTGCCGACTCCCCCGGCTACAACCCACTGCACCTGACCTTATGGATGTCGGTGGTTCCGGTATTGCCGATGCTGGCGCTGTCGATGGCCGTCGAGGGGCCTGGAACAGGTTTGCGCGCGATCGGCACCGCGTTCTCCGCCGATGGCCTGCCGGCGCTGGTCGCGCTGGCCTACATCGCCATCCTCTCGACGGTCTGCGGATCCAGCCTGTGGACCTACCTGATGAGCCGCTATCCCGCGGGGACGGTGGCACCGTTGTCGCTGCTCGTGCCGGTCGTCGGCATCGCCGCGGCCTGGGCGGTCTTCGACGAGGAGCCGTCGGTGGCCGCGCTGATCGGCGGCGCGGTCGTGATCGCGGGCGCCTTCGCGGCGACCACCGGCCGTGGCATCGCGAAACCACCAGCGCCCGCCCCCATCCCCGAATTGGCCCGCGCATGAACCCGAATTCAACCCACGATCGCTCGAGCTCTGGCTAGCATGTGATCGGTCGCCCGATGCGTTTTCCGTGCGACCGGTCGGTTTCGAGCTCGCGAACGACGCACAGGTCGATAAAGCTAGGTCTTCGCCGCGCTCTAGAGTGGTAGCAAATCGCAAGCAATACTCGAGCAAGGCAGCTGAACAGCGTATGGCGGAACAGCGGTGGCCCGTTTCGCGAAGGAACCTTCTTCGCGGCACGGTCGCAGCGGGGGTGATATCGGCGGGGGCCGTAGCGGGAGCGCCGGGATTCGCCGCGCCACCCGGCCGTCGGGTCGCGGTACTCGGCGGCGGTGTGGCCGGACTGACCGCCGCCCACGAGCTGGCCGAACGCGGGTTCGAGGTCACCGTGTACGAGGCGCGGGCGCTGGGTGGCAAGGCGCGCAGCGTGGGCGTGCCGGGCACCGGCCGCGACGGCAGGCCCGATCTGCCCGGTGAGCACGGGTTCCGCTTCTTCCCCGGCTTCTATCAGAACCTGCCCGACACGATGCGCCGAATTCCGTTCGCCGGCAATGCCGACGGCGTGTGGAACAACCTCATCGCGGTGCCGGAGGCGAGGTTCTCGCGCCGCGACGGCGACGACATCCTGCTCGCCCTGCCCGACAGCATCACCGCCGCACAGGTGACCCCGGATTCGATCAGGGAAACCCTGGCCGCCACGATCACCACGATCTCCAGGATGTCCCCCACCGAAGGCATGTACTTCGCCAACCGGCTGATGGTGTTCAACACCAGCTGCGATGCCCGCCGATTCGGTCAGTGGGAGCACACCTCCTGGTTCGACTTCGTGCGCGGGCACGAGCGTTCGCACGAGTTCCGCGCCATCGTGTCCAGGTCGCTGACATCGATCATGGTCGCCGCCAAGGAGAACCTGGCCAGTACCCGAACCATCGGCAGCATGGGTGAACAGTTCCTCGGCAACCCGCTCGGCCTCGGCAACGACGGCAGCCTGGACCGGGTGCTCAACAACACCACCAACACCGCCTGGATCGACCCGTGGGTGCGCCACCTGCGTGGCCTCGGCGTCCGGTTCGAACTCGGCGCACGGGTCAGCGAACTCGAGGTGCGCGACCGACGAATCCGCGCTGCGCGAATCACCGATTCCGCCGGGGCACGCACGGTCGACGCCGACTATTTCGTGGTGGCACTGCCGGTGGAGCAGGCGAGAAAACTGTGGTCGTCGCAAGTGCTCGCCGTAGCACCGGAACTCGCCGCGACGGATCGGCTCTTCGTCGATTGGATGAACGGAATACAGATCTATTTCCGTGCGCCACTGCGTATTTCACGCGGCCACACCGCCTATGTCGATTCGCCGTGGTCGCTCACCTCGATCAGCCAGAATCAGTTGTGGACCGACAAACTGCCGTCCTTCGGCGACGGTTCGGTGGCCGATTGCCTTTCGGTGGATATCTCCGACTGGAATTCGCCCGGAATGCTTTACGGCAAACCCGCCACCGAATGCACCCACGAGGAGATCTTCCGCGAAGTCTGGGAGCAGTTGAGCAGCCATCTCAACGATCGCGAACAACTGCTCCGCCCCGCCGACGTGCATTCCTGGTTTCTCGATCCGGGAATCACCTGGCAGGGCAGTCGCAATGCGAATGCCGACCCGTTGCTCATCAATACCGCGGGTTCGTGGGACGCCCGCCCCGAGCCGCACGGCTCGATCGACAACATGTTCCTCGCCGGTGATTACGTCCGCACCGATATCGACCTGGCGACCATGGAGGGTGCCAACGAGTCGGCCCGCGCCGCGGTGAACGCGCTGCTCGACGTGGCGGGCTCCTCGGCGCCGCGCTGCCGCGGTTTCCGCCTGCGCCGCACCCCCGAACTCGAGCCCCTGCGCGCCCTCGACACCGACCGCTACGCCCGCGGCCTGCCCAATTTGTTCGACGACCACACCTGACCCGCGACCACCGAACCGCACGTCACACCCGTCCCGCACGGGGCGCGTGACCGTGCGAAACCCTCCCGCACGCGGCGCGTAACACCGCGCACATAGACTCGCGGCGTGGCAGACATCTCGGTGCGTGGGCGCTTGGCCTTGCGAGCAGCGGCGGCAGCGTCGTGGGCTTCGCAGAAGGCGGGTCGCGGCAAGGGTTCGATGATCGGCGGCCTGATCGCGTTGAAGATCGATCCGTCGATCATGACGCAGCTCGGGCGCGGTCGGCGCACAGTGCTGATCACCGGCACGAACGGCAAGTCGACCACCACGCGGATGACAACCGCCGCGCTCGGCACGCTCGGCGATGTCGCCACCCAGGCCGACGGCGCCAATATGGACGCGGGCATCGTGGCCGCGCTGAGCCTGCACCAAGGGGTGGCGCTGGCCGCGATCGAGGTCGACGAGCTGCACCTGCCGCACGTGAGCGACGCGCTCGACCCCGCCGCGGTGGTGCTGCTCAATCTCAGCCGCGACCAGCTCGACCGGGTCGGCGAGATCAACATGATCGAACGCAAGCTGCGCGCCGGGCTCCTGCGTCATCCCGACACGGTCGTGATCGCCAACTGTGACGACGTGCTGGTGGCCTCCATCGCCTACGACCATCCGAAGGTGGTGTGGGTGTCGGCCGGCAGCGGCTGGGCCGTCGACGCGACGAGTTGTCCGCGCAGCGGTGAGCCGATCGTCTGGGAAGGCGAGAACTGGCGCTCGACCGGCGCCGATTTCCACCGCCCGCAACCGGTGTGGTGGCTCGACGGCGAAGACCTCTGCGGCCCTGATGGTTTCCGCGCTCCGCTGCACCTGGCCCTGCCCGGTCGCGCGAACCGCGGCAATGCCGCGCAGGCTGTGGCCGCCGCGGTCGCGATGGGCGCCGAACCGGCGAAGGCGACCGATGCCACCGGCACCGTGCGCGAGATCGCGGGCCGCTACCGCACCGTCACCGTCGGCGAGCACGATGCCCGGCTGCTGCTGGCCAAGAATCCCGCGGGCTGGCAGGAAGCGCTGTCGATGATCGAGCCGTCCTCGGCCGGTCTGGTGATCGCGGTGAACGGTCAGGTGCCCGACGGCGAGGATCTGTCCTGGCTGTGGGATGTGCGGTTCGAGCACTTCGAAGGCGTGCAGGTGGTCGCCTCCGGCGAGCGCGCCACCGACCTCGCCGTGCGCCTGACCTACGCCGGCGTCGACCACACTCTCGTCCCGGATCCCTTGCGCGCCATCGCGTCCTGCCCTGCCGGACACGTCGAGGTGCTGGCCAATTACACCGCGTTCCGCGATCTCAACCGTGACCTGGAGGCCCGCAAGTGAGCGAGTCAACCATTCGTATCGGCCTCGTCCTGCCCGACGTGATGGGCACCTACGGCGACGGCGGCAACGCCTTGGTGCTGCGGCAACGTCTGCGCATGCGCGGCTACGACGCCGAGATCATCGACATCACCCTCGCCGATCCCGTCCCGGACTCCTTCGACATCTACACCCTCGGCGGCGCTGAGGATTCCGCGCAGCGCTTGGCCACCCGCCATCTCCAGAAGTACCCCGGCCTCCAGCAGGCCGCCGCCAAGGGCGCACCCGTCCTGGCCATCTGCGCCGCCATCCAGGTGCTCGGCAACTGGTACGAGACTTCGGCGGGCGAAAAGGTCGACGGCGTAAGCCTTTTCGACGTCACCACTTCTCCCCAAAAGGTTCGCGCCATCGGCGAAGTAACCACCACACCCCTGGTCCCCGGACTCAAAGCACCCCTCACCGGTTTCGAAAACCACCGGGGCGGAACGACTCTGGGCCCCGATGCCACCCCGCTCGCCCGCGTCACCCGCGGTGTCGGCAACGGCGTCGGCGACGGCACCGAGGGCGTCGTCCAGGGCTCGGTCTTCGGCACCTACCTGCACGGCCCGGCCCTGGCCCGCAACCCCGAACTGGCCGATCTCCTCATCGCCAAGGCCCTCGGCATCCCCGCCACCGACCTGGCCCCCCTCGACCTCCCCGAGGTCGACCGACTCCGCAAGGAACGCCTGCGCGCCTGAAGTCAGCAGCGCAGCGAATCAACTTCGTACTGGAGGCAATACGGATCCCGGGTGATGAGCGTCAGCTCCTCACACCGAGCCTGAGCGACCAGTATCCGGTCGAACGGGTCGCGATGGATCAATGGCAGACGTGCGGCCTCGATCGAATGTCGCGCGTCGATGGCCAACGGCAGGAAACCACTGCCGACCACCCGCTCGGGTAGGTCGGCAGGACCAGCCAGCTTTCCCGATGCCTGCTTCATCGCGATTTCCCAGACCGATGCCGCGCTGACATACACGTCGGGATCGTGATCGAGCCGCTCCCGTAGCCCGGCATCGAGCGTCGGGTCGTCGGTGAGCCACCACAGGATCACATGGGTATCCAGCAGGACACTCATGCGTCGAAGTCGCGCGCGAGATCGGCGTTGGTCTCCGGCGAATCCCAATCAGACGACAGCTCCACGCGGCCACGCAGCGAACCACGACCGGTGCGATTGACCCGACGGCTCAACGGAACCACCTTGGCGACCGGAGTTCCGGCACGACTGATCACGATTTCCTCCCCCTGCTCCACCCGCTCGATGATGCGCGACAGGTTCGTCTTCGCGTCGTGAATATTGAACTGTTCCGCCGCGTTCCCTGCCATAACGCCTCCTTAGCTAAGAGGTTAGTCCGATGCGGGGAAAGTGTCCACTGCCTGACTCACTCGACGGCGACCTCGGACCGCACTTGCCTGCGGGTGATGAGCCAGCCGACGAGCGCGGCGAGCGGGAACATCAGCACGCCGTAGACGGCCGCGGGAATGGCCATTTCGGTGCTGTCGAGCACGCTGATCGCGATGGTGATGGCGATCGTGCTGTTGTGGATGCCGACCTCGAACGAGCAGGCGATGGCCTGGCGGTCGGCGACGCCGAGCAGGCGCGGCAGGTAGTAGCCGACCGACAGGCTGATCAGGCAGAACACGACGGTGATGGCGCCGACATCGGCGAGCGAGCTGGTGAGCGTCTCGCGCTCGCTGACGATGGTGCCGACGATCACCAGCAGCAATGTGATCGCCGACCCGATCCGCACCGGCTTGTCCATCCGGTTCGCGAACCCCGCCGACCAGCGGCGCACCAGCATGCCGAGACCGACCGGAACCAGCACGATGGCGAAAACCTGGACCACCTTGCTCAGCTGCAGACCGACGGAACCATCCTCGCCTGCCGGCTCGAAGTAGCCGATGGCGAAGTTCGTCACCACCGGCACGGTGACGACCGCGATGATCGAATTGACCGCGGTCAGTGACACATTCAGCGCCACGTCGCCACGGAACAGGTGGCTGAACAGGTTCGCCGTCGTCCCACCGGGCGAGGCGGCGAGCAGCATCATGCCGACCGCCAGAATCGGCGACAGATCGAACAGCAGCACCAGGCCGAACGCGACCACCGGTAGCACCAGCAATTGGCAGGCCAGCGCGATGGCGACGATGCGCGGCGTCTTCGCGATGCGGGCGAAGTCGGCGCCGGTGAGCGAGAGCCCGAGGCCGAACATGATCACCGCCAGCGCCAACGGCAGACCGACTGATACCAGTGGAGAGTTCATAGCCACACACTTCTCATCGAGCAGTCCGAGTCGAGGTACCGACCGGATTGAGACGCTCTGGTCTCAATCCCGAAGGGTAGCTAGCTGTGACCCTCGTCGCAGCGAAATCGACAATGCGTTATCCGGTAGAGGCGACGATCTCCGGGACGGCGGCGTGACTACCGGCGCACAGGTCGTGGACGAAGCGCATCTTCTCCAGCACCCGCTCGGGCAGCACGAACGGATACAGGTCGTCGTGGCCCATCGAGCGGTTGACCATGTTCAGCGACCAGGTGAGCGGCAGCCAGAGCTCGATGATCTTGTCGAACCCGGCACGGCCGATCTGCGGGCGGTCGAGGGTCGCGCCCGCGGGGGCGAGTCCGAAGGCCGCCGCGGTATCGAGGGTGTCGCGGATGTGCAGGTAGTGGGCGAAGGTCTCGGCCCAGTCCTCGGCGGCGTGCATGGTGGCGTAGGAGGAGACGTAGTCGCGCTTCCAGCCACGGGGCGCGCCCTGGGAATAGTGGCGATCCAGTGCCGCCTGGTAGTCGGCGAACGGATCACCGAACAGATCCCGGAAGCGTTGCAGCGCAGCGTTATCAGCGACCAGAACGGGGAAGTAGTAGTGCCCGATCTCGTGGCGGAAGTGGCCGAGCAAGGTGCGATACGGCTCGGCCATCTCGATGCGCAACTGCTCGCGATGCGGGTCGTCGGCCTCGGCCAGGTCCAGGGTGACCACTCCGTCGATATGACCGGTGAGCACGCCCTTGGTACGGCTGGACAGCAGGTCGAAGGCCAGCCCGTGCTCGGGGTCTTCGTCACGGCCGACTATCGGCAGGCCCAACTCGACCAGTTCGAAGATCAACCGGCGTTTCGCTGCCTCCGCCTCGGCGAACGCGGCGAGGCCGCCGGTGTCGGAATCATTGGGCCTGGTCCTGGTGAGCCGGCACGACACACACAGCGCCGGCCCATACCCATCCCGGTCGACGAGCCAATTGCATTGCGCCACATGCAGGTTGTCGCACAGGCGGAAGCGATCACTGTCGACGACACCTGCCGCGTGATCGACCGCGGCGTCGCCCGGCGGGTCACCGATCACCACCAGCGTGCGATCGGTCAGGCTGAAACCCAGTGCGCTGCGGCAGGACAGGCAGACCGAGTTCTCGAAAGCCAGCTGCTGACCGCAATTCGGACAGACGAAATCACGCACGGACTACACCTCCACCGGAGCTACATCGACCGAGACCTTGATTGTGGACTGCTTCGCATCGGTGTAGATGATGCCACGCAGTGGCGGAACGTCCTGGTAATCGCGGCCCCACGCCACCGTCACGTACCGCTCATCGGCGAACTGGTCGTTGGTGGGGTCGAAGGCGATCCAGCGACCGGCGCGATCGGTGTCGTCGGTGCCGGGCAGCCACACCGCGGCCCAGGCATGGGTGGCGTCGACGCCGACCATGCGCTCCTTGCCCGGGGGCGGATCGGTGGCGAGATAGCCCGAGACATAGCGGGCGGCCAGACCCTGCGAGCGCAGGCAGGCCGCGCCGATCCTGGCGAAGTCCTGACAGACACCTTCGCGGGCGGCGAAGACATCGGCCACACTGGTGCTCACGGTGGTGGAGCCGGACCGATACTGGAAGTCGTCGTGGATGCGGGTGTTCAGTTCCGTCACCGCTTCGAGCAGCGGCCTTCCCGGTGGGAAACTCTGTGCGGCGTAGTCGATTACGTCGGGCGTGATCTCGGGCGGGAGCAGGTCCAGGGTGAATTCGACGGCCAGTGGGCCGGTGGCGGTGCTCGGACGCGCCGACTCCCACGGCAGGTCGACACCCGGCATGTTCTGCGGGTGTTCGCCGTCGACGTCCACCAGGGACTCGCCGGTGACTTCGAGGTTGCGGTGCTCGGCGGTCACATGGAAATACGTCGTGGTGTTGCCGTACACATCGGTGCCCACCGAGCGGTCCGAGGGCACGGGGTCGATGTAGATCTCGTGCTCGAGCAGGCGCTGGCCCGGGTATTCGCGCGGGGTGAGGTACGCGCGACCGTAGGAACTGGTCACTTCGTCGGAATAGCTGTAGGTGGTGCGGTGCACCACCAGGTATCGCCGGGTCATCGGACCATCCTGGTGTTGCCACCGATACGGTGTACTGCCACGTATCGCCCGCTCATCCGACGAGCCTTGTGTTGCCACCGATGCGGTGTACCGCCACGTATCGCCCGCTCATCCGACGAGCCTTGTGTTGCCGCCGATGCGGTGTACTGCCGCGTATCGCCCGCTCATCCGACGAGCCTTGTGTTGCCCCAGAGGGGCTGAATACCCAGCGGGACAGTGAGTTTGGTGGCCTCGAACGATTCGGCCAGCTTGCGTAGTCGCAAGTGCACCCCCTCCAGCAATTCCACCAGCTCGGTCCGTACGCCGTCGTCGTCGGTGTGTTCCAGGTCGGCCGGGTCGATGCGGCGCAGCATGCGCTGGGCATCGGCGAGCAGCCGCTGCGAACGCGAGGCGCCGGAACCGCCTGGTAGTGCTTGGAAGTCGGCCTCGAGGCGGTCGAGCTGATAGACCAGCGAACGCGGGTTGCCCGGATCGAACAGCAGCAGTCCGGCCAACGCGGCCACATGGGCCGAACCACGATGGCGGCGACGGTAACTCACCGCTGACTCGGTCGCGGTGAGTACGGCCTCCGCGACTACCCCTTGCACCTCGGCCGAACTCCGCCGCCCCAGTGCGGCATTGAGCAGCGACGTCACGGCGAGCCCGCGCTCGATCCGTTTGCCGATATCCATGACGTACCAGCCGGTGTCGCGCACCAGCGACTCGGCGCCGATCCCCGACAGCGACAGCAACGCCGCCAGCGTCAGCGAATGCACCGCCGACAGCGCCGTCTCCTGTTCGGTACTGGCACTGCGGAATTCGGCCAGCGCGCGATCGACAGCACCGATGATCATCCAGGTGTCGCTGGAGAGCTGATCGCGCACCGCCCGCGCGGCGGACCCGTAGTGGTCCACCGCGTATGACAACGATCCGGCCAGCTCACGATCGCCGGTCAACGAAGCCAGGTACCCGAACCCCTCCGCGGAGGCGCCCGCGACCGCCCGGCGCGCCGCCACACCGTCCTGACCACTGGCATCCATCGCACGATGGGTGAACTGCCCCTGCGCCTGCCGCGACCGCGCGAGAACAGGCTCCGGCTCAGCCGCGGGCACCGGCTCCGCCCCACGCTCGGGCGTGACACCGGTGGTCCGCAGCGCGCGAGCCAGGGCACTGGTCCCCGCCCGCTCCCACGGCGCCTCCGCCGCATCATCCTCGGAGTCGAGTTCTGCCTCATCCGCCGTGGACTGATCCGCCCCGGCGGACTGATCCTCCGCCAGGGACTGGCGCTGCCCAGCGATCTGACTCTGCCCCGCGGACTCGCTCTGCCCCACGGACTCGCTCTGCCCCACGGACTCCCTCTGCCCCACGGACTCCCTCTGCCCCGCGGACTGTGATGCCATCGGATCAGACGGCGAGTCGTGAGGTGCCGCGTCCGTTGATACTTCGTCGGCCGATGGGGAGCGGGGTGGCTGCGTGACCGCCGCGTCGTGTGTGGGATCTTCGGCGCCGACTGGCGACTCACCGTGCCCGACATCGGTTTTCGGATCTTTCTCAGCAGCACCGGCATCACCGGACCGCACCGCCACCAACTGACCGGTTCCATTGGGCAGCACCGACTGTGGAGCGGCGGTGCCCGTGGTGATCGACAGCGCGCGCATGAGGATCGGCAAGGCTTCGGCGCCGTCGAGCCAGGGGCGGTAGCGGTAATCCTGGTAGACATCGTGAGTGGCGGCGAGCAGCCGCACCACCGACTCGGCGCGTTCGCTGTAGCGGCCCATCCAGAACAGGTCATTGAGCACGCGCGGCGAGCTGATCGCCTCGACGACCGGGACCGCCCGGCGCAACCGTTCCTCGTGCGGCGCTTCGGAACTCGCGGCGGGCACGGTGGCCGGAGCCGCGCGGACCCACACGTCCTTGGCGGCCACCTTGATCACGCTGCGGGTCGGTTCGAGCCGCATGCGCTGCTGGCCGAGTCCGCCTGCCATCGCCGTGTAACCGCCCCGCCGGGCCAGCGAGAACAACCGCATACCCACCGGCGCGGGCGCCAATCCCGCCGGGCCGTCGACCGCGGGCGCGACCGAGAACTGGGCGGGCTCCTGCCCGACCCACTTCCACCGCTCGACCTCGATCCGGGCAGCCAGGTCGGTGCGTTCGGCAGCCGACAGGCTCGGCCCGAAAATCGTCGAGCCGTCGACGGCGGAGCGAATCACCAGGTCACCGACGTGCGACACCAGGTGCGCGCGCTCGGTGTCGTCGCCACCCCAGTAGGTGGGGGTGGCGTCGAGCAGCAGATCCTCGCCGAGGACCGAGCGGGCGATGCGCGGCAGGAACGGGCTCAGCGCGGGCGATTCCAGCAGCCCGCTACCGAGGGTGTTCACCACCGTCACCGCCCCGCGGCGCAGCACCTCGACCAATCCGACCACCCCGAGGCGCGAATCGGGGCGCAGATCCAGCGGGTCGGAGAACTCGGCATCGACGCGCCGCAGCACCACATCGACCCGTTCCAAGCTGCCGAGCGAACGCATCCACAGCGCGCCGTCGCGCACCACCAGATCGGAGCTCTCGACCAGCGGGAAACCGAGCATCTGCGCGAGATATGCCTGGTCGAAGGCGGTTTCGGAATGCGAACCGGGGCTGAGTACCACGACGACCGGCTCTTCCCCGTCGGCCAGCTCGGGTGCCGCTTCCTCGAGCATCAACCGCATGGCCCGTGCGAACGGGCTCAGTGGTCGTGGCCCCGCGTGCTCGAAAGCCTCGGGAATCGCCGAGGCCACCACACGTCGGTCGGCCAGGGCGTATCCGGCGCCGGAGGGAGCCTGCGCCCAGTCGGCCAGCACCCGGAACTGCCCGTCACTCCACCGGCTGATGTCACAGGCGTGCAGGAACAGTTGGTGGGTGCCGGGAATCGTGATGCCGTGCGCGGCCCGCACATACCCGGTATTGCCGAACACCACCTCCGCGGGCAGCAGGCCCGAGCTCAGCAGCCTGCGCGGGCCGTACACATCGGTGAGCACCTCGTCGAGCACCAGCGAGCGCTGCACCAACCCGGTTTCCAGGCGGGTCCAGTCCTCGGCGGAAACCAGCAGCGGAATCGGGTCGAGGCGCCACGGCTGCGGGATCGAGGTGTCGTCATCGCCGCCGAGACCGACCTCGGTGTAGGTGACACCGTCGTCCTCGATCTGCCTGCGCACCCGGTGATCGATCCGATCGATCCCGCCGATCCCCTGATCGATGAAGTCGGCCGACAGCTCCGACCACATCGATCGCACCCGGCCACGCCCATCGACCAACTCGTCGTAATAGCCCGTAGTGGGTCTACCGCACTCGTCGAAGCGCGCTCCCGCCAAACTGTCAGCCCGATACCGCGCGAACTGCTCGGCAACCTGAGCGCGCACGCCCGATCCCTGCCGATTCCCGTCCCTGAGCGCTTCATCGCGCTGAGCCACCGAGCCTCCTGTAATTTTCGCGGCTGGCGCCGCGGGGTTTTGCGGCCCCGAATGTCGGCGATTCTTCCCTCCTCCGGTCAGTCGCTGCGCTCCCTCCCTCCGTCACTCCAGAATCGGGACGGCCGCAAAACCCAAAGCCACTGACTTCCAACGACTCGTCGACCAGATCGGCCTGTGTGTCGACCAGACGTTCGGTGGCGCGCCGAAACTCTCGACTACTGGCCCCACACTGTTCGCGCGCGGCGTAGGTCCAGGATGCCTGGCGCTCCGACATCGGTCGACTGTGCCGCGATCTTCGCACGGAGTTCGGCGGGATCCATCGGATTCACCGTATGTCCGGCGGCCTCGAAACGGCGGTTGCGGCGCGATTGGGCGGCGACGGCGTTGACGGGTGCGTCGTCGTAGGCGCGGCCGCCGGGGTGTACGACGTGGTAGGTGCAGCCACCGCGGGAGATGCCCGTCGCGACGTCTACCAGGTCGAACACCAAAGGGGCGTCGACGGTGATCGAGGGGTGCAGTGAGTTCGGCGGCTGCCAGGCGCGGTAGCGCACGCCTGCCACCTGGACGTCGGATTTGTCGGTGGCCAGCAGCGGTACTGGCATGCCGTTGCAGGTCAGGACGTAGCGGCCGCGGTCGGCGCCGACCAACCGCACCTGGAGGCGTTCCACCGACGAGTCGACGTAGCGCGCGGTGCCCTGGCCGGTGGTCTGTTCGCCGAGGGTGAGCCACGGTTCGATCGCGCCGCGCAGTTCCAGCTCCGCCTCACCGATCATGGCGGTGCCGATGCGGGGGAAGCGGAATTCGGTGAAGGGGTCGAGCCAGGCGGTGTCGAAGTCGACGCCCGCCGCGCGCAGGTCGGCCGCGACCTCGGCGATGTCGTTGTTCAGGAAGTGCGGCAGCAGATAGCGGCCGTGCAGGTTGGACCCGTGGCGGATCAGCGGCGCGCGCAGCGGCTTGTCCCAGAACATCGAGACCAGGCCGCGCACCAGCAACGACTGCACCATCGCCATCTGGAAATGTGGCGGCATCTCGAAACCACGCAGTTCCAGCAGCCCGAGCCGGCCGCGAGCCGAGTCGGGGCTGTACAGCTTGTCGATGCAGAACTCGGCGCGGTGGGTGTTGCCGGTGAGATCGGTGAGCAGGTGCCGCAGCGCGCGGTCGATATGCCAAGGGGCCGACTGGATTTCGTACGGCGTGGGGCCAGGGGCTTGTTCGGCGGTGAGCCTGGCGACCTCGGCGAAGGCGATCTCGAGTTCGTAGAGCGCGCCTTCGCGACCCTCGTCCGCGCGGGGCGCCTGCGAGGTCGGGCCGACGAAACGACCCGCGAACAGGTACGACAGCGCGGGGTGGCGCTGCCAGTAGGTGAGCATGGAAACCAGCAGGTCGGGGCGGCGCAGCAGCGGTGAACGCGCCGGGGTGACGCCACCGAGGGTGATGTGGTTGCCGCCGCCGGTACCGCCGTGGGTGCCGTCCACGTCGAAGGATTCGGTGCTCAGCCGGGCGAGCCTGGCCTGCTCGTAGAGGGTGTTCAGCACCTCGGCCTGCTCGGCGAACGAGCTGGTGGGCATGATGTTCACCTCGATCACACCGGGGTCGGGCGTCACCGAAAACGTCTGTAGCCGTGCGTCACTCGGCGGGGCGTAGCCTTCCAGCACCACCGGCTGCCCGATCGCCACCGCCGCCGCCTCCACCTTGGCGATCAGATCGAGGAAGTCGTCGAGCTCGGTCACCGGCGGCAGGAACACATGCAGCCGACCCTGCCTGACCTCGGCGACCAGCGCGGTCGTCGGCGTGAAATCGGCCGGCTCCACCGCGGCGGCCGGCTCGACCCGTTCTTCACTCAGCGGTTTCTGGTAGAGCGGGTCGCTGTCGGGCAGGATCGGCGGCGCGTGCCAGGACACCGAACCGATCGGAAGGCGTAGTCCGGCAGGCGAATCGCCATCGGCCAACACGATCCGACCGCGACTGTCCTCGGCACGGCCACGGCGCAGTTGCCAGTCGGCACTGGCCCAGCCGACGCCGTCGGCCCGCCGATGAATCGGCAGCACATACGCCGACGGCTGATCGACCGACTCCTCCAAACTCTCGAGCAATACCCGCCGCACCTCGGGCGAGTCCTCGGTCGGGTCGATATCGGCGGGCGGCGGATCGCCATACGGCGCGCTCACGGTCGCTGCCAACCGCGCCAACGGATCCTCGAAAGCGGGCCGCACCTGCACATCCGGCAACCCCAGGGTGCCCGCGATCTCGGCGATCAATGCCTTGGCCGCACCGATGTCGGCCGCGGGCGCCCGGTCGGGAATCACCCCGGCGGCCGAGTTGCTCGGTTGCGAGCGGGTCAACTGGATGGGCGGGTGGACCGACGGCGGCGCGCTCCCGGCCCCCTTTTTCCCGCGAAACTTGTTCTTCCTGGCGGCTTTTCGCAGTTCAGCCGCTGCCTTCTTGGCCGCCTTGGCTGACTCCTTCGCTGCCTTCTTCGACACCTCGGCCTTCTCCGCCGGGCGAACAGCGCCACCGGCGTCGGCGCAGGCCTGCTGGGTCTCCGCCGCGCGGCGATGTTCGGCGGCGACCAGTTCGACGGGTTCGTCGATCAGCGCCGGCCCGTCGTCGAACTCCACCACCTCGAGATCCGCCGCCTCGACAGCGGGTTCTGCCGCCTCCGCGAGATCGCCCGCATCGACATAGTCGACTCTGTCGAGCAGATCGACACCGCCCGCCTTGCCCATCCTCCGGACCTCGTCATCCCCGGCAAGCCCCAACGCGACAACCGCGGCGGCGATTTCGTCACCGCTGACGCGACGACGCGCATCGAAGACCGGGACCATGTCGGTGTCGATCGTGGCGGCGGGGAGGTGCGCTTCGAGCACCGACACCGCGCCGGCCGACCCTGGCACGTCACCGACGGCGTCCGCACCGGACTCGTCCGCCAGCCCCAGCGCGACAACCGCGGTCGCGACCTCGGCACCGGCAGGCGCGTAGCCGTTCGAGTGGTCGGCCCCCACTGTGTCGGCGACGCCCCCAGTCGACGGCGTGTGCCGGGAAACCGGCGTCCACGGGTCGGCGAGTAGATCCTGACGCCGCCAGATCGGCTCGCCATCGGCCCGCCAGGCGATCGCGATCTCCCAGCGGGGCAACGGTTCTCCGGGATACCACTTGCCCTGGCGGTACTGCACGATGCCGGTCGGCGCGTAGATCGAGCGGAGTCGGTCGGCGAGGTCGACGGCGCGCTCACGTTTGTGCCTGCCGTCGGCGTCGGTGGTCCACTGGGCGCTGACCTGGTCGTCGATGGAGACGAAGGTCGGCTCACCGCCCATGGTGAGGCCGACATCGGCCCCCGCCATCCGGGCGTCGATCGCGGCACCGGATGCGACGATGCTTTCCCACTGGGAATCGGTGTAGGGCAGCGTGACTCGCGGATCCTCATGGATACGGCGAACCACATTGCTGAAGTCGAGGGTGGCCTCAGTGATCCCGGTGGCCCCGGTGATCGGGGCGGCGGCGCCGGGATGCGGGGTGGCGGCGAGCGGGATGTGGCCTTCGCCCGCGAACAGGCCGGAGGTGGGATCCAAGCCGACCCAGCCCGCGCCGGGCAGATACACCTCGGTCCAGGCGTGTAGGTCGGTGAAGTCGGCGGCCGGGCCCGACGGACCGTCCAGCGACGGCACATCGGAGGTGAGCTGGACCAGGTAGCCGGAGACGAAGCGGGCGGCCAGCCCCAGCTCACGCAGCACGCCGACCAGCAACCAGGCCGAGTCACGGCAGGACCCGAGCGCGGTGCGCAAGGTGTGATCGGGCGTCTGCACACCCGCCTCCATGCGCACGGTGTAGTCGACCGAACCGCGCAGCGCGTAGTTGAGTTCGACGAGATAGTCGATGGCACGGATGCGGCCCTGCGGCCGGTGCACCCGCGCCCAGTCCCGCAGCAACTCCCCCGGCCCACTGCCCGGCTCCGCCTCGTCGACGCGCCGCAGATAGGGCGCGAGATCCGCGGCGAGTGCGGTGTCGTACTCGAACGGGAAGAACTCGGCGTAATCCTCGATGAAGAAGTCGAACGGGTTGACCACCTCGAGGTCGGCGATCAACCCCACGGTGATCGACAACTCCTTCGTCGGGTTCGGAAACACCAGGCGCGCAACGAAATTACCGAACGCGTCCTGCTGCCAGTTGACGAAGTGCTCGGCCGGTAACACCTCGAGGGAGTACGCCTCGATCGGCGTGCGCGAGTGCGGGGCGGGGCGCAACCGCACTTCATGCGGATGCACCTCGACGAGACGATCGAAGGAGTATGCCGTGCGGTGCTCGAGTGACACCTTGATGCCCATTCACCAAGTGGACCACACACCCCCGACACCGCGCGGGCCGACGAAACCGGAGTTTCCCGACCGGCACCCCTTTCGAAACACCGCGGTAATAGCCGGTCTCGGCCCTGTGGGTTACCGGCCGAGACGCGGGGCACCAGCGGCTAAGCTGGCACCGTGAGCTACGACCACATCCTGCTGCCATCCGGCGTCGCCAGCTCTGTCGACGAGATCGACGCCTACCTCGCCGCCCAGGAAGGCCTGACCGAGTCCGAACCGATCGCCGAGATCGCGGCCGAGTTGAACGCGCGCAACGCCGAACTGCCGGTGGACGACTCGTTCCTCAGCGTCGAATCCGTCGGCGGCCCCAGCGGCGACACGCTCTACATCCCCTCGCCGTACGACGCCATCGGCTTCGTCCGCAACCTGCTCTTCGACCTCGCCACTCCGCGCGGCTACGCCGTCTACGATCCGCAGCTGACCTGGATCATCGACCCGGCCGACCACATCCCGATCAACGTCACGCACGGCGGCGCGGGCGAATTCCCCTATCTCACCGAGGAATTGGCACACCAATGGGTCGCCGGGCTCGCCGCCCCCAACCCGTACCTCATCGTCGAAGAGGGCGAACAGCGCTACATCCAGACCTACCGCGACCCGAGCGGCCCCTACACCCTCGAATATCGCGACGGCGCCCCCGACCGGCATTTCGGCACGACCCTCGACGACCCGGCGCAGGTCGCCGCCATCATCTGGGACTGGGCCAACGGCAAGCCCGCCACCGCCGAGGGTGTCACCTGGACCCGCGTCGAGCTCTGAGCCTCGTGCGGCCGCGACGGCGGCAACCACGCCTACCGCCGTCGCGCCTGGTCCTACAGCGTCCGTCGGCCGGAAAGTGCCCGGCCGAGGGTCAGTTCGTCGGCGAATTCCAGGTCGCCACCCATCGGCAGCCCGGAGGCCAACCGGGTGACGGTGAGCCCGGGGAAATCGCGCAGCATCCGCACGAGATAGGTGGCCGTCGCCTCGCCCTCGGTATTCGGGTCGGTCGCGATGATCACCTCGCTCACATCGATGCCGTCTTCCTGATTACCGATGCGGGTCAGCAGCTCCCTGATCCGCAATTGATCGGGCCCGACGCCGCTGAGCGGATCGAGCGCACCACCGAGCACGTGGTAGCGACCACGGAACTCGCGGGTGCGCTCGATCGCCTGCACATCCTTGGGTTCCTCGACCACACAGATCATCGTGCGGTCGCGGCGTGGGTCGGCACAGATCCGGCACAGCTCACCATCGGCGACGGTGCCGCACGAGACGCAGAACTGCACGCCGTCGCGCACCTTCTGCAGGGCGGCCTGCAGCCGGTCGATATCCGGCGGCTCCACCTGCAATAGATGAAAAGCGATGCGCTGCGCGCTCTTCGGACCGACCCCGGGCAGTTTGCCCAGCTCGTCGATCAGATCCTGAACCGGCCCCTCATACATCAGAAGTCGGGCAGACCGGGCATCGAACTGCCGCCGAGGCCCTGCGACAGGGGACCGAGGCGCTCGGCCGCGAGCTGCTGCGCATTGGCCATCGCGGCGTTGATCGCGCCGATGACCAGGTCCTGCAGTCCGTCGACATCGTCCGGATCGACCACCTTCGGGTCGATCGTCAGTGCGATCACCTCGCCGCTGACCTTGATCGTGGCCTGCACCAGACCGCCGCCTGCCTGACCGGACACCTCGGTCTCGGCGAGCTCGGCCTGCGCCTGCATCACTGCCTGCTGCATCTGCTGAGCCTGGGCGAGCAGTGCCTGCATATCGAACTGACCATCACCGGGTTGCACAACACTCCTGTGTCTTTGGCGGCTGGCGCCGCGGGGTTTTCGGCCCTGGGGGCCGCACACCGAGGGACGATACTGCGCCTGCGGCATTCCGTCTCGCCCTCGGGTGCGAGGCGGCCGAAAACCGTGGGATGCGTCGGGTGCGGAGCTCTGGCCGCGTGCGGTTACCAGTTTAGTCGTGGCGAATGGCCGCTGAAACGATGGCTCCGCCGGGGATTCGAGCATACGATCAGACCAGGCCTGGCAATGATTCAGCAATCTCTAGGAGATCAGATGAATACATCCCGTGCGCGCCTGGCATCAGTTTCAGCCGTGTTCGTATCTGTCGCTAGCCTGCTCCTTCTCGCTCCCGCCGCCGTATCAGCCGACTCCGGGGGCGCGATCAACGACTACGGCAACGGCTGCGTACTCGATCCAGGCAATCGCGCGGCGACCATCGATTCGCTGCGCTTCCGCTGCAGCGTCACCCAGCAGGACCAGATCTACCGTGACGCGCAGGCGGGCGCGGTGGCGACGGGCCTCACCAACGGCTGGGTGACACGCCCGCCGCAACTCGAAGCGGCCGCACCCGCACTGTGGATCGGCAAGGTGTTCCGCACCGGACCGGACGGCGGCTCACTCACCAACCGGGTCACCGGCGCCGGGATCGAGGCTTTCCCCGCCGATGTCTATCGAGCACCGTCGATCCTCGATGGCGCCCCCACCTGGGCACTGAACTACGCGCCGTCACCCACCCCACAGGTCTACGACGAGATCCGCGAGGTCACCCCGGGCGTCTGGTTCGGCTATTCGTGGTGGCGCGAGGGCTCTTGGCCACTGCTCGCCGCCTTCGTGTTGGCGCCCGCCTGATCGGCGCTTGACCCTCCACCCGCTGGAGGGTGTTGTCTAGCTCTTATGACAGCAACCGTGGCGATCGGCGAGTTCGCCCGCCTCACCCATCTGAGCGTCAAGACGCTGCGGTATTACCACGAGATCGAGTTACTCGAACCTGCCGCGGTGGATGTCGGCACCGGCTACCGCCGATATTCCACCGACCAGGTGGAGCGAGCCCATCTGATCCGCCGCCTGCGCGATCTGGACATGCCGCTGCCGGAGATCCGCACCGTGCTCGCCGCCGCCGATCCCGCCGAGCGCGACGCCGCGCTGCGGGCGCATCTGATCAGGATGGAGGCGGCGCTGGATCGCACCCGCGAGGTGGTGCTCTCGCTGCGCGCCCTGCTCACCGCACCCCCACCACCGATCGAGGTCGACTACCGGATCGAGCCCGCGTTCACGGCGCTCACGGTCACCGACCACGTCGAGCACACCGCCATCGCCGATTGGTGCGGCACAGCGTTCGAGCAGCTGTACATGATCCTGCTCGAGTCGGGCGTGGATCCGGGAGGCGTTGCTGGCGCGACGTATTCGAACGAGTTCTTCACCGAAGACAACGGCGCGGTGACCGCGTACGTACCGTTGCCGCCCGGGGCCGAATTCGTCCCCACCCGCGGCTTCGCCATCGTCGACTTCCCGGCCCGCCACTTCGCCGTGGCCGTACACGACGGCCCGTTCGAAGACTTCGACCGCACCTATGGCGCACTCGGCAGCCACGTCGCCGAGCACGGCGCCGCACTGCCCGACGAACCGGTCCGCGAGCGCTATCTCGTGGGACCCGACATCACCGATAACCCGGCCGAATATCGCACCGAAGTGTGCTGGCCGATCACCGAAGGAGACATCTGATGACCATCGTCCTGGCCAACATCACCATGGACTGCCACAACGCCACCGCCCAGGCCGAGTTCTACGCACAACTGCTCGATCTGCCCGTAGACCCGGAGGCGTCGCAGTTCTTCGCCACCGTCGGCAAATCCGCCGGCCACGCCCCGACCCTGATGTTCATCCAGGTCCCCGACAAGACCCCTGGCAAAAATGTGGTTCATCTGGATTTCCACACCGCGGAGTGGGCCGAGTACATCGAGCGCGCGATCAGCCTGGGCGGCAAGCACATCGGCGACTTCGACGAGTACGGCATCCAGTGGACCACCCTCGCCGACCCCGAAGGAAACCTCTTCGACATCGGCAAGGACTGACCGACTCCGGAGAACTGGGTTCAGGCCAGTTCGCGCGAGAGGTTGCCGAGCACCTCGGCCTGAATCTTCTTCAGGCCGAGCGGGGCGAAGATGCCCTCGAAGATGCCCGCGATGCCGCCCGCTCCCTTCCAGGTGGTCTCGACGGTGACCTTCGAGCCGGTGCCGTCGGGGGTGACGGTCCAGGTGTTGACCATGGTGGAGTTGGCGTCGCGCTCGGTGAGGACCGAATCCGCCACCGTGACGGTCGCGCGCACGTTGCGTGTGCGCTTCTCGGTGGCCTGCAGCGTCCACTCCACCACGGTGCCCGCGCCGTTGCCGCCTTCGACAACCTTGTAGTCGCGGTAGTGCGAGGAGAGAATGCGCGGCCGAATCGTCTCGTAATCGCCGATCGCTGCGAGCGTGCGCTGCGGATCCGCGGCGACGACGATCGAACTGCTGGCGCTGACCTGTCCCACTGTTGACTCCTTGCTGGGGGGTGTGGCGATATCTCGACCGGGTTACATCCTGCCCTGTCTCGCACCGGTTCACCCGACCAGGTCGGGGCGGCGCGGGAACATGTACGTGACTTTTTGTCGCGGCGCGCAAGTATCCGGTGGCCGGGCGGACGGGGTCGTACTAGCGTCAAAGGGGTGGCAGTGAGTCTTTTGGGTAGGGCTGGTCACGAACCGGCCACACGCGAGTCCGGATATGCCGCGCATCGGGCGGGTGTGGAGCGACTGCTGGCAAGCTATCGCGCCATCCCACCCGGTGCCGTCGTCCGGCTGGCGAAGAAGACATCGAACTTGTTCCGGGCCAGGGCGGCACCCACCGCGCCCGGCCTCGACGTGTCCGGCCTGGGGCAGGTGATCGCGGTGGACCCGCGAGCCCGCACGGCCGACGTCGCGGGCATGACCACCTATGAGGACCTGGTGGCGGCCACTCTCCCCTACGGGCTGGCGCCGCTGGTGGTGCCCCAGCTCAAGACCATCACCCTGGGCGGCGCGGTGACCGGCCTCGGCATCGAATCGACCTCGTTCCGCAACGGTCTGCCCCACGAATCCGTCTTGGAAATGGACATTTTGACCGGTTCCGGCGAGATCGTCACCGCGACACCGACCGGCGAGCACGCCGACCTGTTCCACGGCTTCCCCAACTCCTACGGCACGCTCGGATACTCCGTCCGGCTGAAGATCGAGCTCGAACCCGTTCTGCCGTTCGTGGAACTGCGGCACGTGCGCTTCCACGACTTGCGTGAGCTGGAAGCCGAACTCGATCGGATCGTCGTCGAACGTCGCTTCGAGGGCGAAGATGTCGATTACGTCGACGGCGTGGTGTTCAGCGCGAGCGAGAGCTACCTGACCCTGGGTCGCCGGACCGAGGAGCCGGGGCCGGTCAGCGATTACACCGGCATGGACATCTTCTACCGCTCCCTGCAGCACGCCGACGGCGTGACACGCGACCGGCTGACCATCCACGACTACCTGTGGCGCTGGGACACCGACTGGTTCTGGTGCTCGCGCGCGTTCGGCGCCCAGAATCCGAAGATCCGCAGGCTCTGGCCGAAGTCGCGCCGCCGCAGCAGTTTCTACTGGAAACTGGTCGCGCTCGACCGCAAGTACCACATCGATGACCGCAGGCAGGCCCGCAAGGGCAACCCCCCGCAGGAACGCGTCGTGCAGGACATCGAGGTGCCGGTCCAACACACCGCCGACTTCGTCGAATGGTTCCTCCGGGAAATACCTATCGAGCCGATCTGGTTGTGCCCATTGCGCTTGCGTGCGCTCGACGACGCGCCGGCCACGGACGGTGCCCGTCCGTGGCCGCTGTATCCGCTCGAGCCACAGCGCACCTACGTCAATGTCGGATTCTGGTCGGCGGTGCCGACCGAGCGAGGTCAACCGGAAGGGGCGGCCAACCGCGCCATCGAGAAGATCGTGTCCGCGTTCGACGGACACAAGTCGCTCTACTCGGACTCCTACTACGACGAAGCCGAGTTCGCCGAGCTCTACGGCGGCGACACCTACACCGAACTGAAGACCCGTTACGACCCGGACCAACGACTGCTGAATCTGTATTCGAAGGCGGTGCAACGCAAGTGACGACATTCAAGGACCGATCCGAGGTATTGGCAGAGCTGGGGACCCGGCTCAACATCGCCGAGGTCGTCGAAACCCTCGTAGACGGCGACATCCCTGTCCGCCTGACCGCCTACGACGGCAGCACGACCGGCCCGGTGGACGCGCCCTTCACCCTCGAGATCAAGACCCCACGCGGCATCAACTACCTGGCGGGCGCCCCCGGCGACCTCGGCATGGCGCGCGCCTACATCGCCGGTGACATGATCGCCGAGGGGGTGCATCCCGGCGACCCGTACGACATCTTGAAAGCCATGCAGGACATGAAGTTCCATCGTCCTTCGGCAATGTCGCTGGTCACCATCGCCCGCTCGCTGGGCTGGGAGCGGCTCAAGCCGATCGCACCCCCGCCGCAGGAGACACTGCCCCGGTGGCGCCGGATCGCGCTGGAAGGCTTGCGTCACTCCAAGACTCGCGACGCGGAGGCGATCCACCACCACTACGACGTCTCCAACAAGTTCTACGAGTACGTCCTCGGCCCGTCGATGACCTACACCTGTGCGGTGTACGGCAATGAGAACTCGACGCTAGAGCAGGCCCAGGAGAACAAGTACCGCCTGATCTTCGAGAAGCTGCGCCTGAAGGAAGGCGACCGGCTGCTCGATATCGGCTGCGGCTGGGGCGGCATGGTTCGCTACGCGGCACACCGTGGTGTGCGGGTGATCGGGGCGACGCTGTCGGCCGAACAGGCCGCCTGGGCACAGCAGAAGATCGCCGAGGAAGGTCTCAGCGAGCTCGCCGAGGTCAGGCACAGCGACTACCGCGACATCCCCGAGGGCGAATTCGACGCCGTCTCCTCGATCGGCCTCACCGAGCACATCGGCGTGCACAACTACCCGTTCTACTTCGGCTACATCAAGGACAAGCTGCGGGTGGGCGGGCTTTTCCTCAATCACTGCATCACCCGACACGACAACACCCGCACCACCAAGGCCGGCGACTTCATCGACCGCTACGTCTTCCCCGACGGGGAGCTGATCGGTTCCGGCCGCATCATCGCCGATATCCAGAACGTCGGCCTCGAGGTGCTGCACGAGGAGAACCTGCGTGAGCACTACGCGCTGACACTGCACGAATGGTGCAAGAACCTGGTCACCAATTGGGACGAGGCCGTCGCCGAGGTCGGCGAGGGCACCGCGAAGGTGTGGGGGCTGTACATGGCGGGCTGCCGACTGGGCTTCCAGCGCAATGTGATCCAGCTGCACCACGTGCTCGGCGTGAAGCTCGATTCGAGCGGCAACTGGGATGTCCCGTTGCGCCCGTGGTGGCAGCCCTAGCACGCCGCCGTGTTCTCGGCGCGCCTCCGCCGATGGACTGACCGAAGGGTGCGACGAAGGAGTGCCCGTAGGGAGGGAAGAGGTGGAGTTCAGCGCCGAGAACCGCGGCACCAGCCGCCAATAAACACAGAGAACCGCGGCGCCAGCCGCCAAGATTATTGCAGTAGTTCGTCGAGGAAGTGACTGGGCAGGTCCCGCAGGATCGGATGCTCCTGCCCGTCATGGGACTGCGTGCGCAACACATGCAGCAGGCCGACCACACCCGGCCCCGCGTCCAGCAGCGGTCTGGTCCAGCCCAGTTCGGCGCAGGTGCGCAGGACCGGCAGCACCAGCCCGGTCGCTTCCCCGACCCACCCCGCCGACGCGAGACATTCCGCGAGCAGCAGGGTCGCGTCCAATTCCGCGCGTGGACGGGCTTGGTCGAGCGTTTTCGCGTAGATCACCCTGGCGTGGCGGGCGGCGCGATCGTCGGCACGCAGCCGCTGTTCGGCCAGCAGGATGCGGATTTCGGCGATGCCACGCGCCTCGGTGATCAGCGCGGCGGCGCCCTTCTTACGCCGTGCGCCGTTACCGGAGGTGTCGGGAACGAAGCCGTCCTCGCCGGTGGGGAATCCGAGCCTGGACCGTTCGGCCCGCACATGGGCATCCAGGCGGGCCAACCCGTTCTCCGCGGCCACGCGCGCGCCTTCGTCGAGGCGCGCCGAGGCCGTGTACTGGTCGCCGAGCGCGGCCTTCACCCTGGCCCCGATCACGAAGGTCGCGATCAGAAAGTCGACCGGACCGACCCGGGTAACCAGCTCGTGGCTCTCGTCGAGCAGCCGATCAGCCAGCACCAGATCGCCACGGCGATAAGCCAATTCGCCGAGGAGCGCGGCCGCGATCCGGGCGGCGTCCGAGCGCGGCCCGGCCTTGGTCCGCGCAGTCTCGTAAGCCTGCTCGAAAAAGGTAGTAGCAGCGGCGATGTCGAGTCGCTCGTAGGCGGCGTCGCCCAGCGCGCACAGGCCGAATACCGGACCGAGCGGGTCCTTCGACTGTGTGTGATAGTCGGCGGCCCAATCCTGTAGCTCGGTCACCGCGTCGAAGTCGAACTCACACAGCCGAACGAACGACATCAGATTCGCGGCGGTCGACACCGTCCAGGCAGGCAGGTCGCCGGGTTCTGCCAACACGGCGGCCAGGGTGTCGGCCACCTCGGCGATGTCATCGTGGGCTACCCGGTCGGCGGCATCGAGCACCGTTGCCACGCAACGCTGTTCGGTCAGTTCCGGCTCACCGGGCGAGCTGCGGGCCAGCAGGTTCGACAGCCTGCCGAGCGCGCTGCGGGCGGTCCCGGTCTGCTGCATGTTCATATTTGCCCTGGCTACCGCCATCAACAGCTTCGACCGTGACGTCACCTGCTGCACAGGCAGTTTCGAGACGGTGCCGAGCAGGGTGGCCAGCCGGGAACCGTCGATCAGGTCCATGCCGCCGCTTTCGAGCAGGTCGGCGGCGAGTTTGAGATCGGTCGCCGCCAGTGCGTGATCCACGGACTTGCGCAGCAGTTGATGCTCGGCGTACCAGCGAGCAGCCTTGCGGTGCAGCATTTTCGAACGTCCAGGATGTTCGCGGTCGAGCCGGGCGCGCAGGTGCTCGGCGAACAGCGGTTGCATGCGGTACCACTCCGGGTCGTGCTGGATCCGGTGCAGGAAGAGCTCACGCTGCTCGGCTTGTGCCAGCAGCGCGGCACCGTCGGGCACGTCGGCGAGCAGCCCGGCCAGGGAGCCGTTCACCCGCTCGACCACCGAGATCGCCATCAGGAACTCGAGCTGCTCCGGCGCCAGCGCGTCGAGCACGTTCTCGGCCAGGTACTCCCGCATCCCGTGCCCGCCCTCGGCGAGCGAGGCGAGCAACTGCGCCGGGTCTGCCTTACCGCGCAGCGTCAGGCTCACCAGCTGGATCGCGGCGGGCCAGCCGTCGGTCGCGACGTGGATCTGCTCGACCTGCTCATCGGTGAGCGCGAAACCGTTGCGTTCCACCAGGATCTGGCGGGTCTCCGATTCGGTGAGCCGCAGCGCGGCGGCGTCCAGCTCGACCAGTTCGTCGCGTACCCGCAACCTGCTGATCGGCAGACCGGACTGATCGCGACTGGTGATGACGAACCGCACGTGGTGGCAGCCGTTGTCGAGCAGGGTCGCCATCGCCCGTTGCACGCCGGGGTCGCGCACGCGGTGCCAGTCGTCCACTACGACGACCACCGGTTGCCCGCTGGCGTGGATCTCATCGATCAGGGTGGCGATCACGTAGGCGACGGCGTCGGCGGGACGCTCCTCCAGCACCTGCTCGAGCCCGGCGCCGACATCGGGGCGCACCCGGCGGATGGCCTCGATGAGGTGGGCGAGGAACCAGATCTCGCTGTCGTCGTCCTGGTCGACACCCAGCCAGGCCACCGGAATACCCCGGGTGGCCAGATCCGCGCGCCACTGCGTGGCGACGGTGCTCTTGCCGAAACCGGCGGGCGCGTGAATCAGGGCCAGTCGGCGCTCGCCGCCCTCGCGCAGCACGTCGAGCAGGCGCTGGCGGGGGAAGGGCTCGCGCGCGGGCGTCGGCGGGCGGAATTTGGTGGCGGCGGTCGGCGGCAGGGTGCCGGTCGTCGTGCTCGGCATGGGTACCGAGGGGCCGACGGTCTGCAGTGTCAGCGGCCAACTGCGGCGGCCGGTGACCGATTTCAAGACCTCTGATGCGTCCTCGGTGGTGTCCTCGGAGTCGAGCAGCGCCATTTCGTCGGGCATCTGGCCGTGGGCGCGCTGAACCTCACGCAGCATTTCGCCGAACTCGTAGGCGGAGGAAGGACGGTCGGTCGGCTCGGGCGACATGGCCTTTTCGATCACCGCGGCGACGTCGCTCGGGATGTCCTGGGCGCGCAGGTCGGGGACGGGCTGGGTGGTGATGCGCAGGAACTGGGCGACCACCTTCTCCCCCGATTGGCGTTCGAACGCGGCGTGGCCGGTCAGCAGGGCGAACAGGGTCGCGCCGAGGCCATAGATATCAGACTGAACAGTCGGTTCATTGCCCCTGAGCACTTCCGGCGCGGTGAACGCGGGCGAGCCGGTGATCAGGCTGCTCGACGTCTGGAAACCGCCGGGGATGCGGGCGATGCCGAAGTCGGTGAGTTGCGGTTCCCCGTAGCCGCTGAGCAGTACGTTCGCCGGTTTCACATCCCGATGCAGAATGCCCGCCCGATGCGCCGACTCGATCGCCGCGGCCAGCTTCACCCCGGCTCGCAAGGTATCCGACCAGGTCAGTGGGCCGCGATCGTGGATGAGGCGTTCGAGCGAGCCGCGCGAGCAGTACGGCATCACGATCAGCGGCAGCCCGGTCTCGGTCACGTCGACCTGCAGGATGTCGACGATATTCGGGTGACCCGAGAGCCTGCCCATCGCCTGTTCCTCGCGCAGGAACCGTTCCCGGCTCTCCACGTCGATTTCCGAGGACAGCACCTTCACCGCGACGACTCGATCCAGCGCAGGCTGTAAGGCCCGGTACACCACACCGAACCCGCCGCGCCCGATCTCCTTGGCTCCCGTGAGGCCCATGACATCGAGTTCGGCGATCACCGCCTCGTCGGGCACCCCCGGCGCCATCGTCCGCTGCGTATTCAGCCCCACCGGCGCCGCCTCGGCCAGCCCGCGCTGCATACGCGTCTGCTCCGGATCCATGTGACCACCTCTCACCATCGGCGTCACCGGCGTTTCGGTCGGTATGCGGGGTTGTCACCGACATCACCGCACATATCCAAGCTAGCGCGATCCGGCGTCTATCGGGTGGAGATTCGACGCTGTGGCGGCAACGGTTGTCCGAACCGCGGCACAACACACCGCGAGCGCGATCAGCGCGGTGCGACGACCCGTGGGCGACAACGCGATCCACCAACGAACTGGAGATCAGTCGGTCGCCTTCGGATGCCCAGTACCGGCGACCACGATCCATACGATGCGCGACTCGGCGTCAGGGCAGTACCAGATTCGCCCACCTCCAGTAACTTCGTACTGCCACTGGTCGAGCAGCTTCCCACCCACGACGTGAGTCGAGAGAGCGCCCTTGAGTTTGTCCTGGCGAGCAGGGTTTTCCGGTTTTGTCGGGCGCTCAGTCAACACGATCCATGCCTCCCAGGTGCTCGCGCGCGCCGATCGACATAGCTCCTCCCAGCCCTTCGCTGCTGCTGTTGTGGCAAATCGCGCCTCCCACATGCCGGGACCCGCAGGCGGCGCGACTCGGTCACCTCGCTTCGGCGACATTGCTAGTCCACCTCGGGTTCCGGCACCGGTCCGAAATCGGTGTCGATCGGCGTGGTCAGTTGTTCGACGAGGTCCGGGTCTGTGTAGATATATGCCGTATTGCGCCACGCGTGCACGGTATTGGCCAGCATCGACCATTCGCCCAGCTCTGCCGATGCTTGAAAGGACCGCGCGAATTCCCTGACAAACAACACCCGATCGGCCTCGGGAAGCAGGTCTACCCAGGGGAATTCATCGATCAATGCTGCTGCAGCGATATCTGGTGGCAGATGTGTAAGGACGTTGCGCAAGGCTCTGGCCGCCGCCATTGCGCCTTCGGCCTGCCCTTGCGCCCGATCCTCACGCATGAGTAGCAGCGCAGCCCCGTCACGACGCCGAACCCGCACGTCGCCTTCATCCGCGAGCCGAGCCACCTGCTTCGGGTCGCGCTGCAACTCGCTCCATTGCACCTCGGTGATCATGCCGCATACCTCAGCCATCGGGAAGGACTTCTGAATTTTTTCAGAAGTTCTGTGTCAAGTATGACACGGCGTTCCCATAACCCACGGTTTATGGCGGAGCCTCACCTGTCAGACGCGTGGCGAGGCCATCTGTAGCGGACGGTCAGAGGTCAGTACAGTCGATGGCACGACTCGGGCGGATAGGGAGCGCGTCGAGCGGATTGGGGGGAGTTGGTTATGACGTATCCGTCGGGGCAGCAGGATCCGGCGCCTTGGGGGCAGCCGCAGGAGTACGGTGCCGCCGGTCCGAAGCCCTATGCGCAGGAGATCGCGCCGCTCGGACCGCCACCGAAGTCGAACGCGGGGTGGATCGTTGTCGCGCTGGTGGCGATCGCCGGGTTGGCCATCGGCGCCGGGCTGCTCGTAGCAGCCGGTCGGGACAGGGTTGCGGGTACCGCGGTGGCCGCGTCCTCGAAGGCTACTTCCACCACTGCCGCGAAACCGACAACGACTACCAAGCCGAAGCCCAAGTCGGGGGCGAAGTTGAGCTATGCCGACTATGAGGGGCCGTGGGACTTCAAGCTCGGCGCGGTCGAGATGAACGCCGACTGGGTGGAAGGACGCGATCACGACAACTGCGCCGCGGTCGAGAAAGACGGGAAGCTCACCGGGCTCGGGTGTCAGTACGCGGTCGAGATGCTGCTCTCGGCCGAGGCCGGAGCAGTGAAGCTGACCCAGTTCGTACTGGCGATGCCGGACGCGGCGGCGGCTGAAGCGGCGGCCGACAAGATCGAGCAAAAGGATCTGAAAGTGCGCCCCGCAGGCATGATCGACGACTTCGAGACCGGCAAATGGAAGGCCGGGGCATCGAAGGAATTCGTGGTGATCACGCTCGTGACCGCGACCGCGGCTGTCGATTCGGCGCTCGTCGAGAAGTACCTACGATACCGCCACGGCGACATCGTCGGGGCGCTCGGCTTCCGCTAGCGGCCTTGCTACTAGCCCGAAGGCCGACTACGCCAAGCGCTGACAACGAAAGAACGCCCGCCACCTCGGTGAGGTGGCGGGCGTCGGCGATCCGGCGCGAAGACCGGAACTACCTACTTACTTGCGCAGCGAGGCCGGGACCTCGAAACGCGGGCCGAACTTCGCGGCCAGCTCGTCGGCGCGGGCCACGAAGGCCTCCTGGCCACCGGGGTAGCCCACGATGAACTGGTGCGAGCCACCCGACCAGGCCGGGAAGCCGATGCCGAAGATCGAGCCGATGTTCGCGTCGGCGGTGCTGGTGAGCACGCCTTCGTCGAAGCACTTCTGGGTCTCGATGGACTCGGCGAACATCATCCGGTCCTTGAGGTCCTGGAAGGTGACACCCTCCGGAAGCTCACGGCTCGAGTTGAAGATCTCGCGCAGGTCGTCCCACAGGCCAGTGGCCTTGCCGTCGACGTACTCGTAGAAGCCCGCGCCGCCCAGCTTGCCGGTGCGCTTGTGCTCGTCGACCATCGAGTTGACGACCTTGGAGGTCGCCACGTTGGCCGCGTTCAGCTCGCCACCGGCGGCCAGGACGGCGGCCTGGGTCTCCTTGTAGATCTTCTGCATGGTGGTGAAGTTCAGCTCGTCGCTGAGCTTCAACGGCGCGGCCGGGTAGCCGGCCTGCAGACCGGCCTGCTCGATGGTGGCCGGGTCGATGCCCTCGGCGACCATGGAGATGGCCTCGTTGATGAAGGTGCCGATCACGCGCGAGGTGAAGAAGCCACGGCTGTCGTTGACGACGATCGGGGTCTTCTTGATGGCGAGAGTGTAGTCGTACACCCGGGCCAGCGCCTCGTCAGAGGTGTTCTTGCCCTTGATGATCTCCACCAGCGGCATCTTGTCCACGGGGGAGAAGAAGTGGATACCGATGAAGTCCTCGGAGCGCTTCACACCCTCGGAGAGCAGGGTGATCGGCAGAGTGGAGGTGTTCGAGCCGAGCAGGGCATCGACGTCGACGATGTCCTCGATCTCCTGGAAGACCTTGTTCTTGAGCTCGGGGTTCTCGAACACGGCCTCGATGACGAAGTCGACACCCTTGAAGTCGGCCGCGTCGGCGGACGGGGTGATGCGAGCCAGGAGCGCGTCGGATTTCTCCTGGGTGGTCTTGCCACGCGAGAGCGCCTTGGCCTCGATGGCCTCGGCATAGCCCTTGCCCTTGACGGCGTTGGCGAGCTCGACGTCCTTGAGCACGACCTCGTAGCCGGCCTTGGCCGAGACGTAGGCGATGCCCGCGCCCATCATGCCCGCGCCGATGACACCGATCTTCTTGATGTCGCGCTTGGGCACATCCTCGAACGACGGACGAGAGCCGCCACCGTTGATGTGGTTCAGGTCGAAGAAGAACGCCTGGATCATGTTCTTCGCGACCGGGCCGGTCAGCAGGCTCGTGAAGTAACGGGCCTCGATCGTCAGCGCGTTGTCGATGTCGACCTGCGCGCCCTCGACCGCCGCGGCCATGATGGCGCGCGGGGCGGGCATGTTGGCGCCCTTGATCTGCTTACGCAGGTTGGCCGGGAACGCGGGCAGGTTCGCCGCGAAGGCCGGGGTGGACGGGGTGCCACCGGGGATCTTGAAGCCCTTCTTGTCCCACGGCTGGGCGGCCTCGGGGTTGGCCGCGATCCACGCCTTGGCGGCGGGAACGAGTTCCTCGATGGTGCCGACGACCTCGTCGATCAGGCCGATTTCCTTGGCCTTGGTGACGCGGTGACGCTGACCCTGCAGCAGCACCTGCATCAGCGCGTTCTGCAGGCCGAGCATGCGCACGGTGCGGGTCACGCCACCGCCACCGGGCAGCAGGCCGAGGGAGACCTCGGGCAGGCCGATGGCCGAACCCTTGACGTCGGCCGCGATGCGGTAGTGGGTGGCCAGCGCGATCTCCAGGCCGCCACCGAGGGCAGCACCGTTGATGGCGGCGACGACCGGCTTGCCGAGCTGCTCGAGGCGACGCAGCGGGGCCTTGACCCGGGCGACCATCGCCATGACCTCGGCCGCGTTGTCCGGGCCGACTTTCATCATGTTCTTCAGATCGCCGCCGGCGAAGAAGGTCTTCTTGCCAGAGGTGAGCACGACACCGGTGATGTCGTCCTTCTCGGCCTCGAGGCGGTCCACGGTCGCGACCATCGAATCGAGGTACGCGTCGTTCATGGTGTTGGCACCCTGGTTGGGGTCGTCGACGGTCAGCACGACCACGCCGTCGGCGTCCTTCTCCCAGCCGATGATGTTGTCAGTCATAGTTTTTCGTTCTCTCCTATGAGAAGTGAAGTCGGCCGAGGCTCAGACGCGCTCGATGATGGTGGCAACGCCCATACCGCCACCGATGCACAGGGTGATCAGGCCGTAGCGCGCGTTGCGGCGCTCCAGCTCGTCGAGCACCGTGCCGGTGATCATGGCGCCGGTGGCACCGAGCGGGTGGCCCATCGCGATCGCGCCACCGTTGACGTTCAGCTTCTCGTCCGGGACGTTGAGGTCCTTCTGGAACTTCAGCACCACGGAGGCGAACGCCTCGTTGATCTCGACGAGGTCCATGTCCTCGATCGTCAGGCCTGCCTTGGCCAGTGCCTTCTTCGCAGCCGGGGTAGGACCGGTCAGCATGATGGTGGTGTCCGCACCCGAGGTGGCGGTCGCGACGACGCGGGCGCGCGGGGTCAGACCCGAGTTCTTGCCCGCTTCCTCGTTGCCGATCAGCAGCAGGGCGGCGCCATCGACGATGCCCGAGCTGTTGCCACCGTGGTGGACATGGTTGATCTTCTCGATGTAGGTGAACTTCTGCAGCGCGACGGCGTCGAAGCCACCCATCTCACCGATGCCCGCGAAGGCCGGGCCGAGCTTGCCCAGGTCGGCGGCGGTCGTGCCGGGACGCATGTGCTCGTCGTTGTCGAGCACGACGAGGCCGTTCTGGTCCTTGACCGGCACGATCGACTTGGCGAAGTAGCCGCCGGTGGTGGCCTTGGCCGCCAGGTCCTGCGAACGCACGGCGTAGGCGTCGACGTCATCGCGGGTGAAACCCTCGATGGTGGCGATCAGGTCGGCCCCGATACCCTGCGGCACGAAGTAGCCGTCGTAGTTGGTGGCCGGGTCCAGCGCCCAGGGGCCGCCGTCGGAGCCCATCGGCACGCGCGACATCGACTCGACGCCACCGGCGATCACCAGGTCGTCGAAGCCGGAGCGAACCTTCTGCGCGGCCAGGTTCACGGCCTCGAGGCCGGAGGCACAGAAGCGGTTGAGCTGGAAGCCGCCGACGGTGTCGGGCAGACCCGCGATGGTGACCGCGACGCGGGCGATATCCATGCCCTGGTCACCGACGGGAGTGACGACACCGAGGATCAGGTCCGAGATCTGGTCCTCGTCGAGGTTCGGGAAACGGCCACGCAGCTCCTGGATCAGACCAACAGTCAGATCGATCGGCTTGACCGAGTGCAGCGAGCCGTTCTTCTTGCCGCGGCCGCGCGGAGTGCGGATGGCCTCGTAGATGTAGGCCTCTGTGGTCATATCGGAGTGTTTCCTTCCTTGGGGTGCGGTGGCCGCACGAACGCCACGACCAATTGTCTCGACGCCGTACAAATCCCGGCAAGCACCAGCGGAGCATAGAACCATGCTCTTCCGGTGATACCGGCCACCCGTTCATACTACCGTGGTGTGCGAACTCCGGTTAACTTAACGCGGTGCGGACGGTGGCTGTCAACCATCCAGACTCTTTGCTCCGAACTGTTCACGTAGCAACGCCAGAGCGACCTCGTCCGGGTCTTGACGGTCACCGGGAGCCACCGGCACCGCGGCGGCGGCCAGCATCTCCCGTTCCTCTTCGGGGGTCGGCGGGGCGAGCACGGCGGCATTGCGCGCGGAATCGGCGCCGGAGCGGGACTCGGACCCACTGTCCGGGCCGGGATCATCGGGTAAGTCGGGGAAATCGGGCGGCGGAATGTCATCGTCGGATGGCCGGTTCGCCCGGTTCGTCGACTGGTTGCCCCCGGCCTGACTCGGCCGGGAGAATTTCGGCCGCCCCGCGGGCTTGCTCTCCGGACTCGCCGTTCCCCGTGCCGCCCCGGTCTTGGCGGCGGGCGCCGGTCGCGGCGCGGGAGCTCCGGTCTCCCAGCGCACATTCAGTTCACGCCCGAGCACCGCCCGCACGGCTGAACGCACCGCATCGATATTGCGCGGATCGGACAACCGCTGCGCCAACGGCGCGCTCTGATGCGCGAACACGATCACGTCACCGTCGACCCGCGACACCGCCGCCCCCGACAGCAACGCCTGCAACGTAGCGCCGAACTCGCGCACCCGGCCCTTGATCTCCGGCCACGCGGCATCGACGATGCCGACCAGATCCTCGGTCGCCGCCGGTGGCTGCGCGGCGCCGACCCGCGGCTCCGCCTGCACAGGGGCCGCCTCGACCGGCGACGACGCTGCGCCGACAGCCGACTCGGGTTCGGGCTGAGCCGACGAATCCGCCTGGGGTGCTACCGCTTCCGGCGCCGAGGTCGGTTCGACGCCAGCGCGACGTGAGCCGGTTTCGGTCGGCCGTCCGGAGAACTGCTCGGGGCCAGAGCTTTCCGACCGAATACGGGAGTCGGACGGCGCTGTCCTGACTGTTTCAGCCGGGGGAACACCTGCCACAAGTCGTTGGGGGGCAACATTTTCCGAAGGGCCTTCACCGACGCCCTGCCCGGAATCGACCGGTGGTGAGGTAGGCGACGCGGGCGGCGCGACTGGCGCAAGCGATGCGGACTGCGCGGCAGACATCGGCGGTGCGGACTGTGCGACCGGCGCAGGCGGTGCGGGCTGCGCGGCAGACATCGGCGGTGCGGACTGTGCGACCGGCGCCAGCGATGCGGGCTGCGCGGCAGGCACAGGCGGTGCGGGCGGCTCAGACACAGTCCGGGCCTGCACGGACGGCGCTGACTGCGTGGGTGCGGGCGACGGAGGTGCGGACTCAGCGAGCGGCGCAGGCTCGGCCGGCGCGACGCTCGGTGCGGGAATTGCGGGCGCCGTGGCGGGGGGCTTCTGTTCCGCGACAACGGGGCTCGCGACGCCAGCTGCCGGCGAACCGCTGGTCGCCGCTTCCTTCTCGGCGCGGGCGGCGGCGAGAAGTTCCGCGCCGCGGCGGCCGCTCGACGCGGGTGCGGACGGACGTTCAGCGGGTGGCTCACCCGCGGCGGGGCCGGGACGGGCCGGAGCGGGGACCGATCCGCCCGCGAATCCGCGTTCCAGGCGTTCCAGGCGCTGCAGGGTCGCCGACTCGGCGTCGGAGACCGAGGGTAGGAGCATGCGGGCGCAGATCACTTCGAGGAGCAGGCGCGGGGCGGTGGCGCCGCGCATTTCGCCGAGGCCATCGTGCAGCAGTTCGGCGTAGCGGGTGAGGGTGGCGGGGCCGAGGCGTTCGGCCTGGTCGCGCATCCGTTCCAGCACGTCGCCGGGGCCGGAGACCAGGCCGCGGTCGGCGGCGTCGGGGACCGCGCGCAGCAGGATCAGGTCGCGCAGTCGTTCGAGCAGGTCGACGGCGAAACGGCGCGGATCGTGGCCTGCTTCCATCACCTGGTCGACGGTGTTGAACAGGGCGGCGCCGTCGTTGGCGGCCAGCGCGTCGATAGCGTCGTCGATCAACGCCACATCGGTGACGCCGAGCAGCGAGACCGCGCGCGGGTAGGTGACACCGTCGGGTCCGGCACCCGCCAGCAACTGGTCGAGCACGCTCAGACTGTCGCGCGGCGAACCACCACCGGCACGGATGACCAGCGGATACACCGCCTCCTCCACCGGCACATGCTCCTGCTCGCAGATCTTGCCGAGCAGTCCACGCATGGTGGCGGGCGGCAGCAGACGGAACGGATAGTGGTGCGTGCGTGAGCGAATCGTCGCCAGCACCTTGTCCGGCTCGGTGGTGGCGAAGATGAAGATCAGGTGGGCGGGCGGTTCCTCGACGATCTTGAGCAGCGCGTTGAAACCGGCCGTGGTGACCATGTGCGCCTCATCGACGATGAACACCCGATAGCGCGACTCGGCAGGCGCGTAGAACGCGCGATCGCGCAGCTCACGGGTGTCGTCGACGCCACCGTGGCTGGCCGCGTCGAGCTCGATGACGTCGAGATTGCCTGTGCCGCCGGGCCCGAGCGCCACACACGACGAGCACGTACCGCACGGTGTCGAGGTGGGTCCGTCCACGCAGTTCAGTGAGCGCGCGAGGATACGAGCGGACGAGGTCTTGCCGCAGCCACGCGGCCCGGAGAACAGGTACGCATGGCTGATCCGTCCGGTATCCAGCGCTGTACTCAGCGGGTCGGTGACGTGCTCCTGACCCACTACTTCCGCGAATGTCGCCGGTCGATACTTCCGGTACAGAGCCACGACCCACAGGCTACCGAGAGCGTCCGACAGGGTTTATCGGCGGCTGGCACTGTGCGGTAACGCGGTAACGAAGCAATGAACGAACTGTGATGCAAATCACATTGAATTGCGCGGTCTGAAGCGTAGGAGCAAAGCGGTCCAGTAGGTGCAACGGCCGAGCTATCGACTGCCATCCGAGCGGCGAATACACTGTCGACCAATCCATCGACCCTGGTAACACCGGAAATGCGTACCTGTTCCCTGGTTGACGGCCTCTTACTGGATGTAACGAAACCATGAACCGTCGTGACAGCGACGCAAGTGTCTGGCTACCGTGGATCTCGGCAACTTCGGTGGCCAAACCTTCATCAGGTTGGTGACCCCGGCCGGTCCCTCATCCCGACCGGGGCACAACCTTCGCGCACCGATCGCTCCCCCACCGCATCGACCGGAGGAACGTTTCATCGTGCTGTCGTGTGATGACATCGCAACGGCCTGGCTGGCCCACACCGACTTCGCTGGCGACAATGCCGCGGTCGGGCTATTGAGCCGGGCGATCAGCCCCCAAGACTTCGACATCAAACGCGACTCGTTACCCGTCGCGGCCGCGGCCGACCCGGCGACCGCCGACGCCATCCTGCAACTGCTCGAACGCGGGCAGGTACCCACGATGGCGGCCATCCGCACGCTCACCGCGCAGAACGAGATGCGCCGCGAGGCCGAGCGGATCGAGCGGCTCGGCCGCCGTGCCCAGCGCAGCATCGACGAGTTCGGTCGCATCCTCGCCCGCCTCGCCGCCGCGCATTGGACCGAGCACAATATCGGCCCGACCAGGCGCGACATCCTCGCCGATGCCGAGGTCTGTGAGCTCATCGCCGAACGGGTGGGCGAGATCGCGCCGTCGGCGGTGAAGCATCTGTGGCTGATCGAACGGGCGCAGCGCGCCGGCTGGATCGCCTCGAACGCGGGCCCTGGTTCGCTGTGTCCGGCGCGGCGCTGGCACACCGCGAAATACGGCAATCGGGTCTCGCAGAAGCCGGTGAACATGGTCGGCAAGCTGGTCGCGGGCTTCGTCGTGGAACACACCGCCGACCGGGGCAAGCCGCCGAGCTGGGCGGTGCTCGCCCGCGACGCGCGCGACGATCGCGGCCGCCGCGTGTTCTTCGACGTTGCCGACGCGCATGCCCAGCGCCGCTGGCTCACCACCGCCGAATGGCTAGCGGACGGCGATGACCTGCCCATTCCCGGCAAGCGCGGCGCGCGGGCACTGGCCAAGGAAAACCGGGCCTAGCGCCGCCATCCGCGGTGAGTGTTCGGTAACTTTCTCGCAACGCATTCACGCGTGAAAGGAGTTACCGTGCCCGCAACGATCGACCCCGCGGCCACTGCTTGGCTACTCGCGGCTACCGCCATGGTGCTGTTGATGACGCCGGCACTGGCCGTCTTCTACGGCGGGATGGTGCGCTCGACCGGCGTGCTGAACATGCTGATGATGAGCTTCATCGCGATCCCGCTGGTCACCGTGGTCTGGCTGGTCGCCGGCTACAGCCTGGCCTTCGGCGACGACGCGGGCGGTGGCCTGATCGGCAATCTCGAGCACGTCGGGCTGGCCGGGATCAACCCCGACTCCGTCCGCGGCACCATTCCGGAGCTGCTGTTCGTCACCTTCCAGCTGACGTTCGCCATCCTGACCGCCGCCCTGGTCTCGGGCGCCATCGCCGACCGCGCCAAGTTCGCGGGCTGGATGGTGTTCGTTCCGCTGTGGACCCTGGCGGTGTACGCGCCGATCGCGCACTGGGTGTGGGGACCCGACGGCTGGCTGCTGAATTTCGGCGCGCTCGACTACGCGGGCGGCCTGGTGGTCGAGATCGCTTCCGGTGCTTCGGCCTTGGCCCTGGCGCTGGTCCTCGGGCCGCGGATCGGTTTCAACATCGACGCGATGCGTCCGCACAACCTGCCGTTCGTGCTGCTCGGCGCCGGTCTGCTGTGGTTCGGCTGGTTCGGTTTCAACGCGGGCTCCGCGCTGGGTGCCACCGGTGCCGCGGCGGCGGTCTTCCTGAACACCTTGGTCGCGGGCAGCCTCGGCATGCTCGGCTGGCTCCTCGTCGAACAGCTCCGCGACGGCAGGCCGACCACCTTCGGCGCCGCCTCGGGTGTGGTGGCCGGTCTGGTCGCGATCACCCCGTCCTGCGGCGTGGTGAACACCTTCGGTGCGGTCATCGTCGGCCTGGCCGCCGGTGTGGTGTGTGCCTTCGCGGTCGGCTGGAAACACAAAGCGGGCTATGACGACTCGCTCGACGTGGTCGGCGTGCACTTCGTCGGCGGCATCGTCGGCACCGTCCTGATCGGCCTGCTGGCCACCCAGGTGATGACCGGCGGCGTGAACGGCCTGCTCTACGGCGGCGGCTTCGCCCAGCTCGGCAAGCAACTCGTGGCGGTGCTCGTGGTCGCGGCCTACGCCTTCGCGGTCTCGTGGGTGCTCGGCAAGGGCATCGACAAGATCATCGGCTTCCGCGTGAGCAAGGAAGACGAAACCGCGGGCATCGACTTCGCCCTCCACGCCGAAACCGCCTATGCCGAAGGGGTTCACGGCAGTTCGCCGCGCCGCTTCGGCGAAGGCCACTACGGGAATTAACTGACTTCGTCGGCGGGTGCCAGCCAGGTGTTGCATTGGAAGTTGCGGTTCTTCGTGTAGCCCTGGTTGTACCAATTGCCGTTGTGGTCCGAGGTGCCGTGATCGCGGTGGCGGCCGTTGCCGTCACCGCGGTTGTAGTTGTGTTTCACCGCGGCGTAGCCCTCCTGCGAGGTCCAGGAGCCACCCGCCTCGGACGAACCGATGTACATACCGCCGAAACAGCTGGCCTGCAACTCCATTCGACGTGAGGTCTCCAGTCCATCCGACGACATCGCGCCCTGCTCACGGCGCTGATTCGACGAGGCCTGCATCAGGCCGGTGAGCCCCTGGACGTGGTGACCGTATTCGTGGGCGTAGACCGACAGCGCCTCCATCGGCGGATACGGGGTGTTGTGTATGACCAGGCCCGCCGTCGACATGTAGATGGTGCTAGAGGCGCTGCAGTAGAACGCGTCGCTGGTGGAGCCACCGCACGGCGACGACAGCTGTGAAGGCTGTTCCGCGACAACCAGACCCGGGCTCTTGAACGGCAGATTCGCGGCGGCCAGATTCGACCGCCACATCTGATCGAGGCAGACCTGCGCCGCCGCGAAGAAGGCCTTGGCCACCGCCGCGTTGGTCGACCAGCGCGGCAGATCGCAGTCCATGTTCGTCAGGCCCGCGTCGTCGTTCTTGAACAGCGGATGCTGACCGAGAGCGATAACAGGTTGCGGCCCTGCGGGTTTAGTTGTGGTCGGCGCGGTGGTGCGCGCGGTGGTCGTGGCGCGCGCTGACGTCGGATCGGTGGTCGGCACCGGCGAATTCGAGCTGTAGGTGAAACTCGGCGGCGTCGTCTTGGCGACCGAACCCGGCGAGCTCTGCTCGGACAGAGTCACCGCGGCGATCAGCAACCCGATGACCCCGAACACGGTCAACACCGTCAATACGGCACCGACCGCTCCCGATCCACCCCGACGCGGCGGCGGATACCCCTGCGGCGCATAGCCGTACGGCGGCGGCAACGGCCTCCCGTACGGCGGCATCGCGGGCCGACCATACGGTGGCATCTGCCCACCGTATGGTGGCATCTGCCCGCCATACGGTGGCATCTGCCCGCCGTACGGTGGCGGCATTGGCCTGCCATAGGGCGGCTGCGGAGGAGGCGGGGGATACATCAATCACCTTGACAACTGATCACGCACGGACATGGGTAACTCACCGGGAACGGGCCAACTCACCCCACACCCCACCGTCGGCCGCCAACGCTACCTGTGCGGCACACAAGTCCGGCTAGAAGGCGCGGAGAGGCGGGACAGCTAGTTCACTTCGCTCGCGGATACTGTGAAGGTGTTGCACTGGGCTGTGAGGTTGCGGTCGAGGCCGGTTTCGAACCACTGGCCGCCGTGCTCGGCGGTGCCGTGGTCGCGCATGTCGCCGGGGCCGTCACCGCGGCCGTAGGAATCCTTGGTGGCGACCGTGACCTGCGACGAGGACAGCGAGCCGCCGCCCTTCGACGAGGCGATGAACATGCCGTCGAAACAGTTGGCCTGCAACTCGACTCGGCGCGAGAGCTCCAGCCCCTTGGCTGAGCGGGCGCCCGCGTCGACGCGCTCGCTGTTGGCCTTGCGCAGAATGCCCGACTGGGCCTGCACGTGGTGGCCGTACTCGTGGGCGAACACCGACAGGTACACGACCCAGTTGTCGCGGAACTGCTCGGTCTGCAGCTGGCTGATCGGCATGTAGATGGTCTTGTTCGCCGGGCAGTAGAAGGCGGCGAAGTTACTCGTCGATCCGGTGCACGGGGTGGAGATGCCGTCGGTGGTCGCGGTGATGTTGAGCGTCGGCGACTCGAAGGGCAGATTGTTCTCCGCCAGTAGCGGTTTCCACGCCGATTCGAGGCACGTCGCGGCCGATTCGAAGAAGGCGCGTGCCTTGTCCACCTGGGTTCCCCACGGCGCGTAGTTGCACGATGCCGGGACCAGGGTGCCGTCGGAGTCGGTGAGCAGCGGGTTGTCGCTGGTCGCGGCGGGCGCGGTACCGGGCTGTGGAGTGTAGGTGGTGGTCGGCTTGGGGCCGATCGCGCCGATGCCGAAATCTACGCCGGTGTTGACGGCGTATTTCACCAGACCACCGACCAGCAGGAAGATGACAACGAGGATTGCCGAGGTGAAGCCACCACCGCGTTTACGTGGCGGCGGAGTCGGCCTGCCCGGCGGACCGTAGGGCATGGGCGGCGGGCGATATCCCGGCGGCGGACCATACGCCGGACGCTGCCCGTACCCCTGTGGATAACCCTGCGGCTGTGGATAACCTGGCTGCCCATATCCCGGTTGTGGCCGATATCCCGGGGGCGGACCATAGCCGGGGGGTGGTGGAACCGGTCGTCCACCTGGGCCATTCGGCCCATAACCGTACGGTGGTTGAGTCACTCCCCCGTGCCCCCCTCGTCTCATGGTTCGTCGACAGCCGCTGACGCAGAATAGCAAGCTGTCTAGAGTAGGCACCCATGCTGACTTTTCGGGGGGGCGCCGCGGGCGCGCTGCTGCTCGCTGCGGCGGGTTTGCTCGTGGCCGCGCCGGTAGCCCACACGCAGCCCGAGACCACCGGTGTTTCGATCACCGCCGACCTCACGCTCACCGAAACCGGTGTGCTCGAGGTCATTGAAACTGTCGCGGTACCTGCCGATGGAAATTTCACGATGTCGCTGCCGCTGCGCCTGAAGGTCGGTGACGATGTCGAGCGGGTCTTCAAGGTCACCGATGTGACGGCGAGCGGCGCGGGCACCGCGACCACCGTCAACGATCAGTTCGTCGTCGAGGCCACGCCGGGCGAATCGAAGTTCACGTATTCGGTGCACAACACCGTCTCCGATATGCCCGGCACACAGGTGTTCCACTGGCTGGGCGTGCTCAACGCCGATATCGCCGTGCTCGACGTCTCGGTGATCAGCCCGAGCTTCCAAATGGGCATCGTGGACTGCAAACTCGGCTCCGCGGGCAATGCCAAGCCGTGCGCCGATGTCCACACCGAACCCGACGGCGTGCTCTATCTGCACCAGACAAACCTGCGCAAGGGCGATGCCATCGACCTCACCTTGCAGATGCCCCCCGGCACCGTGCCCGCGAATGCCGATGTGCGCGGCGGAGGTACGGGTCCGTTCGCCTTCACCACACCCGTGCTCGCCGCGTTCGGCGCTTTCCTGCTGGCATTGGCGGGCATGATCGCCTATGTGCTGCTGGCGCGAAAGCGCGCCGCCGCCGCGGTCGCGGGCAGCGATGCCTTCGATCCGCTGATCCAGCAGGGCGGCCGCGTCGAGTTCACCTCCCCCGATGGTGTGCTCCCCGGCGAGGCGGGCCTGATCATCGACGAGCACGCCGATCCGGTCGACATCGCCGCCACCGTCGTCGATCTCGCCGTTCGGCGCTACCTGTGGATCACCCCGGTGAACGCGCGCGGCGAAGACGATTGGCGCATCAGCCGCGTCAACGCCCCCGACGACCAATTGCGCGACTACGAACGCACCGTCTACGACATGCTGCTCCCCGAGGGCACCGACGCGGTCGCCGTCCGCGAACTGCGCACCCCCGGCCGCCTGCAACTGGACCCGATCCGCACCGCCATGCGCAACGACGCCGTCGCCACCGGCGCCTTCGCCGACCCGAAGCAGCGGGCTCTCCCCCGCTGGATCGGCGCCGCCCTGATCGCCCTCGGCCTGATCATCACGGTCACGCTCGCCCTGACCGCAGGCCACGCCCTGGTAGGCGTAGCCATCGCCCTCGCAGGCGGCGCGGCGATGCTGCTCCCCACCTACCTCCCCACCCGAACTCCCCTCGGCGACACCGTCGCAGGCCGAATCCGCGCCATGCACCGCGGCCTCGACACCGTCACCCGCGACCGCATCCCCCCCATCGACCAGGAAACGATCTTCTCCCGCGCCCTCCCCTACACGGTGATCAGCGGCCGAGCCGACAACTGGATCCGCACCTTCCGCGACATGAACCCCGCCGCGGACTCACAACCAGGCCTCTACTGGTTCGCCGGCTACGACCGAGACCCCAACCTCCACCGCTTCGCCGCCCAATTCCCCTTCTTCATAACCGCATTGGAAGGCGCTTGTTCCGCCTCTCCGCGAATTTAGCGGGCCGACCGGGAGCTAACCCCGTTAGCTCCCGGCCTTACTTCGTGTAAGTAGCGGCTGGGAGGCGACAGGGGAGTTACCCATGTCCTCACATAATCAGTGGGTTGCGTATCCCCGGCCCACTAACCCGGCGAATAACCGCCAACCACCCCGTGCACCTCAGCCCGTCCCCGTCTTCCACAACCCACCCAACCCAACCACCGCACTCCCGACCCTTAGGGAGGGACGGCCACGAAGTGGCCGGTCCGCGGCCGGGTCGCCGGTTAGCGCTCGAAAGCGCTGAGCCGAAGG
>NZ_JBHXMN010000010.1:0-236881 GCF_042720495.1 Nocardia sp. NPDC058480 | reverse complement strand
GGGTTAAGGCCCCCTACAGACCATGGGGTTGATAGGCCAGAACTGGAAGCACGGTAACGTGTGTAGGTGACTGGTACTAATAGGCCGAGGGCTTATTGACGAAGGTGTTACGCGTCCACTGTGCGGTTTCTGAAACAACAGACACTGCAGCAAACCTGATCATCGGGTCCCATATTTTGTGGGGTTTGGTGTTATTGGGGAGCGCTGTCTAGTTTCATAGAGTTACGGTAGTTATAGCGGTGGGGAAACGCCCGGTCCCATTCCGAACCCGGAAGCTAAGGCCACCTGCGCCGATGGTACTGCACTCGACAGGGTGTGGGAGAGTAGGACACTGCCGGAACATCATTGCGAAAGGCCCTCCAACTTCGGTTGGAGGGCCTTTTTGCGTTCGCGTCTCCGGAGCACAAGCAACATTGCAGCCGTACGGGGTGTCGGTGAACGAACAGGTTGTTGCAGCGGATTTGTCCCTCGAGGCTGAGCTGCGTCACGGGTTGGGTTCCGCTGTCCGCAGCACCTGCAGTAACCCGTGCACAGCTGCTTCTTGCCCGGCCGACAGCGGGTCTGTCGAGGTGATCCCGCGCCGCCCTGCGCAGCCGGTTCTCGGCCTCCTCGTGATGGGGCTGCACCGGATGTATGCCTGGATCCTCGACCGAAACCGCGCCGCGATTGCAGCTTGCGCGGCCGTCGGTGCGGTCCGAGAGGGCGTCGCCCGCCAGGCTCGGTTCGTCGACGGCCAACACAGCGATCTCATGCTCTACGGCGTGCTGGCGGAGGAGTATGCCGTCACAGCTGACCGCGCCCGCCGGCGACGTCCATTGCTGAAGCGCAACACCAAGGTCAGCTAAAAGCCGGAGATTCGTCGGAGCGCCGTTCGGCGGCGGTCAGCTTGTGATCTTTGGTCCAGAGCCCGTTGCGTCGATAGCGCTCGACTGATGTCCGATTCTCATGTGGGCCACGTCACGCTGGAGTATGTTGTCGAGAACAACATTCGCTCCAGCTCGACCGCCCACAGGCGGTGGTTCCACGAAAGGCCCACGCTCATGCGTCAGGGGATCTTCGGCATCGCGGCCGTCTCGATCGCACTTCTCACCACTTCGCTCACCGCCTGCGGCGACGACACTACGAACTCCTCGGGAGGCGGCGCCAAGATCGGCGTGATCCTGCCCGACAGCAAGACTTCGGCGAGGTGGGAGACAGCGGATCGCAAGTATCTCCAGCAGGCGTTCGACGCCGCGGGGGTCAAGGCCGACATCCAGAATGCCCAGGGCGACAAGAACGCCTTCCAGACCATCGCGGATCAGATGATCACCAACGGCGCCTCGGTGCTGATGATCACCAACCTCGACAGCGGCACCGGCAAGGCGGTCATCCAGAAGGCCAAGTCGCAGGGCGTGACCGTGATCGACTACGACCGGCTCACCCTCGGCGGCGGTGCGCCGTACTACGTGTCGTTCGACAACGTGAAGGTCGGCCAGCTCATGGGCGACGGACTCGCGAAGTGCCTGGCCGACAAGCAGGCGGTGAAGCCGGTGGTCGCCTACCTCAACGGCGGTCCGACGGACAACAACGCCGCCCTGTTCAAGAGCGGTTACGACGGCGCGCTGAAGCCGAAGTTCGACGCGGGCGAGTACGTGAAGGGCCCGGATCAGGCCGTCCCGGAATGGGATAACACCAAGGCGGGCACCATTTTCGAACAGATGCTCACCGGCACCCCGAACCTCGGGGGTACCGTCGCGGCCAACGACGGTCTGGCCAATGCCGCCATCGCCGTGCTGAAGAAGCAGAAGCTCAACGGTCAGATCCCGGTGACGGGTCAGGACGCCACCGTGCAGGGTCTGCAGAATGTGCTGGCCGGTGACCAGTGCATGACCGTGTACAAGGCGATCAACCTCGAGGCCGCCGCCGGCGCGAAGCTGGCGATCGCGCTGGCCAATGGCGAGAAGGGCGAGGCACCGAGCACCGTCGACGATCCCGAGGCGAAGACGAAGGTGCCCGCGGTGCTGCTCGAACCCAAGGCGATCTTCAAGAACAACGTGAACGACGTCGTGGCGGACGGTTTCGTCGACAAGGCGGAGCTGTGCACCGGTGAATTCGCGAAGCTCTGCGCGGATAACGGCGTCCGCTGATGACCGATAGCCCGCTCATCGAATTGCGCGGATTAGAGAAGAGCTTCGGCCCGGTGCACGTGCTGCACGATATCGACTTCTCCGCCTACCGCGGTGAGGTGACGGCACTGGTCGGCGATAACGGCGCGGGCAAGTCCACCCTGGTCAAGTGCATCGGCGGCACCCATGCGATCGATGCGGGTGAGGTGCTGTTCGACGGAGAGCCGGTGCAGATCGGCAATCCGAGGGACGCGGCGGAACTGGGAATCGAGATCGTCTATCAGGATCTCGCGCTGTGCGACAACCTCGACATCGTGCAGAACATGTTCCTCGGCCGCGAGAAGAAGCACGGCATCGTGCTCGACGAGTACGGCATGGAGGAACTGGCGGGCGCGACACTGGCCGGTCTGTCGGTGCGGACGGTGAAATCCGTGCGGCAGAAGGTGGCGAGCCTGTCCGGCGGGCAACGCCAGACCGTCGCCATTGCCAAGGCCGTGCTGTGGAACAGCAAGGTGGTGATTCTGGACGAGCCGACCGCGGCGCTCGGTGTCGCCCAGACTCAGCAGGTACTCGAACTGGTGCGCCGCCTGGCCGACAAAGGCCTTGCGGTGGTGCTGATCTCGCACAACATGAACGACGTCTTCGCGGTTTCGGATCGCATCGCGGCGCTGTATCTGGGCCGGATGGCGGCGCAGGTACGGACCGCCGATGTGACCCATTCGCAGGTCGTCGAACTGATCACTTCCGGCCGCAGCGGGAGCCTCGGAATCGGAGTGCAGGCATGAGTGTGGTCGTCAAAGACAAGGCCGCCGAGCCTGCCGCACCGGTAACCGAATTGGTCACCGGTTATGTCGCGCGGATTCGCAGTGGCAACATGGGCGCACTGCCCTCGGTCATCGCTCTGGTCGTGCTGTCGGTCGTGTTCTGGATCGCGCGGCCGGTGTTCATGACCCAGGGCAATATCGCGAACCTGCTCACCCAGGGTGCCGCCATCGCGGTGATCGCGATGGGTTTGATCTTCGTGCTGCTGCTCGGGGAGATCGACCTGTCGGCCGGCTTCACCAGTGGTGTGTGTGCCGCGGTGCTCGCGGTATTGCTCACCGACAAGGGCTGGCCCTGGTACGCGGCGGTGCTCGTGTCTCTGTTCACCGGTGTCGTGATCGGGCTGACCATCGGTGCGATCGTGGTGAAGATCGGTGTCCCGTCGTTCGTGGTGACGCTGGCCGCGTTCCTGGCGCTGCAGGGTGTCGCGCTGAAGATCATGGACAACGGCCGCAATATCTCCATCCACGACGAGACGATCCTGGCGATCGCCAACAAGAATGTGCCGCCCCTGCTCGGCTGGGTCATGTACCTGGTGCTGCTTGCCGGGTTCTCGTTCGTGCAGTACCGAAAGTTGCGGGCGCGCAACATACTCGGGCTCACCGGCGAGACGGCGCCGGTGGTCGCGTTGCGGATCGCGACGGTCGCGCTCATCGCGGGGATTGCGGTGCTGGTGCTCAATGACGAGCGCAGTCGCAATCCGGAGGTCAACTCGCTGCAGGGCATGCCGATCGTGGTGCCGATCATTATCGCGCTACTGCTGCTGTGGACCTTCGTGCTCAATCGCACCCCGTTCGGCAGGCATATCTACGCGGTCGGCGGCAGCGTGGAAGCGGCTCGGCGTGCGGGCATCCCGGTCGATCGGATCAAGATCAGCGCCTTCGTGCTCTGTTCGACGATGGCTGCCGTCGGCGGATTGATCGCGGCGTCGCGGGCCAACTCCGTCGATCCGAACACCGGTGGTTCCGACGTTCTGCTCACGGCGGTCGGTGCTGCGGTGATCGGTGGTACCAGCCTGTTCGGTGGTCGCGGCCGGATGCTCGACGCGGTGCTCGGCGCCGCGGTGGTGGCGGTGATCAACAACGGGATGGGGCTGATGGGCTACAGCGCGGGCACGAAATTCGTTGTGACAGGATTTGTCCTGCTGCTCGCGGCGGGGGTGGACGCGCTCTCGCGCAAGCGTTCGCTGCCAGGTAGTTGACCATCGACCGGGAAGGCTGGGCCGGATGAGGGCTGCACCCGCCCCGGACGAGATCCGAACGCGCAATCTCGCCGTGCTGCTGCGCCACGTCCATCTGAGCGGCCCGGTATCGCGGGCGGAGCTCGCCGAGCGAATGGGTCTCAATCGCAGCACGATTCTGGCTTTGACCACCGATCTCGCCGCTGCCGGGCTGGTGAGTGAGGAACTGCCACGCCAGACCGGCAGAGCCGGGCGGCCGTCGCTGGTGGTGCGGCCGGAGTCGGAGCGGGTGTACGTGCTCGCGCTGGATGTCGGCGCGGACCGGCTCGCGGTGGCGCGGGTCGGCCTGGGCGGGGTGATTCTCGACCGTCGCGAAACACCGCGTGACAGTGCGGCATTCGATCCAGAGGAAGTGATCGAATCGCTGGCGGTGATGGCGCAGACCTTGGTCGCCGCGGCGGGGCCCGACAGCGTTCGCGTCGGTGTGGGTCTCGCGTTCTGTGGCATGGTCCGTCAGGGTGACGGTGCCGTGCGATACGGGCCGAACATCGGCTGGGTCGATGTGCCGGTCGGTGCGAAACTGTCGGAGCGGCTCGGTGTTCGGGTCGTGGTCGGCAACAATGCCAACCTCGGCGCGCTGGCCGAGCGCGAACGCGGGGTCGGCGCCGGGGTGTCGGACCTGATCTATCTGCACGGTGAAGTCGGCATCGGTGGTGGCGTGATCATGGGCGGCGAGCTGCTCGGCGGTGAGGGCGGCTACGGCGGCGAGGTCGGGCACATGATCGTGAACCCCGGCGGGCGGGCGTGCCGGTGCGGGTCGCGCGGCTGCCTCGAGGCCGAGGCGGGGGAGCTGGCGTTGATCGCGGCGGCGGGGCGTGCCGACCTCAGCGGGCGGGCGGCGGTCGAAGCGATCGTCGACGCGGCCGCCCGCGGCGATGCCACCGCCCGCGACGCGCTGCACCAGGTCGGCGACTGGCTCGGCTACGGGGTGGCCAACCTCGTCAATATCTTCAACCCGACGATGGTCGTGTTCGGCGGGGTGCTGCGCGAGGTCTACCTCGCCTCGGCCGCCCAGGTCCGCAGCAGGCTGGCCGAGAACGGACTGCTCGCGGTCCGCGAACGGGTCCGGCTGCGCACCTCGGCGCTGGCCGACGACGCGCCACTGATCGGGGCCGCTGAACTGGCGTTCGCCGACGTGCTGACCGACCCGTTGCAGACACTGGCGCGTAGCTCCGCAGGTTGACCGGTCGGCGTCGGCCGGGCGGCTATCGTGAAAGACATGGCGACGACCACCAGGATCGGCACGCAGATCAACGCGCCTCGTTCGACCGTCTACCGGCTGCTGCTCGATGGCGACGCGGTGGCTGCCTGGATGATGCCCGACGGGATAACTGTCGATGTGCACCGGTTCGAGCCGGTGGAGGGCGGATCGTTCTCGATCACCCTCACCCACGACGATCCCACCAACGTGGGCGAGACGGGGCAGCCCCACGATGCGGGAACGGTGCGCCAGCAGCACGACGCCTACTTCGGGACGTTCCGCTCGCTGACCCCGGATGAGCAAGTGGTCCAGGTGCTGGAATTCGTCACGGAGAAGCCGGGCATGACCGGGGCGCAGACCATCACCTTCACCCTGACAGACGCTGACGGCGGCACCCACCTCGACGTACTGCACGAGGGGGTACCGCCAGGGCTCAGCTCCGCCGAGAACCAAGTCGGCTGGCAGATGGCGTTGACGAAGCTGGTAGCGCTCGCCGAGCGGGGCACGACCGACTGAGTTCCCCTACCGACAGCACGGGTCAGCGCACCGGCCGACCCGGCGCCGGGCTCGAGGTCAACGTACGGCGTCGTCCGCGCGGGGTGTGATTCCCGAGGCGGGGACGAGGTTCCACGTTTCGAGCTGCCTGCGGATCTGTTCGGCCGCGTCGATATTGAGTGGTCCGCTCGTCCACAGCGCGTACGGCAGATTGAAGAACCGGCTCTCGCGGACCGCGCGCAGACCGTTGATACCGGGCTTGGAACGCAGCATTTCCACCTTCTGCGCGTAGCTCTGGCCGGGGTAGTCGACGAACATGATCGCGTCCGGGTCGGCGGCAGCGAGCCGCTCCCAGGAGACCTTGGTCCAGGTGTCGTCGACATCGTCGAGGATGTTGCGGGCGCCCGCGGCTTCGAGGATCGCTTGCGGCGCACCATATCTCCCGCTGGAGTAGATGGTGTCGGTGCCGCTGTCGAACAGGAATACGGTCGGGGTTCGGGCAGGCTTCGGGGCGGCGGTCAACGCGGCGAGCCGGTGGTCGAGGTCGGCGGTGACCTCCCGCGCGCGGTCGGGGTGGCCCGTGATCGTGCCGAGGTCGGTGAGGTCGGTGCGCAACGCGGTCCATGGTTCGACGGTGCCGCGTGCGGCGGCGCCGTCGAGTTGGCGACAGCTCTCGGTGAGCACGTAGGCGGCGATGCCGTCCTTGCGCAGTGATGCGGGGGTGAGGTTGCTCGCCTCGTCGTAGCCGTAGCTCCAGCCGGCGACCATCACATCCGGGCGCTGGGCGAGCACCGTCTCGCGCGAGGGATACTCGGGGGCAACAGATTTCAGGCCGTCGACGATGTCGGAGCCGTAGTGCGCGCGCAGGGTGTCGGCGTCGCGCTGGATGCTCGAGACCGCGGCGACCTGGTTCTGCGCACCGAGCGCGAGCACCATCGAGATGAGATTGCCGTCGTTGACGAACAGTCGCTGTGCGGGGGCGGGGAACTGGGATTCCTTGCCGCAGTTGAGGATCGGGATCGTCGTCGCGGACTGCGTGGTGGTGCCGGTGCACGCCGTCAGAACGGCGGCCAGGGCGGTGGTGGCCAGGATCCGGCCGTGGGTCTTCATCATCGCGCCTCTCGCGGGGTGATCAACAGGTGGTTTTCGCCGGTCAGCGGGTGCTGGACGCGCGTGGCGTCGACACCGAATACCTCGGCGACGACATCGGCTGCCAGCGCCTGTGGCGGTGGTGCCGGTGCTCGGGTGGAACCGTTGTGCAGCACGATGATTCGGTCGCAGTAGCGATCGGCCAGTGACAGATCGTGCAGGGCGGCGACGACGGTCCGGTTCAGGTTGCGCATCAGGGTGAGCAGCTCGAGCTGATGGGTGACGTCGAGATGGTTGGTCGGTTCGTCGAGCAGCAGTACCGGGGTGTCCTGTAACAGCGCCCGTGCCAACAGAACCCGTTGCCGTTCGCCGCCGGAGAGTTGCTGCACCTGCCTGCCCGCGAAGCCGTCGAGGTCGACTGCCGCCAAGGCCTGTGCGACACGGCGCTGTTCGCGCGGACCACCGAGTCCCCATGGCGGCAGATAAGGGGTCAAGCCGAGGGCGACTACCTCGCCGACCAGCATGTCGGCGGGCGGGTCCTCGTCCTGCGCCACCAATGCCACGGCCGCGGCGCGCTGTCGAGGTCCGAGAGAATGCAGCACTTGCCCGTCGACGAGCACCTTGCCTTGCCTGGGCTTTCGCACCCCCGCCAGCACGCGAAGCAATGTCGACTTGCCGCTGCCATTGGGCCCGACAATCCCGATGGTTTCCCCGGGCTCGATCGAGAATTCCGCGCCGACCACGATATTCCGTCGGCCGACCGTGCAGGTGAGCCCGACTGCTCGTAATCGGCCGGGCTCGGCCCGAGCGTGCGAATCGAGCTCCGTCGTAAGGGGTCCTGGGGTCTGCGGTCGGTGGGTGGCGCGGTTCGGCTCCCGATCGTCCGGGGCGGCGGCGGTCGGCGCAGGTCGCGGTCGGGGTTCGCCATCGCGGGCAGGCACACGTCGGCCGAAGGTATGCAGGCGGCCGCTCATGATCCGCCGAACTGGTAGCGGCGCCTGCCCATCAGCAGCAGGAAGGTCGGAGCGCCGATCAGGCCGGTGAGTACACCGACCGGGATCTCGGTGGGGCGCACCAGTATTCGGGTGGCTGCGTCGGCGACCACCAGGAACAGCGCACCGCCCAGCGCGCAGGTGGGGAGTAGGTTGCGGTGGCGGGGGCCGACGATCATCCGTGCGGCGTGCGGGACGACCAGACCGACGAAGCCGATGCCGCCGGACACCGCGACCAGGACACCGACGAGCACCGCGAGCAGCACGAACAGGCCGATGCGCAGGCGTTGCACCGGGACGCCGACCGACGACGCGGTGTCCGCGCCGAGCGTGAGCGCGTCCAACCAGCCCGCGCTCGCCATGAGGATCGCGCCGCAGGCCACCACCACGGTCAACGGCAGGGCGAGGGTCGTCCAATCGGCACCGGCGAGACTACCGAGCAACCAGAACAGCACCGACTCCGCCGCCGCGGGATCGGTGCTGCGAAAAACGAGGAAACTGCTGAACCCGGCGAACGCCGAACCGAGCACGGTGCCGGTGAGCACCAGCCGCAGCGGGGTGAGACCGCCCTGGGCGAACGCGATCAGGAACACCAGGGTCGCGGCGCCGAACGCGCCGACCAGCGCACCGCCGGACAGCGCCCAGATGCCCGCACCGGCGAACAACCCGGAGGTGATGACCGCGGCCGCGCCGACACCGGCGCCGGAAGAGACGCCGAGCAGGAAGGGATCGGCCAGTGGGTTGCGCACCAACGTCTGCATCGCCGCACCGGCCAGTGCCAATCCGGCGCCGACCACCGCCGCCAGTAGCGTGCGTGGCACCCGGAGCTGCCAGACGATGGTGTCGAGGCCGAGATCGGTGGGTGTCGCGCCGGTGAGCCGGGCGATGAGGGTGTCGAGCACCGCGGACACGGGCACGATCTCCGCGCCGAATCCGGTGGCACCGATCATGGCCGCGAGCAGTAGCACCCCGAGCAGGGGCAGTGCGAGCGAGATCCGGGTACGGATCATCGCGAATTCTCCACAGGCAAGGCGCGGCCCTTTCAGAGGGTGTCCCGGCGAGGGAGGTCTGACTTTCGCCGCGAGGCGATCACAGTGGCGCGACCGTTCCGGAGTGACACCGGATTCTCGCACCCGCAGGGAATGACGCCCAGACTTTAACGCGGCACTCAGTGCCAACCAGGAGCCGGGCCCTTCGAATCATCGAAAGGCTAATGGTGTTCGGGGGCGATCGTGATTGCTTGAATCCCTCTATGTACCGACCGAACACCTTTCGACCCGGCCTTCGTGGCCGCGCCACCGCCGCACTGCTCGCGATGGCAACCGTTGCGACGCTCGGCCTGACCGGCTGCGCACCGGGCAACGACGCACCGGTCGGCACCCCCGACGCGCCGCTGCCGACCGAGGTTCCGCCCGGGACCACGCTCGTCGTCGCCGATCAGCAGGAACGGCTGCAATCGGCGCTGCGGCTGTCCGGCGAGCTGGACAAGCTGCCGTTCACGATCGAGTTCGCGAACTTCGTCGGTGGTCCGGCCATCCTCGAGGCCTTCCGGGCGGGCGCGGCCGATGTCGGCCAGGTCGGCGATGTGCCGCCGATCCACGCGCTGGCCGCGGGGCAGGACGTGCCGATCATCGGCTCCTATCAGACCAACCCGAAGGCGATGAAACTCGCTGTCGCACCGGGTCGTTCGATCTCGAAGCTGACAGATCTGAAGGGCAAGAAGATCGCCTACGCAGAGGGCACCGCCCAGCAGGCGTCGGTGCTGAAGGCACTCACCAAGGCGGGCCTGAAGCCCACCGATGTGGAGCTGGTCCGGTTGCAGCTGGCCGAATTCCCGGACGCGGTGCGCACCGGTCAGGTCGATGTCGCGCCGCTGATCGAACCCAATGTGACCAGGTTCCTGCGCACCCAGGGCACCTCGCTGATCCCGGATTCGGAGACCACGGGCATCTACAGCGGCCTCGCCTATGTGTACGCGCGTCGGGCGGTGGTCCAGGATCCGGCGAAGGCCGCCGCGACCCGCGCCCTGGTCGGCGCGTTCGTGCGGGCCTGGCAGTGGACCAACACCCATCGCGAGGAATGGGCGAGCCGCTACTACGTCGACAGCCAGAAGGTCCGCGCCGACGATGCCGCGCGGATCGTCGAATCGCTCGGCACCTTCACGTTCCCGCACCTGGACCAGCAGCTGATCGCCCGGCAGCAGAGCACCATCGACGCGATCGACGCCGTAGGTGAACTGCCCAAGAAGATCAAGGCCGTCGACGGTTTCGACCTGCGCTTCGATGCCGCGGTCACCGAGGCCGTCACGGCCAGCGGGGCGGCGTTCGCGCCGGCGGCGGGCTGATGGCCACCCTCGATATCGGCGTGCTGCGCCGGATCAGGACGAGCACGGCCCCGGTCGAGGCGCTCGCCCCGCGTGGACGGGGCAGGCGCAGGCTGGGACCCGGCAAGCCCATCCCGTTCGGCTTCGCCCTCGGACCGGTCCTGCTCATCGGCACCTGGGTGGTCGGATCCGCGATCGGCGCCATCGACCCGGAGACCCTGCCCGCGCCATGGACGGTCGCGCAGACCGCGGGCGAGCTGATCGCCGACGGCCGGTTGCAGTCCAACCTGCTGACCTCGTTGCAGCGTGCCGTGATCGGCCTCGTCCTCGGTGTGTCGATCGGCGTGGTGCTCGCGCTGGTCTCGGGGCTGAGCCGGCTCGGTGAGGCGGTGGTCGACGGTCCCGTGCAGATCAAGCGAGCGATCCCGACGCTGGCGCTGATTCCGTTGTTCATCGTCTGGTTCGGGATCGGCGAGCAGATGAAGCTGATCGTGATCACCACCAGTGTGCTCATCCCGATCTATATCAATACCCATGCCTACCTGCGCAGCGTCGACGCGCGCTATGTGGAACTGGCCGAGACGGTCGGGCTGTCGCGGTGGGGGTTCCTGCGGCGGATCGCGCTGCCGGGTTCGCTGCCGGGGTTCTTCCTCGGGTTGCGGCTGGCGGTGACGATTTCCTGGCTGGCGCTGGTGGTGGTCGAACAGGTCAACGCGACCAGCGGCATCGGCTACCTGATGACGCAGGCGCGCACCTACGGCCAGATCGACGTGATCGTCGTCGGTCTGGTGATCTACGGACTGCTCGGACTGTTCGGCGACCTCGCCGTGCGGGCAACGGAACGAAAGGTGCTGTCATGGCGACAGACACTGGGCGACTGAGCTCCGACGAACCGGTCGTCGTACGCACCCGCGCCCTCACCCGCGGGTTCGGCCGTCGAATCGTGTTGAACGGCATCGATATCGAGATCCGGCGCGGTGAGTTCGTCGCGCTGCTCGGGCGCAGCGGTTCGGGGAAGAGCACGCTGCTGCGGGCGCTGGCCGAACTCGATTCCGAGGTACCCGGTTCCGGCGAGCTCACGGTGCCGGCGCAGCGCGCGGTGGTGTTCCAGGATTCGCGGCTGCTGCGGTGGGCGCGGGTGCTCGATAATGTGGTGCTCGGGTTGACCGGGCGCGACGCGGACCGGCGGGGACGGTCGGCACTGGCCGAGGTCGGGCTGGCCGGGCGCGAGAAGGCGTGGCCGCGTGAGCTTTCCGGTGGCGAACAGCAGCGGGTGGCGTTGGCCAGATCACTGGTGCGTGAGCCGGAACTGCTCCTGGCCGACGAACCGTTCGGCGCGCTCGACGCACTGACCAGGATTCGGATGCACGCCCTGCTCCAGGCGCTGTGCGAGCGGCACCGGCCCGCCGTGCTGCTGGTGACCCACGATGTGGACGAGGCCGTGTTGCTCGCCGATCGGGTGCTGGTTCTCGACGACGGCCGGATCACGATCGATCAGCGCATCGAGACCCCGCGCCCGCGCAGGCACGCGCACCCGGAGTTCGTCCGGTTGCGGGAGGCGCTGCTGACCGGACTCGGTGTCGACACAACGGAATCAGAGAAAGTGAAACAGGCGTCATGAGTGCACCGCGTCAACTGAGTCTCAACGCGTTCATCTACCCGTCCGGGCACCACGAGGCTGCCTGGCGGCATCCCGACAGCAGGCCCGACCGCATCTACGACGTCTCCTACTACCAGGAGATCGGGCGCACCGCGGAGGCGGCGAAGCTCGACGCGGTGTTCTTCGCCGACGGTCCTGCCCTGCGCACCGACGTGCGTCACAATGCCGCGCCCGGCCTCGAGCCGATCACCTTGCTCACCGCGATCGCCGCGGTGACAACACATCTGGGCCTGATCGCGACCGCGTCGACCACCTACTACGAGCCCTACAACCTGGCGCGGCTGTTCTCCTCGCTCGACCACATCTCCGGTGGACGCGCGGGCTGGAACATCGTCACCACCGGAACCGACCTCGCCGCGGCCAACTTCGGGCTCGAACGACACCCCGATCACGCCGAACGCTACGCCCGCGCACGGGAATTCGTCGACGCGGTGGTCGGGCTGTGGGACAGCTGGGAGGACGACGCGATCGTGCTCGACCGCGCCGCCGGGGTGTACGCCGATCCGGCCAAGATCCATCCGATCGACTTCGTCGGCGAACATCTCAGTGTGCGTGGGCCGTTCAACTCGGCACGAACACCGCAGGGCCGTCCGGTGCTGGTGCAGGCGGGGGCATCGAACGAGGGTCGCGCCTTCGCGGGCAAGTACGCGGAGGCGATCTTCACTGCACACCAACGACTGTCGGACGCGCAGTCCTTCTATGCCGATATCAAGTCGAAGGCCACCGAGTTCGGCCGTACTGCCGACGAGGTGAAGATTCTACCGGGGATCAGCCCGTTCATCGCCGATACCGAGGCCGCCGCACTGCGTTTGGAGCGCGAGTTCAACGAGCTGACCGTGCCCGAGTACGGGATCAAGCAGCTGGAATCGATCACCGGCACCTCGCTGCGCACCTTCGCGCTCGACGAGCCGGTGCCCGTGGAGGTGTTCGCGGGGGCGGGCGATGTCACCGACAACGCGCGCAGCAGATTGCAGGTGGTGGCGGGGATCGTCGAGCGGGAACGGCCGACCCTGCGTGGGCTGCTGCACCGGCTGGCGGGTGCGCGCGGGCACCGGGTGTTCGCGGGGACGCCCGAGCAAGTGGCCGACACCATCGAGGAGTGGTTCACCCAGGGTGCGGCAGACGGTTTCAACGTGATGCCGCCCTACTACCCCGGTGGGCTCGAGGTGTTCGCCGAAACGGTGGTGCCGATCCTGCAGGAGCGCGGGCTGTTCCGCACCGAATACACCGGGACCACGCTGCGTGACCACTTCGGATTGGCCCGCCCGGAGAGTAGATTCGCTCGTCCTGCCGCGCTCGCGGGATGACGGTGGGCTGTCGTAGTGGGGACGCGATGACGGCATCGGCGCGATCACGACGTGGCCGGGGACCTGCGGTGGCCCGCCGGTCGGCGGCGACCCGGTGAACGTGACCGCGCGGTCCGATCTGACGAACGATGTGGGCGGACCGCCGACCCGGTTACGGTCCATGGCACTGGCGGTGTTCGTGCCGTCGGCGGTGTACGGAATCGGTTCGGGCGCGGCGGCTCCCATGCTGCCGCTGCACGCGCTCGAACTCGGCGCATCGGTCGGAACCGCGGGTGTGGTGGTCGCGATGATGGGCTTCGGGCTCATTCTCGGTGATCTGCCCGCGGGGTGGCTGGTGGCGCGCACCGGTGAGCGCAAGGCGATCGCACTCGGCTCGTTGACCTGCGCACTGGGCCTGCTCGTGGCCATTCTCGCGCCGAATATCGCCGTGTTCGCGGTCGGGCTGCTGATCAACGGTGCTTCGGGTGCGGTGTGGGGCCTGGCCAGACAGACCTACATCGTGGCCGTGGTGCCGAGCGTCGATCGGGGACGGGCCTTTTCGGCGCTGGCCGGGTGGATGCGGTTCGGGTTCTTCGCCGGACCCTTCCTCGGCGCCGGTGCGGTGCACTGGCTCGGCCCGGTCGGCGGGCTGTGGATCCAGCTCGTCGCCATGCTCGTCGCGGGCACGCTGGTGTTCGCCATGCCGGAGACCGATGGGTCGCCGACGGTGGTCAGCGACAACACCATTCGCGCCGTGGTGGTCGAGCATCGCAAGCTGCTCAGCACGCTCGGACTCGGCGCCCTGCTCATGGGAGCGGCACGGGCGGCACGGCAATCGCTGCTGCCGTTGTGGGCGGTGCACATCGGTGCCGACGCGGCGACCACCAGCATCGTGTTCGGTATCGCGGGCGCTGTCGACGTGCTGATGTCGTATCCGGCCGGAATCTGGCTGGATCGCTACGGCCGCAGGGCGATCGGCGTTCCCGCGATGATCGCTTTCGCCGCGGGGTACGCCGCGTTGCCGTTCGCGGGGTCGGTGGTCGGGCTGACCACGGTCGCCGTGCTGCTCGGCTTCGCCAACGGGTTGAGCAACGGCGTGATCATGACCGTCGGCGCCGATGTGGCGCCACCCGGTCAGCGCGCGGAATTCCTCGGCGCCTGGCGGCTCACCCACGACATCGGGATGTTCGCGGGCCCGATCGCGGTCGGCGCGATCAGCGCGGTGACGGTGCTCGGCGCGGCGGCGGGCGCGCTCGCGGTGGCGGGTCTTGGCGGCGCGGCCGCGATGTATCGCTGGTTCCCCGGGCTCCCGGTGGCCCCGGTCACGGTGCCCGAACCGAAGGCCGCGGATCTTCGCGAGCCCCGGGAGTCGGTGGACAGCAACTGACCGGGCCTACGACCAGGCGGGGTCGCGTCCGGTGAGGCCGAGGATGCGGTCAAGGAGAGGAGCGGTGGCCGCGACGGGCACTTCGGGGCCGTAGATGCCCATCTGGCGCCCCTGTTCGGCGGTGGCGGCCGTCTCGTTGTAGGTCTCGCGCAGCAGGTCGTCGTCCCAGTGCGGCGTGGTACCGAGGGCGCGAGCGAGGTCCCAGCCGTGGACGATCAGTTCGCCGACCACCATCCCGCCGACCAGCGGTGCGGGGAGTTCCATGGGTCCGCCCATGTGGGTCACTCCCTGCCACGCGGCGGGGTCACGCCAGGCGGTGGTGAGCGCGTCGAGGTGCGCGTCGAGGGCCGCGACCCAATCGCCCGCGCTGAGGTCGACATCGGATTCGGCGGTCGCCGGGGGTGCGACGGCTTCCTTGTGCGCGGCGCCGACCAGCGACGGGCCCCAGAAGAGCAGGTGGTTGATCAGGGCCCGGACATCGAACTCGGCGCAGGGAGTCGGGTCGGACAGCCGAGCGGGATCGACCGTGCGGATGAGCTTCGACAGTGGTGTCGCGGCGCGAGCCACGCGTTCGTTTTCGGACATGTACCGAGGTAACCACCGCGACGCGGCGGTGTCTTGAACAAACGCGACATAGACTCGCCGGGTGGAACGCGACCCGCGTGAACTGGGCGGTGCCTGGCAGATGTCGCAGCGCCACAGATTCATCGCACCGTCGGCTGACCTGGCGCGATACGTCGATCGGTATTGGGTCGTCACCTGGGATTACGAGCGGCCGTATCGGCAGTTGGTCGTGCCGCTGCCGAACGTGCACCTGACTTTCCGTGACGGTCGCGCCGAACTGCACGGCCCCTCGTCCTCGCATGTCTACCGCGAGCTCACCGGCTCGGGTTCGGTGTTCGGTGTTGCCTTCCGGCCCGGCGTGTTCCGTCCGTTCCTGGACGGTCCGGTGGCCGACCTGCGGGATCGAATGGTCGACGCGGCAACAGTTTTCGGCCCGGAGTTGCCCGATCCGGTGGATGTCGGGTCGGTCGAGGGCCATCTCCGCGCGCACCTGCCCGTCGCCGACCCGGAGGCCGAGCGTGCCGGGCGGATGGTGGCGATGATCGCCGACGACACGGGCATCACCACCGTCGAGGCACTCGCGACGCGCTGCGGGATGAGTGTCCGTCGAGTGCAGCGGTTGTTCGCCGAGTACGTCGGCATCGGGCCGAAGTGGGTGATCCGCCGCTACCGCCTGCACGAGATCACCGAGCGGCTCGCCGACGGCATCGACATCGACTGGGCGGCGCTCGCCGCCGACCTCGGGTACGCGGACCAGCCACACCTCAGCCGCGACTTCCGCAAGATCTTCGGCGAACCGCCGACCAGCTACGCGCAGCGGTACGGGTCGTTCGAGAAGTAGCCGACGACCCGTCCTGTCGCCGCTTCTCAGTTCGTGTAGATCGGGGCACGCCGAGGGCGCCCCTACATTGGAGGGATGTCGTCATTCGATCGGCATCCGTCTACCGTCGCGGACTTCGACGAAGCGCGGCGGCGGGAACGGCTGCGCGAAACCCGGCTCGGACACGGTTGGCGTCGCTGGCGCCGGGCCAGGCTGGTGGGGCTGCGAATCATCGGGGTGCTGGTGGTCGCGATGATCGTGTTCGGTCAGTATTGGGTCCACGATGTCGTCCCCGAGCGTGAGCGCCTGGCGCAGACCGCGCCGGAACTACTGCCCGTCCATCTGCCCGCTGACGCGCGGGATTGGGATACCGCGGTGGTCGATATGGTCGGGCTGGGGGGAGTCAACGCGGTACCGACCGCCATGGCACTTCCCGTGCTGAGTCGCCTCGGGGTGGTGTGGGCCGTGCGCTACGACAACGCGGGTATCGACACCAAGGTCATCGCCGAGATGATCGTGCGGGCCGCGCGGTACGGCAATGTGCGCAACATCGTGCTGGTCGGTCACAGCATGGGCGGGATCATCGCGCTGGAAGTGGCGCGGCATATCCACCTGGGCAGCGATCGGCGATTGGTGGCCGTTGTGCTGGACTGCACACCGATGGACCTGGACGCGGTTCGACCCGAGAATCGGAGTCGCGGTGCCGATCTGGTGCGGTGGGTGGGCTGGTTGCCCGGCGCGAGGGAGAGCAGGCTGCTGCGCTTCGCGGTTGAGATGTCGGCTCGGCGTGAACGTTTCGCGCAGCGTGACGGGCTGTTCTTCGACATCGACTTCACTGCCGCGCGCGAGGTGTCCGCAGAGGTGTTGCGCGACAAGATCTTCTCTCGCGATGCTGCCAGCAACGGGTTGATCGAAGCGCAGTTCCTGGCGATCGTCGCGGGCGGTGGCGCCGCGGATCTACGGGCGCTCGGCAAGCCGAATCCGGACAAGCGAAACCCGGCGATCGTGTTCATCCGGCCCCGCGACGGGTCGCGCGATGACGTGGTGGACGTGGAGTATTCGCACAAGGTGCTGATCGAGCATTCCGGCGGTGTCGACGGCACCCTATCGGTGGTGCGGCCGACTCGGATCGAGCATGCGAATCCGATTCAGCGGCCCCGCGAATACAACGAGGTCATCGAAGCGCAGGTACTGCCGTTCGTGCGCCGCTATCAGGAAGCCAATCGCCACGATCCGCCCTGATCAGCGCACCCGGGCCCCGAGAATGGTGCGCACGCCCGCGATGAACAGCTGCAAGCCGAAGTCGAATCGTGCGGTGGGGTCGGGAGTGTCGAGCAAAGGTGTGTTGTCCTCGGGCAGCGCGCCGACGGAGTCCATCTGCATGCGCGACTGCTCGTCGACGGTCTGGCCGAGCACGTAGTAGAGCAGGGTGTAGGCCGTGAGATCGGCTTCCTCCCTGGTCATTCCGGCCCGAATGACGATGCCCGCCAGGCGTTCACGCGCCTTGCTCGTGGTCAGGCGCGAGGCGTAGGTGGCCGAGACCAGCTCGGCGCCGTCGCGATAGGCGAGCAGGCAGTCGCGCAGGCGATGCGCTAGTTCGGTGAGCTGCGCGGGCCATTCGGTGGCCGTGATCGGCTCGTCCATCGGCGCGAGGATCCGGTCGGCCACCGCGCCGAGCAGGGTCTGCTTGTCCTTGACGTGCCAGTACAGCGCACCCGGCTGTACCTGTAGCGAGCCTGCGAGCCGGCGCATCGTCAGGTCGGCGAGCCCGTACTGATCGAGAATCGCGACGGCGGCATCGACCACATCCGTCTTCCGCAGTTGCACGCGCGTCCTTCCGTCCGAATGTCCGACCCGAGTGTCGTGACTCACTCGTAGCCGCTACCCTATCCTGAACACCGTTCAAGTTGCACGGCCACGCCGGGTGGATCACACCCACGGCTCGTGCGCACACCCCCGTCGAAGGGACATCACGTCGTGACGCAGGCACCCGTCCAGACCGATATTCTGGCTATCGCCCGTGAGCAGGTGCTCGAGCGCGGCGAGGGCCTCACCGAGCAGCAGGCCGTCGAGGTACTGCGCCTGGGTGATGACCGCCTGGAAGCACTGCTCGAGCTCGCCCACGATGTGCGGATGAAGTGGTGCGGTCCCGAGGTCGAGGTCGAGGGCATCATCAGCCTCAAGACCGGCGGTTGCCCCGAGGACTGCCACTTCTGCTCGCAGTCGGGCCTGTTCCAGTCGCCCGTGCGCGCGGCCTGGCTCGACATTCCCAGCCTGGTCGAGGCGGCCAAGCAGACCGCCAAGACCGGCGCCACCGAGTTCTGCATCGTCGCCGCGGTGCGCGGTCCCGACGAGCGCCTGATGGCCCAGGTCGCCGCCGGTGTCGAGGCCATCCGCAACGAGGTGGACATCCAGGTCGCCTGCTCGCTCGGCATGCTCAACCAGGAGCAGGTCGACCAGCTCGCCGCGATGGGCGTGCACCGCTACAACCACAATCTCGAGACCGCCAAGTCGCACTTCCCGAAGGTGGTCACCACCCACTCCTACGAGGAGCGCTTCGAGACCCTGCGGATGGTGCGCGAAGCGGGCATGGAGGTGTGCTGTGGCGGCATCCTCGGCATGGGCGAAACCATCGAGCAGCGCGCCGAGTTCGCCGCGCAGCTGGCGTCGCTGAACCCCGACGAGGTCCCGCTGAACTTCCTCAACCCGCGGCCCGGCACCCCGTTCGGTGACCTGGAGGTGCTGCCCGCGGCCGACGCGCTGCGCGCCATCGCCACGTTCCGGCTCGCGATGCCGCGCACCATCCTGCGTTTCGCCGGTGGTCGCGAGATCACCCTCGGCGACCTGGGTGCCAAGCAGGGCATGCTCGGCGGGATCAACGCCGTCATCGTCGGCAATTACCTCACCACCCTCGGCCGTCCCGCCGAGTCCGATCTCGATCTGCTCGGTGAGCTGAGCATGCCGATCAAGGCGTTCAACGAAACGCTCTGAAACGCTGTGTACGATCGAGTATCGACCCAGGTCGCGGCCGTCGAGTCGCACTTCGCAGAGGCGGTAACAGCATTGGACGAGCGCGACAACCCGGTGCAGCGTGAGCCGATCGCGCCCGGACTCGACAGCGAGCGCTACAACCCGTTCACGGGTAAGCGGATCGTGGCCGGGCTCGCCGACGCGATGCCCGCGTCGGCGGCGCTCGGTCTGGAACCGCCGCGATTCTGCGAGCAGTGTGGTCGCCGGATGATCGTGCAGATCAGCCCGGATGGCTGGTGGGCCAAGTGCTCGCGGCACGGTGTCATCGAATCGGCACAGCTGGAACGCCGCTAGTGCTCGGCCGCGGGGAGCGTCCGGAGGTGTTGCGTCGCGAGGTGATCGGCGTCGGCGTCGTCATCGCGGTGGTGCTGGTGGCGAGTGCGGTGGCCGGGGTGGTGTGGGGTCTGCTCGCACCGACCGAGCGGTTGCGGGTGACCCAGCCCGGTCGCGCCGCGGTACTCACCGGCGAGAGTCTGCACCTGTTCGACGCGGTCGGGATGTTCCTGTGCATCGGCGCGGTGGTCGCGGTAGTGAGCGCGGCCGGTGCCTGGCGGATTCGGATCACGCGCGGGCCCGCTCTCGTGCTCGGCATGCTGTTCGCCTCGGGGCTGGGCGCCGCGCTGATGATGTGGATCGGGGAATGGGTTGCGGGCGTGCGTCATCCGCGTCCCGACGATCCGGCGATCGGCCAGATCGTCGCGCTGCCAGCGGAAGTCGGGACCGATCTCGCCCTGCTGATCCAGCCGTTCCTTGCTGCCCTTGTGCTGTTGTTCCTCGCCGCATTACACCCGGCTGTCGATCTCAATTCCGGCGCTGCCGGACTGCTCGGAGACCTGCGCCCAGCCGATTTCGGTGACGAGTCCGACGACTACCGGCTGCCGTACGGTGCCGAACAGTATCGGCCCAGCAGCGATTTCGATCCGAGTTCGCAACCACGCGGCTGAGCCACCTCCGCGCGATACCATTTCTGCATAACAGCAGGTAGTGGTGCGAGAGGAACGGTCGTGGCATTCATCGGTGGTGGTCCGGTCGTCGAGGAACTGGACGCGAAATTCTGGCGGCTCACCGAACCGCTCACCTATCAGGGCGCGGTCGAAACCTTCACGGTGCCTGCAGGATTCCGCACCGACTTCGCCTCGGTGCCGCGCGCCTTGGTGTGGCTGATCCCGCGTTACGGCGCCTACACCAGGGGCGCGATCCTGCACGACTATCTCTGCCGCACAGCCGAAGTCGGGCCCGCCGATGCCGACGGGATATTCCGGCGCAGCCTGCACGAGGCCGGGGTATCAGTGCCCCGGCGCTGGATGATGTGGGCGGCGGTTCGCCTCGGCAGCCGGTTACGCGGGGCGCGTGCGGTCGATGTGCTCGGCTGGTTGCTGATCGCGGTGCCTTCCCTGGTGTTTCTCGCGGTCCCCGTGCTGGTGGTGACCGCGGCGCTGCTGGTGTTCTGGGTGGTCGAGCTGGGGTTCTGGGCCCTGGGCCGGGTCACGCGCCGCACCGCGGCGCCGCCGCCGAAGCCGCAGATGAAGACGGCCTGAGCTCGGATCTCACCCGGAATGGGGGAGGTGGCGCCACCTTCGCGTGGCTACCGTTCGGCGCATGTCCGAGCCGAGCACTGACACCGCAACCCCGGCCCCGCCCGCCGAATGGTCGATTCCGCGCGGCCTGATCGTGCTGCTCTCGCTCGGGGCGGCGGTGGTCACCATCGCGGGTCTGAAGGCCTTCTCCGGCATCGTCGGACCGGTATTCCTCGCCCTCATGCTGACCATCGCGGTGCAGCCGGTCCAGAGTTGGGCGCGGCGCAAAGGCTGGCCTGCCTGGCTCGGCATGGCCGCGGCGCTGACGGCGGTGGTCGCGATTCTGTTCGGCATCGGTGGCGCGCTGGCACTGTCGGCGATACAGCTGGCCTCGCTGCTGCCCGACTACGCCGACAAACTCAACGACCTGCTCGACCATGTGCGCGGCTGGCTGTCGGATCTCGGGGTGAGTTCCGATCAGATCCACAAGGCGCTCAGTGGGATCGATGTGGGCAAGGCCGCCGGTTGGATCGAGCAGGTGCTCGGCGGCGTGCTCGGGGTCTTCTCGAATCTGTTCTTCGTGCTGGCGCTGCTGCTGTTCATGGCCGTCGACGGGATGACGATGGACCGCCGGCTGGCGATGGTGGCCCGGGAGCGGCCCGCGATCGCGCAGGCGCTGGGCAGTTTCGTCGCCGGGACACGCAAATACCTCATCGTGTCCACGGTGTTCGGCGCCATCGTGGCCGTGATCGATGGCGGGGCGCTGTGGTTGATGGGGGTGCCGCTGCCGATCCTGTGGGCGTTGCTGTCGTTCATCACCAACTACATCCCGAATGTGGGGTTCGTCGTCGGTGTCATCCCACCTGCGCTGCTCGCCCTGCTCGACAGCGGGCCGGTGCTGATGATCTGGGTGATCGTGGTCTATTCGGCGATCAACTTCGTGATCCAGTCGATCATTCAGCCCAAGTTCGTCGGTGATGCCGTCGGTCTCGGGGTGACCATCACCTTCCTGTCGCTGGTGTTCTGGGCGTGGGTGCTCGGTGCGCTCGGTGCGCTGCTGGCGATTCCGCTGACGTTGCTGGTGAAGGCGCTGCTGCTCGATATCGACCCGACGACGCGGTGGGCGGATGTGTTGATCGGTGCACCGATGGACAAAAAGGCTGCGCCGCAGCGGGAACCGGTTAGGTCCGCCGGTGCCGACGCAGTGGGGGACAGGGAATAGCGACCGCCGTGCATCGGTTCACCGGAAAACCGGTGGAATGTGGTCGTACCCGCTCCCTATCCTGGCAGCATCGTTATTTTCGGGGGAGGACCTTGACATGAGAACCGCAGCCGAGCAGGCCACTGCGCAGCCCACCGAGCGACCCGATCTGGTCGCCTGGCGCCGCCGCCATGCCCTGCGCAGTTCGTCGGCCGCCACCGCGGTACCCAGCGGACGCACCTATCGGCGCTCGTCGAAGCATCGCGATCGCCGCCACGACTCCTGAACGGGGCCGGGCTATTCCGGTTCCGTCCGAGTCAGCACCACCAGCGGCAACGGCTTGTCGACCTTGGCCTGATACTCGGCCAGCAGGGAATTCTCCGCCAGCGCCCACGTCGCGAACTCGTCGTATCGCGCGCCGGTGAGAACGTCGGCCATCGCCGTGAACTTCTCCCCACCCAACTCGATCGTCACCCGCGGATCAGCCTTGGCGTTGTGATACCAGGCCGGATACCGATCCTCGATGAACGAGCTCACATACATCACGTCGCCGCGATACAGCGCCCCCAACGGAACCACATGCGGTTTACCGCTTTTGGCGCCCGTCGTCGTCAGCAACAACAGCGTGGCACCCGCGTAGTCGCCCCCGACCTGCCCGCTGTTCTCCCGGAATTCCCGAACCACGCCGTCGTTCCAACCGGCCATCTCGTCGGCCGAGTACTCCCGGTTCCACGGTGCGTCCGGGTCGTCGTACGAGGTGATCTCTTTCGCGTCCACTGGGTTGTTGTCCATGCAGGCAGTGTGACACCGGGCACCGACAACTTCGGCCGTCAGCGCGGTTCGCGCTCACATATCGAGCCCGAGATCGAGCACGCGCACGGAGTGCGTGAGGGCGCCGATGGCGAGGTAGTCGACACCCGTGCCCGCGTAGTCGGCGGCTTGTTCGAGCGAAAGCCCACCGGAGGACTCGAGTTTCGTGTCGGGCGCTGTGGTGTTGCGGCGCTGGACGGCGGCCTGCGTCTGCCAGAGCGGGAAGTTGTCCAGCAGCACCAGTTCGACGTTCTCGGCGAGCACCGCCTCGAGTTGTTCGAGGCTGTCGACCTCGACCTCGCAGGCGATATCGGGTGCCAATGCGCGGACTGCGCGCAGGGCGTTGACGACCGAACCCGCGGCCACCACGTGGTTGTCCTTGATCAGCGCGGCATCGCCGAGCCCCATCCGATGATTGACGCCACCGCCGACGCGGACCGCGTACTTCTGCAGGGCGCGCAGGCCGGGCAACGTTTTTCGGCTGTCGCGGATCTTGCACTCGGTGCCGTCGACGGCGTCGACCCAGGCGGCGGTCGCGGAGGCGATACCGGACAGGTGGCAGACCAGGTTGAGCATGGTCCGTTCGGCGGTGAGCAGGCCGCGGGTGGGCGCGACGATGCTCAGCACCGACGTGCCCGGCTCCACCCGGGTGCCGTCGGGGACACGCGCGGTGATCTCGTAGGCGCCCGCGCCGAGGACCTCGTCGAGCACGAGCAGCCCGACGTCGATGCCCGCGACGGTGCCGTGCTGGCGCGACACCACCGAGGCCTTGCTCACGGCGTCTTCGGCAACGGTGGCGACCGTGGTGACGTCGGGCCCGTAGCGCAGGTCCTCGTCGAGAGCGGTACGGATCAGCGTGAGCAGCTCGTCACGGTCCAGGGTGGCGTCCAGAGCCATCACTGCACTCCTGTTCTCGGGCGACTGTGCGCCGCGCCGATCGATCGGGCGGGCGACCTTCGCTCCGCCGGAATTGCTTGAACAACAGAACCGGGCCACCGGATGGCGGCGATTGTTACCGCATCCCTGCCGGCACGGGCTCGAAAGCGACTGCCGCAGTGGATAGCTCCAGTCCGCCGTGCTCGTCGAGGCGGACTTCGGTGCTGTGCCGCTGTTGGTCGACGGTCCCCGGATACTCCGAGCGTGTGTGGCAGCCGCGACTCTCCTGACGGGCTGCCGCCGCGAGCAGCAGCGCCCGCGCCGTCACGGTGAGCGCCGCGTCCTCGATACGTCGTAGGTGCGGCGCGGCGGTCACCGAATCCTCGACACTGTCGAGCATCGGCACCGTCGAAGTCGCCGCATCGATTCGACCCAGTGCCTCGGTGAGTCCGACGCCGTCACGCACGACGGAAGCATGCTCGGTCATCGCCTGTTGCACTACCGAACGATCGGCGAATTCCAGTGTCCACGACGAGATCTCATCGACCCGAGCGCGCACCCCGGCGCGCTCGACCGCCGCCGCGCCTGCCCGCTCGCCCACCACGAGCCCTTCGAGCAAACTGTTGGAGGCCAGTCGATTCGCGCCGTGCAGCCCGGTCCTGGCGACTTCGCCCGCGGCGTAGAGCCCCGCGACACCGGTCCGTCCGTGCGTATCGGTGAGAACGCCGCCGCACTGGTAGTGCGCGGCGGGCGCGACCGGAATCAGTTGCGCCGCAGGGTCGATTCCCGCCGCCAGGCACGAGGCGGTGATCGTCGGGAACCGCTGGGCGAACCCCTCGACGGCACGCGCATCGAGGAAGACATGGTCGGTGCCCAACGCCCGCATGCGCTCCGCGATCGCCCGCGACACCACGTCCCTCGGCGCCAGGTCGCCACGCGGATGCACGCCGGTGGTCACCGAATTGCCCTGGGAGTCGACGAGTATCGCGCCTTCTCCACGAACCGCCTCGCTGATCAACGGCCGCCTGCCCACCCCGCCCGGCGTGTAGAGCACGGTCGGATGGAACTGCACGAACTCGAGATCGGCCACCGCCGCCCCGGCCCACAATGCCAGCGCCACACCGTCGCCGGTCGCCCCCGGCGGATTGGTGCTCAGCGCGTAGAGGTGCCCGAGCCCGCCGGTGGCCAGCAGCACAGCGGGCGTGTGCACGACGCCGAATCCGTTGTCCGACACCGCGATAACGCCCCGCACGCCGTCGGGGCCGGTCACCACACGCAGCGCGGCGGCACCGAACAGCACCGGCAGCCCGGCCGCATTGAGCGCGCGCTGTACCTCGGCGCCGGTAGCGTCGCCACCGGCGTGGATGATCCGACGCGTGCTGTGCCCGCCCTCGCGGGTCCGCGAGATCTGTCCGTCACGACCGAGGTCGAATACCGCACCGAGGTCGGTCAGCGCGGCGACCGCGGCCTGCCCGCCCTCGACGATCGAACGCACCGCGTCGACCTCGCACAGCCCGGCACCGGCCTCGACCGTGTCACGCACGTGCGAGTCCACCGAATCACCGAGCGGTGCGACGACCGCGATGCCGCCTTGCGCGTACTGGGTCGACGTGTCGGTCGGACCGCCCTTGCTGAGGATGAGCACCCGCAGCCCACGCAACGACGCCGTGCGCGCCGCGGTGAGACCGGCGACGCCACCGCCGATGACGACCAGGTCGACCTCGGCTTCCCAGGAAACCGGAATCGTCATGGTCGTTACCGGCTCGACCCCGCGGTGGCGGTCATTCGCCACCGCCGGAGTTGCCGATGGCGATCATCCGCTGCACCGAGGCGCGACCGGCCTCGGCCATCGCCAGGTCCACCTGCACCTCGTCGGCACCCTCGACCAGGCAGCGCAGCAACGCGGCCGGGGTGATCATCTTCATGTACTTGCAGGACGCGCGATCGTTGACCGCCTGGAAGTCGATCCCGGGCGCCGCCTTGCGCAGCTGGTGCAGCATGCCGATCTCGGTCGCCACCAGCACCTGGTTGGAGCGCGACGCCTTCGCCGCGTCGATCATGCCGCCGGTCGACAGGATGTGCACCCGCTCGGCCGGGAACGCGCCCTCACCGGCCAGATACAGCGCCGAGGTGGCGCAACCGCACTCCGGGTGCACGAACAGCTCGGCATCGGGGTGGGTGCGGGCCTGCTCGGTGAGCTCGTCGCCGTTGATGCCCGCGTGCACGTGGCACTCGCCCGCCCAGATGTGCATGTTCTCGCGCCCGGTCTCGCGCTTGACGTGCGCGCCGAGGAACTGGTCGGGCAGGAACAGCACCTCACGGTCGGGGTCGATCGAGTCGACCACGTCGACGGCGTTGGAGGAGGTGCAGCAGATGTCGGTGAGCGCCTTCACCTCGGCGGTGGTGTTCACATACGACACCACCATCGCGTCGGGGTGCTCGGCTTTCCACGCGCGCAGTTCCTCGGCGGAGATCGAGTCGGCCAGCGAGCAGCCCGCGCGCTGGTCGGGGATGAGCACCGTCTTGGCCGGGCTGAGGATCTTGGCCGTCTCGGCCATGAAGTGCACGCCGCAGAACACGATGGTGCCCTCTTCGGCCTCGGCCGCGATGCGCGAGAGCGCCAGCGAGTCGCCGACGTGGTCGGCCACGTCCTGGATCTCGGGCAGCTGGTAGTTGTGCGCGAGGATGGTCGCATTGCGTTCGCGCGCCAGGCGGCGCACCTCCTGCGCCCATTCCGGCGTCGCCTCGACACCCGCGTAGCCCGTGGGTCCATCGAAGACCGAATCCATCAGCGTCCGCTGCGCAGTCGTCGTCGCCATGGTGGCTCCCTTCATCATGCGAGCGGCTCCATCGCCGCGATTCGCACCAAACCAGGTTTTCGACTTATAATCGAAAACGTGCCCCATAGTAACACCATCCACGAATCGCTCACCGCGGTGTTCCAGGTTCGCCGCTTTCCCCCGGGTATTTCCGCAGGTAGAGGTGCCAAGCATCCCGAGCTGGCGGTTCTGCTGTGGGAACGCGCGCTCGATCCGCAGAAGGGCACCTGGTCGCTGCCGGGCGGGCGGCTACGCGACGACGAGGACCTCGACACTTCCGCTCGGCGCCAGCTCGCCGAAAAGGTCGACGTGCGAGAACTGGCCCATCTCGAGCAGTTGTCGGTGTTCAGCAACCCCGACCGAGTCCCCGCTCCCCGCCGCATCGCGTCGGCCTACCTCGGCCTGGTTCCCCTCGCCACCGAACCCGAACTTCCGTCCGACACCACCTGGCACCCGGTCTCGAATCTGCCCGACATGTCCTTCGACCACGGCACCGTCGTCGACCACGCCCGCACCCGCCTGGCCGCCAAGCTCTCCTATACCAACATCGCCTACGCGCTGGCCCCGGACCTGTTCACCATGTCGACGCTGCGCGAGATCTATTGCGCCGCACTCGGCTACGACGTCGACACCACCAACCTCCAACGAGTACTGACCCGCCGCAAGGTGATCACCCCCACCGGTGTCACCGCGCCCTCCGGTCGAGCGGGAGGGCGCCCGGCGGCTCTCTACCGCTTCACCGACTCCGGCCTGCGCGTCACCGACGAATTCGCCGCGCTACGCCCACCGACCTGAGCGCGAGCCGCTCGCCATCGAGGCCTCGCATCCGGCAGGTCGGCTGCGAGGCTCCGGGGCGAATGGGAGTTTCAGGCTCGGGTCGGCAGCAATTCGGCGACAAGGGCTTCGACGCGGGACTTGATCTCGTCGCGGATCGGGCGCACCGACTCCACGCCTTTGCCCGCGGGATCTTCCAGGACCCAGTCGCGGTAGCTCACGCCGGGGAAGACGGGGCAGGTGTCGCCGCAGCCCATGGTGATGACGACGTCGGAGGTTTCCACGGCGTCGTAGGTGAGGATCTTCGGGGCCTGGTCGGCGATGTCGATGCCGAGTTCGGCCATCGCCGCGACCGCGGACGGGTTGACGGTTTCGGCGGGGGCGCTGCCCGCGGAGCGGACCTCGATGGCGTCGCCGGCGAGGTGAGCAAGGAATCCGGCGGCCATCTGAGATCGTCCGGCGTTGTGGACGCAGACGAATAACACGCTGGGCTTGGTGGTCATGTGGGGCAATGCCTTTCAGATGGCAGACGAAGTGGGGACGTTGTTGAACCGTTTGCGTAGCGCCAGGGAGACATAGACCAGCCCGACGAGGACGGGGACCTCGATGAGGGGGCCGACGACACCGGCGAGGGCTTGGCCGGAGGTGGCGCCGTAGGTGGCGATCGCTACGGCGATGGCGAGTTCGAAGTTATTGCCCGCGGCGGTGAAGGCGAGGGTGGTGGTGCGTTCATAGCCGAGGCCGATGGCCGCGCCCATGGCGTAGCCGCCGCCCCACATGATCGCGAAGTAGGCCAGCAGCGGGATCGCGATGCGGACCACGTCGAGCGGGCGGGCGGTGATCTGGTCGCCTTGCAGGGCGAACAGGATCACGATGGTGAACAGCAGCCCGTAGAGCGCCCACGGACCGATCGCCGGCAGGAACTTCGCGTCGAACCATTCGCGGCCCTTGGCGCGTTCGCCGAGGCGGCGGGTCAAGAACCCCGCCAGCAGGGGAATGCCGAGGAAGATCAGGACCGATTTCGCGATCTGCCACGGTGACACGTCGATGGTGGTTTGTTCGAGGCCGAGCCAGCCGGGCAGGACCGAGAGGTAGAACCAGCCGAGGGCGGCGAACATGAAGACCTGGAACACCGAGTTCAACGCGACGAGTACCGCGGCGGCTTCGCGGTCGCCGCAGGCCAGGTCGTTCCAGATGATGACCATGGCGATGCAGCGAGCCAAACCGACGATGATCAGACCGGTCCGGTACTCGGGCAGGTCGGGCAGGAACAGCCAGGCCAGGGCGAACATCAGTGCGGGTCCGAGCACCCAGTTCAACACCAGGGAGCTGACCAGGAGCTTGCGGTCGCCGGTGACGGAGTCGAGGCGGTCGTAGCGGACCTTGGCCAGCACCGGGTACATCATGATCAGCAGCCCGACCGCGATCGGGAGCGAGATGCCGTCGATCTCCACGGCGGACAGCGCATCGCCGAGGCCGGGAATCATCCGTCCGAGCAGCAGTCCGGCTGCCATCGCGACGCCGATCCAGACCGGCAGGAAACGGTCGAGCGTCGACAGTTTGCCCACGACAGCGGGATGGTCGGTCGTGGTGCTCATACGGTCACCGCTCCTGCCTCGGTCGCGAGCACATCCGAGAGCTGTCGCAGCGCATGCGGGACGACCCGGTAGTACACCCAGGACGCGCGGCGTTCGCTGGTCAGCAAACCGGCTTCACGCAGCACCTTCAGGTGGTGGGAGATGGTCGGCTGGGTGACGTCGATACCTGTCGACAGGTCGCATACGCATGCCTCGCCGTCGGCGCGGGACGCGATCGCTGAGAGCAGCCGCAACCGGACCGGGTCGGCGAGCGCCTTGAACAGCACGGCCAGCTCGGTGGCGGTCTCGCCGGTCATCGGTGCGCGGGTGCGGGGTGTGGCCTCACACGGGGGTGAGGCCACACTCAGCGGCAGATCCTGATTCGACATATGTCGATATTGATCGATGTCTAATCAGGAAGGCAAGCGAACATCGGGTGAACTCGCTCACTCACGAGGGTCAGCCGCAGCAGCTCGCGCCGGAATCGACGGCCTGCGTCTTGGCCGCGGTACCGCAGCAGGCGCCCTCGGCCTCGGCTTCGGCGGCGGTGCCGCAGCACACGTCGACGGATTCGGCGTCGGTGAGGCCGAGTTCGGGTGCGGTGCCGAAGGTTTCGCTGTCGGCCAGCACCGTGTAGACCTCCCACCGTTCGGCACCTGGTCCGGTCACCCACACCTTGTCCTGGGTGGCGAAGCAACACGTGGTCGCGATCTGCTCCTCGGTGAACAGGCCCGCGTCGGAGAGGCGGGCGATCTCCCCGTGTACCTGCTCGGAGGATTCGACCTCGACCCCGAGGTGGTTGATGGAGCCGCCCTGGCCCGCGTTCTCGATCAGTACGAGCTTGAGCGGGGGCTCGGCGATCGCGAAGTTGGCGTAGCCGGGCTTGCGCTTGGCTGGTTCGGTAGCGAACAGGGTGGAGTAGAACCGCACGGCGGTGTCGAGGTCGTCGACGTTGAGGGCGAGCTGGATACGAGACATGATCGAACCTCCACTTGTGTGACATATATCGAAGAACTTGTGGTGCCGATTCTGCTCACCTTTTCGACATATGTCAATACCGCGGGTAAGGTTGATTTCATGCCCAAGGCGCTACCCATGATCGACATGTCAGCCCCCGTCTGCTGCGCCCCCGTCGCGGCGGGGCCCGTCGACGACGCCGCCGCGCTGGAGGTGGCGTTGCGGCTCAAGGCGATCGCCGACCCGGCCAGGGTCAAATTGCTGTCACTGCTGCTGACCAGTCCGCTCGGCGAGGAGAACGGTGGCGACCTCGCCGCCGCGGTCGGTCTGAGCGAGTCCACGGTCTCTCATCATCTCGGCCAGTTACGCAAGGCGGGTCTGGTCGACTCCGAGCGGCGCGGGATGAACACGATCCACCGCGCCCGCCGCGACGCACTCTCCGCGTTGTGCACGGTGCTGGATCCCAACTGCTGCACGTGATCGTCTGCGTTGTCGCCAGGTGCGCTCCGCTCCTCAGGCGGTGAGTTCGCGCTGCAACGGGGTGCGGAAGCGGGGGATGGCGCGGACTTCGCCGAACCAGGTTGCGGTGCGGGATATTTCGGCATCGATGAGTTTTTCGGTGTCGGTGCCGACGTCTTCCAGTAGGCGGGTTACCACTTCGCCGTCGGGGCGTTGGGCCCAGCCGCCGACTATGCGGCCGTCGGCCCAGATGGAAGGGCCGATATTGCCGTTGGTGTCGAAGAGGGCGGACGTATGGGGGCCGAGGAACCAGTCTCGGGATTGCCAGCCCATGGGAGTGGGATCGAGGGCGGGGAGCAGGGCCGCCCAGGGTTCGGGGATGGGGACGGGGGCGAGGTCGTCGGCGAGGACTATGCCGGGGGTGCCGTCGAGGTCCACTTCGACTGTGTCGAGTTCCGCCAAGGCTTTTCGGACTTCGCCCAGTGTCCAGCCGGTCCACCATTTCAGATCGGTGATCGGTGCCGGGCCGAAGGCACGCAACCACTGACGCACCAGTTCGACACGCGCCTGTGCGGCGGGCAATGGTGAAAACCCTTCGGGTAGCCAGGTTTCCACTGGCGCCCAGGTGTACTGGCTGCTGGTCCAGCTGCCGTTCGGGCGGCCGCGCACAATGCGACCCTCGGCGCCGAGCACCACCAGCACCCAGGTGGTGATGCTGGTCGGTTTGGAATAGGGCTTGCCGGGGGCAGTGTCGATCTGGGTGCGCAGGCGTGGCACATCTTTGCTCAGCTGGATGCCGGTCGCCGCGCCGCGGGTCAGCAGCGCCGCGTGGGTCTCGGCTTCGACATCGGCCAGCCATGCCGAGATGTCGCCGTCGACCGCGCCCGCCTGTTCGATATAGCGGCCGTAGGTGCGGCGTTGCTTGTGGGCCAGCGCATCGCAGGTGGACGCCTGGAGCACCGGTAGCAACTCGGTCGGTGCGACGAACATCGTGCGGCGCATGGCCAGCATGCGAATCAGAGCACGGTCGTCGTACAGCGCCTTCTCGACATCGGCCGGGGTGAGGTCGACGCCCCGAGCGCCGACCGAAAGGAACACCGTCGCCGGATCGGTGGCGTGCAGAACCACCATCGAACGCGCGATGTCGACAGGGTCGTCCGAACGGGCCGACGGCGCGAGGCGATGCCTGGTTGCCAGGCGGGCGCGACGCTGCGCGATATCGATCGAGAGCATGAGCGGATGGTATGCGCGGGCACCGACAACCCACGCGCACTTGTGGCGCGAGCCCGGCCGACTGGGCTGCTGGCGAGGGCGAGCTACCTGCCACCGCCGAGACGTGGCAGCCTCGCGATGTAAGCCCAACCGGCGCAGCAGGGGTGAATGGTCGTGCGTAGTGTCCATTTTGTACAGAGTGTGCGGTTGTCGATTCTGTCACCGGGGGTGAATCTCGTTGCTATCGTCCGCTCATGAGCGCAGCGCCACCGGTTGTTACTGCGGCTGAGCTGGGGGTGGACGATGAGGAGCGGCCCGCGCGGGTGCTCTCCGGATTCCCCGGTCGGCTGGTCGGTGTTGTCGCGCTAGGGCTCGCGCTGTTGTCGGTGTGGCAGGTGTTCCGGCCGTTGGCGCAGGGCAGTCAGTACTACCTGGTCATTTTCCTGGCGGTCGCGCTACCGCTGGTGTATCTGAGCTATCGATCGTGGTGGGGTCCGCTCGATCGGGCTGATGGGCCCTCGGTGCTCGACTGGGTGCTGGCCGGGGTCACGCTGGTGGTGTGTCTGTATCCGGTGCTGCCGATCGGAATCGGTGACGCGGGTGGGGGATACGACGCGTTTCTCGACCGGCAGGGGATGCTGGCGCCGCTCGATGTCGTCATGGGTGGGTTGTTGCTGGTCCTCGTGCTCGAGGCATGTCGGCGTACCACCGGGGTGATCTTGCCGGTGGTGTGTCTGGTGTTCCTCGGGTACGGGTACTACGGCGGTCTGCTGCCGCAGGATTGGTCGATCGCGCACGCGGGGCTCGATATCGATCAGATCGTCGACGCGCTGTACAACTCCGGCAGCGGCTTCTACGGCACCCCGCTCGATGTGGCCGCCAGTTACATCGTGTTGTTCACGCTCTACGGGGCGGTACTCGAATTCTCCGGTGCGGCACGGTTCTTCGTGGATCTGTCGGTATCGTTGTTCCGTCGCTCGAAGAGTGCGGCGGGGCGGACGGCGGTGGCGTCGGGATTTCTGCTCGGGACGGTCTCGGGGTCGGGCACCGCGACCGCGGTGAGCACCGGCGCGGTGACCTGGCCGATTCTGCGCAAGGCCGGCTACCGGCCCGAACAGGCGGGCGGGATGCTCGCCGCGGCGGGAGTCGGTGCGATTCTGTCGCCGCCGACGCTGGGTGTCGCGGCGTTCATCGTCGCCGAATATCTCGACGTGTCGTATGTGACGGTGCTCGGATGGGCGCTGATCCCGACGTTGCTGTACTACCTCGGCATCCTGCTCTCGGTCGAGATCGACGCGCGCCGCTTCCACGCGGACGGGCGCGCACCCGCGGATCCGGCCGATGGTCCGCTGCCGACGCCGTGGTGGAAACTGCTGGGGCGCTTCGGGTATCACTTCTCGTCGCTGATCGTGATCGTCGTGCTACTGCTCGTCGGGATGAGCGCGACGCGCGCGGTCGTCTACGCCACGGCGCTCGCGCTGCTGCTCGCGATCCCGGACCGGATGCTGCGCAGTACCTCGGCGACCGACGAGGGTAAGAGTCACTCGCCTGTGGGTGCCGACCTCACGAAAACGTCGGCTGGGCAGGGTATTACGGAGTCAACTGGCAATACGAATGCTGACCGTGGCTCCGCATCGAAGGCGGACGGGCCCCGCTGGTCACGAAAGAGCGTGGGGCAGTTCGTGATCGAGGCATTGCGCTCGCTGTCGTATGGAATGCGCTCGGCGCTACCGGTAGTCGCGGTATGCGCGGCGGCGGGTGTGATCACCGCGATGACCACCAAGACCGGCCTCGGTGCGCAACTGGCCTCGCTACTGGTCAAGGCCGGATCGGTACTGTCCGACGATCCCGCCGTCGTCCTGGCGACCACCGCGGTGCTGGCGGCGATCGCGTTGTCGCTGCTCGGCCTGGCGGTGCCGGTGACGGCGTCGTTCGTCATCGGCTGGGTGATCATCGGGCCCGCGCTGCTCGACCTGCACGTCGCCGCCCCCGCCGCCGCCATGTTCGTCTTCTACTTCTCGGTGCTCTCGGAGGTGACGCCGCCGACCGCGCTGGCCGCCGTCGGTGCGGCCGCGGTGACCGGCGCGAAGGCCATGCCGACGATGTGGCACGCACTGCGGTACGCGCTGCCCGCCTTCCTGGTGCCACTGATGTTCGTGCTCACCGATTCCGGGCAGCATCTGCTCGGCCGCGGTGCGGTGCTCGACGTGCTCTGGGTCAGCGCGGCCGCCTGCGTCGGTGTCGCGGCGCTGGCGGCGGCGACGGGCGGATGGTTGTTCGGAATCGGCGCGATCGGCCCGATCGCGCGCGTGATCGCCGCCGCGGCGGGGCTGACGCTGCTGTACCCGAATCCGGTCGCCACCGGGATCGGGCTCGGACTGCTGGTCGTCGCCGCGGTGGCGGGTCTGGTCGAACGGGCGAACAGAACATCCACGGACACACCGTGATCCGCGGGAATCGGCAGGCGGCCCGGCCGTCGACGGAAGGGAACCTCATGGTCAGAACAATTGTCGCCGTGGTCGCGGCCGCCGCGTTACTCACCGGCTGCGGTGGTCGGCAGGACACCCCGACGGCCGACGCCGGTGGTGAGGTGACCTGTGAAGTGAAGCAGGACACCAGGATCGGCATCGCCACCGGCAACGCCACCGGCGTGTACTTCGCGCTGGGCAACGCCTACGCCGAGCAGATCTCCGCCGCCACCGGTGGCACCGTGAAGGCGACCGCGGCCGAGACCGGCGCCTCGGTGCAGAACATCGGGCAGGTTGTCGGCGGCACCTATCAGGTCGGCTTCTCGCTCGCCGACTCCGCGGCCGACGCGGTCGCGGGCAAGGGCAGCTTCACCAGCTCGCAGCCGATTCGCGCACTGGCCCGGCTCTACGACAACTACACCCAGGTCATCGTGCGCACCGACGCCGGTATCAACTCCCTCGCCGACCTGCGCGGCAAACGGGTCTCCACCGGCTCGCCCAAATCGGGCACCGAGGTGATCGCCCAGCGCGTCCTGCAAGCCGCGGGCCTCAACCCCGACAGCGACGTCGCCGCGCAGCGCCTCGACCTGACCAAGACCGTCGACGGGCTCAAGGAAGGATCCATCGACGCCATGTTCTGGTCCGGTGGCCTGCCGACGCCGGGCATCACCGACCTGTTCACCACCGCCAAGGACAAGGTCCGCTTCCTCGACATCACCGGGGTGCTGCCGAAACTGAAGGAGATCAACCCGGTCTACGAGACGGGGTCGATCCCGGCCGCCACCTACGGCCTGACCGCCGACGCGCCGACCATCGTGGTGCCCAACCTGCTCATCGTGCGTGAGGACCTCGACGCGAATCTGGCCTGCGTGCTCACCGAGACGCTGTTGGATCGCAAACCCCAACTGGAACAGGCGAATCCGGCCGCCAAGGGGATCAACGCCGACACCGCGAGCAAAACGGCGCCGGTGCAGCTGCATCGCGGGTCGGAGGTCGCGCTGCGCTGACGCCTCGGACGGACCCGCGCCGGCACGTGGGTTCCTCGCGACCCCTGCGACGGTAGGGGCTGCGAGGACCGTGTCATGTGGGCGATGGAACGCGCGAGGATGTGCTGGACCCCTGCCCATGGTGCGGGGACAATCGCGACATGAAACGGGTCGGGTTCGTCGTGGCGGTGTGCGCGTTGCTGTTCGCCGTGCCGGCCGGGGTCGGGCCCGGCTCGCGTGCGCAACCGGTGTGCACCGCGGGTGTCGACCTGCGCCAGGTCGCGATCACGGTGGACGGCGAGCGGGCGACCGGGCGCGTGTACGAGCCGTATCACTGTGTCCCGGGCGATATCTCGGCGACGAAGTTGGTGGTCGCCGTGCACGGGCACGGTGGGTCGTCGGCCGATTTCGCGCCGTACATGACCTCGCTCGCGGCGACGGGCGGATCGCCGATTCTGCTCATGGACCTGCGCGACGCCGACGGACCGTGGCGCACCGGTGACTGGAATCTGTGGGCGGGCTGGCACGACCTGGTGGCGGCGACACAGTGGTATCGCGGCGAGCATCCCGGTATCGCGTCCACCGTCCTGTGGGGATGGAGCCAGGGCGGCATCACCAGCGGGCTCGCGGTGGCACACGGGCCGCCCGGACTGTTCGACTACTGGGTCGACAACTACGGTCCCGCCGACGATTTCACCATGTGGGCGGCCAGTGGGTCGGTGAATCCGGCACTGCCGCGCCAGATCGAACGTGACGCGGGCGGCTGTACGCCGATGATTTGCCCGCTCGCCTACATCGAACGCTCGCCCGCGCTGCTCGCCGACCGGATGAGCATGCGCAGGGCCTTCCTGATCCACGGCACCGCCGATGCCGTCGTGCCCTTCGCCACCAGCGTGGAATTGCGTGCGGCGCTGACCGCGGCGGGCAAACCGTTCTCTTTCTACACCGTGGTCAGCGGGCGCGACCTCACCGGCGCGATCGTCCACGGCGATCACTCGGTCGGGCCCGCGCTGTTCGAGGGCGGGTGCGTGGTGTTGCGGCTGCTCGCGGGGACCGAGCCGCTCGCGCCGCAGGTCAGTGACTATGTCGTCGATGTCGGGCACGGCCTGGTGACGGCGCCCCCGGCGCCCGCGGGCGCGAAGTGCGCGGCCTGAGGGCGTGGGAACAACGTTTGCCGAACGGGGGTTGTGCGAGGGACACCGACCGGAACGAGGATGCGATGACCGACGTAGTGCCCGACGATCACGGCTGGCAGGGTGGCGAGCTCGATCTGGACGCCTATCTGGCGCGGATCGGCTATGACGGGCCGCGCACCGCCTCGGTCGACACCCTGCGCGCACTGGTGCGTGCCCATACCACCACGATCCCGTTCGAGAATCTCGAGATCATCCTCGGCCGTGGCATCCCGCTGGACCTGAATTCCTTGCAGGACAAGATGATCGGTCACCGTCGCGGTGGCTACTGCTACGAGAATGTCGGAGTCTTCGCCGCCGCGCTCGAACGGTTCGGGTTCGGTGTCACCGGACTCAGCGGCCGGGTCACCTACGGTGTGGCCGACACCGGCGCGCTGCGGCCCGCGACCCATGCCCTGCTTCGCGTGCGCACTCCTGACGACGATCGCGTCTGGATCTGCGATGTCGGTTTCGGTTTCGGACCACTGGAGCCGTTCGAATTGGTGGACAGCGGCGGCGAATTCACGCTCGGCGACTGGCGCTACCGGCTGGAGCACCGGGCAGGTGATCTGTGGGTGCTGTTCCAGTTCGGCCGCGACGGCTGGATCGACCGCTACACCTTCACCGAGAACCCACAGTTCCGCATCGACTACGCGGTCGGCAACCACTACGTGTCGACATCGCCACGCTCGCCGTTCACCACTCGACCGTTTCTCCAGCGATTCCTGCCCGAGGTCCACCACGTCCTCGACGACCTGACGCTCAGCTCGGAATATCCCGACGGCACCGCCACTTCGCGTGACATCGATCCCACCGAGCTGACCAAGGTGGTGGCCGAAGTGTTCGATATCGACCTGGCCGAAACCGACGCCACCACCCTCGCGACCATGCCCTGGCGAACGGGATAGCACCCGCACCCACGGCACGGCGGTTTGCTTCCTGGATGTCCCTACGGCAAATTGATGGTTACTTGCCGGGAAACAATTCCTTTGTGGGGGCCGATTCTGTGGGGTCGTTGGTGCCGAATGTTCGGACCGCATCGCCGGTTGTACCGGGTGCGGCGGTCCGTGGCACCGCCGAACGGCGGCAGGATCTGGACGGGCTGCGTGGGGTAGCGATCGCGCTCGTGGTGGCGTTCCACGTGTGGGCGGGCCGCGTATCCGGCGGTGTCGACGTTTTTCTGGTGCTGTCGGGGTTCTTCTTCACCGGCGCTGTGGTGCGCGGGGTGGAGCGCAGTGGCGCGGTGTCGACGAGGGAGACGGCGCGACGGACCGTACGCAGGTTGATGCCGTCGTTGGTCGTGGTGTTAGCGGCAGTTCTGCTGGCCACAGTGGTGTTGCGGCCGTATACCCAGCTGGGCGAGGCCGCCGCGCAGACGTTGGCCTCGATGTTCTACGGCCAGAACTGGTATCTGGCCACCGCCGAACTCGACTATCTCTCACCCGATCCGTCGGTGAGCCCGTTGCAGCATCTGTGGTCGATGTCGGTGCAGGGGCAGTTCTACCTGGTGATCTTCGCGCTCCTGGCGGGGTGGGCCTGGTTGCGCAGGCGCGGAACGGCGGGGCGCCGCACCTTGGTGATCGTGCTGGCCGGACTGGCGTCGCTGTCGTTCTGGTACGCGGCATCGGGCAGCGCGCAGCACCAGGCGTGGACCTATTACGACAGTGTCGCGCGCGGCTGGGAGTTGCTGGCCGGTGCGATTCTGGCCGTCGCGGCACCCTGGTTGCGGATGCCGAACCGGCTGCGTGGGCTCGCGGCCGCGCTCGGGCTGGCCATGGTTGCCTCGTGCGGGCCGCTGTTCGACGGCGCGAATCAGTTTCCCGGTGTCGCGGCACTGTGGCCGGTGGCGGCCGCCTGCCTGGTGATCGCCTCGGGGTTCGCGGCTGCGACGCAGGCGTGGCCGAACCGGCTGCTGGCCGGACGGTTCTGCACCGAACTGGGCGCGCTGGCCTATCCGCTGTACCTGTGGCACTGGCCGATCCTGATCTTCTATCTGGGCGAGACCGGGCGTGCGAATGCCGGGGTCGTCGACGGGCTGGTGGTGATCGGCGTCTCGCTGGTCCTGGCGTATGCGACCGCCCGCCTGATCGAGACGCCCCTGCGGATGCCGCCTCGCGGTCAGCGAGCGGAAAACCGCAAGGTGACCGGCACTCTGGTCACCGCCACGGCGGTCGCGGTGCTGATCGCCTCGCTGGGGTGGCAAGTGGTGCTGGTGGCGAACCCGGCGGCGCCGCCGCGGGCACTGGACAACCACCGCTATCCGGGCGCCGCGGCCCTGTTCTCCGGTGCCGAATACTCACCGGAACCCATGCGCCCCACGATCTTCGAAGGACACGCCGACACCCCACCGCCGACCACCGACGGCTGCATCACGCCCAACCGCGAAGTGCGCGTCTGTACCTACGGCGACCCCACCGCCACCCGCTCGATCGCACTGGTCGGCGGCTCGCACTCCGAGCACTGGCTGCCCGCGCTGGAACCGCTCGCCGTCGAACACGGGTTCCGGGTGGTCTCCTATCTCAAGGAAGGCTGTCCGGTCGTGCTCGCCGATCAGCCGTCCTACGCGGAGTGGCCGTTCCCCGAATGCCACGAATGGTCCGTCGAGGTGCTCGACCGGCTGTCCGCCGAGCCACCGAACTGGGTGCTGACCCTGTCCACCCGCTACCGCATGAACGGTCTGGGCGACGAGGTGCCCGCCGAATACCTCGAGGTGTGGACGGCGATGCAGGACCGGGGGTTCAATGTGCTCGCGCTGCGTGACACACCACGGCTGCGCCGCGACGGTGTCCTCTACCGCGCCACCGATTGCCTCGCCCATCGCGGCGACCCCGACAGCTGCGGACTCGATCGCGCCGACGTCCTCGACCCGCAAGATCCCGCCCGGGAACCGGCCGCCGGCTACCCGAATGTGCATCCGCTCGACCTGTCCGACGCCGTCTGCCGACCACAGCGCTGCCGGGTGGTCGAGGGCAATGTGCTCATCTATCGCGACGAGCACCACCTGACTGCCAGCTACGCTCGCTCGCTCGCTCCCGAACTCGGCCGCCAGATCGGGGCGATCACCGGGTGGTGGTAGCGGACGGGCTCGTCACAGCAGAAACGATAACCCCACCGGCACCACGGATCGAGCTAGTCTCGGACCCGTGCGCACACCACGGAAGGCATCGGTCCTGCTCGTCGCGCTCGCTGCGCTGCCGCTGGCCTGCTCGTCCGGACCCGACCAACCGCAGACCGTCGCCGAGTCCTTCGCCGCCGCGCTGACCAGCGGAGACGCGTCCGCCGCCGCCGCACTCACCGACGCACCGGAGCAAGCCCGCCCGGTTCTGACCGCGCTGTTCGACAACCTCGGCAAGAACGACACGGTCCGGGTGTCGTCCACCGACGACAAGTCCTTCACGCTGGAATCCACCTGGAAATTCGGCCCCGACGGCCGCAACGCGTGGACCTACTCGAGTGCCGGAACCACCACCGGCGACGATGAGTGGAAGATCGCCTGGCAGCCGACCACAGTCGCGCCCGGCCTCGACCTCGGCGCGCTCAGCTACAGCCCGGTCGCCGCGAAACCGGCCAGAGTGCTCGATGCCTCCGGTGGTGACCTGATGACCCAGCAGGTGGTCACGCTGGTGAACGTCGCCCCCGATGCCGACCTGTCCGCCGTCGCCGCGCTGCTCGCGCCGCAGGGCATCACCGAGGCCACCCTGCGTACGGATCTGGCTGCGGCACAGGGTAAACCGATCACCGCCATCGCCCTGCGCGATGCCGACATCGCGCCCGTGCAGCAGGCGCTGACCGGCGTGCGCGGGGTGACGCTCGCGCCACAGACCCGGCTGCTCACCGTCGACAAAACCCTCGCCGGACCCACGATCGGGGGCCTTGCCGAGATCTGGCAGGAGCAGGCCGACGCCGCCGCGGGCTGGGCGATCCGCGCACAGACCGCCGAAGGCACCCAGCGCATCGCCGGACCCGCTGCGTTGCCGACCACTGACATCGCCAGCACCATCGACATCGACCTACAGCACGCCGCGGAGGACGCGCTCACCCCGATCGCCACCCCGTCCGCCATCGTCGCACTGCGCCCCTCGACCGGCGAGGTGCTGGCCGTGGCGCAGAACGCGCCCGCCGATGCCCAGGGCCCGATCGCGCTGACCGGGCTCTACCCGCCGGGATCCACGTTCAAGACCGTCACGGTCTCGGCGGCACTGCAAGCGGGCGGCGTCACGCCGGACACCGTGCTGCCCTGCCCCGGCCGCGCCACCATCGAGGGCCGCACGATTCCCAACGACAACGGCTTCGACCTGGGTATGGTGCCCCTGCACACCGCGTTCGCGCGCTCGTGCAACACCACGATGGCCGAGTTGGGAGTGAAGTTGCCCGCCGATGGATTGACCGCGGCCGCCCAACAGCTGGGTCTCGGGGTGGACTATGTGACACCCGGCTTGACGACTGTCACAGGGAAAGTTCCATCCGCTGAAAATCCCGCGCAACGGGTCGAATCGAGCATCGGACAGGGCACGGTGACCGCCTCGCCGTTCGGGATGGCGCTCGTCGCGGCCTCCCTCGCGCACGGTTCCGCGCCCGCGCCGAGCGTTATCCGGGGCCGTCCCGGCACCCCGGATCGGCCGTCGGCGCCGGTGCCCGCGACGGTGACGTCGCAGCTAGAGACCATGATGGGGGAGACCGTGAGTGCGGGCACAGCCACCGCGCTACGCGATATCCCCGGTCTGCTCGGCAAGACCGGTACCGCCGAGTACCTCGACGACACCCACGCCCACGGGTGGTTCGTCGGCATCAAGGACGACCTGGCGTTCGCGGTGTTCGTCGCGGACGCCGGCAGCTCCGGACCGGCGGTCGAGGCAGCGGGACGGATGCTACGTGTGACACCATGAGTCGTCTTTCCCCCCGCAGGCGAGCAATCCCCCCGCTGCCGCACGCGGTCATCACCCAGCCAGCTACACTCGGCGGCGGACCATACCCATGGTCAATACGCGGGATGTCACAATTTCGAGAAGGTTCGGAGTAGGCGCCATCGATACCGGTCAGAAGATCGCGGAGCATTACCGCCTGGTCGAGCGTATTGGTAGCGGCGGCACAGGCGTTGTATGGCGTGCTGTCGACGAACGCCTCCAACGCTCCGTGGCAGTGAAGCAGATCCACATCAAACCCAGCTTGCCCGAGGGCGAGCGGGATGTGTTGCGCCAGCGCGCGATTCGGGAAGCCCGTAACGCGGCACGCTTCCAGCATCCCAACGCCATCGTGGTATTCGACATCACCGAGCACAACGGTGATCCGTGCCTGGTGATGGAGTACCTCAAGTCGGTCAGCCTCGCGGGCGAGCTGGGCCAGAAGGGCCCGCTGCCGCTGCTCGAGGTCGCCCGCATCGGCGAGAAGGTGGCCTCCTCCCTGATCGCCGCCCACCAGGCCGGCCTGGTGCACCGCGACGTGAAACCGGGCAATATCCTGCTCGGCGACCACGGTGAGGTGAAGATCACCGACTTCGGCATCTCCCGCGCGGCAGGCGACGTGACGCTCACCGAGACCGGCCTGATCTGCGGTACCGCCGCCTACCTGGCACCCGAGGTGGCGCGCGGCTCCGATCCGACGCCCGCCGCCGACGTATTCGCCCTCGGCGCAACGCTTTTCCACGCGCTGGAAGGTGAACCGCCCTACGGCGCCAACGCCAACCCCCTAGCGGTGCTCTACGCCGCCGCCAACGGGCAGGTGCGCGAGCCCCACAACGCGGGCCCGGCCACCGACTTCCTGCTCGACCTGCTCAGCCCGGACCCCCTCGACCGTCCGACGATGACCGAGGCCCGCGACGCGCTGGCCGCCTTCGCCGACGACGAGAACGCGGTCCCCGCCGGATTCGTGCCTGCCAGTGAGGCTTTCAATCGCCGCAACTCCGCGGCGACCACCCAGGTGATCCGGCAGTCCGGTCGCCGGGCCTCGCATGCGGGCGCGTCCACGGCCACCACCCGCCAGATCCGCTCGAACCCGCGTCCACAGGTCCGTCAGGACACGGCCGCGCACCCGCGCACCCAGGCCCAGCCCATGCCCGCCCCGCGCAAGCAGGCAGGCAAGGGACGCGCGGTGCTGATCGGGTCCGGTGTCGGCGCGGTAGTGGCGGCGATCGCCGTCGCCGTCAGCGCGCTGAGCACCTCCGACTCGGACTCGCCGAAGGTGCAGGCCGGTCCGCAGACTTCGGTGCAGGCCTCGGCGGCTCCCAAGCCGAGCGCGGCTGTTCCCCCGCTCGGGCAGGCCAGCAATGTCGGCACCGTCGATATCGGATCGGCCGGTCTGCTGGTCGAGGACTTCTTCAGTAACCCGGCCGGCTCGTGGTCGCTGCTCACCCCCGCCGCACAGCAGGTCTACGGCAGTGAATCCGCGTTCCGTGAGTACTGGAACGCCCGCACCGTCGACACCTTCGCCAGCATCACCGCGGTGAGCGGCAACAATGCCGACGGTTCCACGAATATGCGCCTGGCCAGCATCACCATCAACGGCTCGACCAAGGCCATGGTCATGCGCGTGGTGAGCTCGGGCGGCAGTCTGCGCATCGACGGGGATACCCGCTAGTGGGAGGCGGGCGAGCCCGGTCAGCGGCTCGCCCGGCTACCCGCCGCCCAGGTCGCCAGTAGTCGCAGGGCAGTGGTGGTGGGGGAGCCCGGTTCCGCCGTGTGCGCGATGAGCGCCTGATCGGGGTCGTCGGGCAGGCGCAGCGTCTCATAGCCGAGATCGAGGCGCCCGACCACCGGGTGCAGGTACACGTAGCGTCCGTGGGTCTTGTCGCGCAGTTCGTGCCGAGCCCACAGCTCGCCGAATTCGGGTGAGGCAGTGGCGAGTTCGTCGATGAGCGCGGCGATCCCGGCATCACCGGGATTGCGGGCGGCATCCAGACGCAAGTACGCCACGACATCATCGGCCTTGGCCTGCCAGTCCTCGTAGAGCTCGCGCATGCCCTCGTCGAGGAACACCAGCCTGGCCAGATTGCGCTGTGAGGGTGCGAGCGCGGAGAAGTCGGTGATCAGTGCGGCGGCCAGCGCGTTCCACGCCAGCACATCGGTGCCGCGGCCGACGATGTAAGCCGGAACATCGGACGCCGAGTCGAGCAGGCGGCGCAGGCCGGGACGAACATGTTGCGTCGGCTGCGGTTCGGGACCCGACCACGGTCTGGCGAGGCGATACAGGTGATCTCGTTCGAGTGGGTTCAGGCGCAGCGCCTGGGCGACCGCGTCCAGAACGGACTCCGAGAAATGCAATGTGCGGCCTTGCTCCAGGCGCACATAGTGGTCGACGCTCACCCCGGCGACCATCGCCAGCTCCTCACGGCGCAAACCGGGCACGCGCCTGTGCCCGCCGAAATCGGTCAGGCCGACTTCTGTCGGGTTGAGTCTGGCCCTGCGGGAGCGCAGAAATTCGCCGAGTTCGGCGCGTCGATCCAAGGTCACCTGTCCAGTATCGCCGGGCTCGGCGGGGCGAGGGTGGGCACGCCGTGCCCAGGCATCGCGCGCACTGTCGCCGATTGCCGCGGCGACGAAAAGTAGTGGTCATGACAAACACCACTCGCCCCTTCGGCGACACCGGTATGGACCTCACTCCGCTCGGCTTCGGCACCTGGGTGATCTCCGGCCTCGGCTGGCAGTACTCCTGGGGTGCGACCGACGACGCGGACTCGGTCGCTGCCATCGAACATGCCGTCACGGGCGGCCTGAACTGGATCGACACCGCCCCCGCCTATGGGCACGGGCATGCCGAGGAACTGGTCGGTCGCGCGCTGGCCGGGTTGCCTGCCGCTGATCGACCGTATCTGTTCACCAAGGTGGGTCTGATCTGGGAAGAAGGCGACGATCCGACGGGGCCGCCGCGTCGGATCATGCGCCCGGAGAGCGTGCGCAAGGAGTTGGAGGGATCGCTGCGGCGACTGAATGTCGACCACGTCGATCTGTACCAGGTGCATTGGCCGGACACCGGCGCCGCGTTCGTCTACGGCGAGCAGGGCGAGGCGACCGATGCCGCGACCCCGCTAGCCGAGTACTGGCAGGTGATGGCCGACTTGAAGAAGGAAGGGAAGGTCAGGTCGATCGGGTTGTCCAACCACGACGTGGCTCAGCTCGCCGAAGCCGAGCAGGTCGCCCATGTCGACGCCATCCAGCCGCCGTTCTCGGCGATCAACCGTTCGGCCGCGCCCGAGATCGCCTGGGCGCATGCCAACGGCTCCGGCGTGATCACGTTCTCGCCGCTGCAGTCGGGGCTGCTGACCGGTGCATTCACCGCCGAACGTGCGGCGGCGCTCGGGGCTGACGACTGGCGCTCGAGCAGTGCCGACTTCACCACCGGATTGACCGCCAACCTGGCTCTCGTCGCGGCGCTGCGGCCGATCGCGGCCCGCCGCGGTATGTCGGTCGCAGAGGTCGCGCTGGCGTGGAACATCGCCTGGCCGGGCGTCACCGGTGCCATCGTCGGTGCGCGCACTCCCGCGCAGATCGATGGCTGGATCGGCGCCGGTGCGCGCGTGCTGACCGACGAGGATCTCGTTGATATCGCCGCCGCGATTGTCGCGACCGGTGCGGGCGTCGGTCCTGCGCGGGTGCTGTCGGCATGACGCTGCATGTGATCGCTCGGCTGCGCGCGGAATCGGGCCGGGAAGACCGGCTGCGTACGGCGCTCGAGGCGATGATCGAGCCGAGTCTGGCCGAGTCGGGGTGCCTGTCCTACCAGCCCTTCGCCGATCCCAACGACGCCGCGACCATGGTGGTGATCGAACAGTGGACCGGACCCGACGCGCTCGACGCGCACTTCGCGACACCGCACTTCCGTCACGTGTCGGCGGTACTCGAGCTGGTGCTCGCCGAACCCATGGTGATCGATCGGCTCGTCGCGGGATGAGCCACCTGGCGGCGGACTCGGTGATCATGCCGAGTCCGCTGCCTGCGTGTGGGGCTGGGTCGGTGACCGACGCGCAGGAGACCGCAAGACGGGGCGGGGGAGGAGCGCTGGAAAACCGATGGCAGGCGACCATTAGGCTGGTACCTGACCTGAGCCCCAGCACAGAACAGGACCGTACCCCGATATGACTTCCCGCATCGAGCTCGCCCGCGTCGATCTGCGCGGTCGTACTCCTTCCGCTGCCGAGCTGCGCACCGCGCTGCCGCGCGGAGGAGTCGACGTGGACTCGGTGCTGCATCATGTGCGGCCGGTCGTCGAGGACATTCGTGACCGCGGTGCCGAGGCGGCGCTGGATTACAGCGAGAAGTTCGACGGTGTTCGTCCCGCCGTCGTGCGGGTGCCCGTTGCCGAGCTGACCAAGGCGCTCGCCGAGCTGGACCCGGCCGTGCGCGCCGCGCTCGAGGTGGCGATCGAGCGGACCAGGAAGGTGCACGCCGATCAGCGGCGCACCGACACGGTGACCGAGGTCGTGCCGGGCGGCACCGTGACCGAGAAGTGGCTGCCGGTCGAGCGGGTCGGGCTGTATGTGCCCGGTGGCAATGCCGTGTATCCGTCCTCGGTCGTGATGAATGTGGTCCCGGCGCAGGCCGCGGGTGTCGAGTCGCTGGTGGTGGCCTCGCCGCCGCAGGCGCAGTTCGGTGGGCTGCCGCACCCGACGATCATGGCGGCCGCCGCGATGCTCGGTGTCGACGAGGTGTGGGCTGTCGGTGGCGCGCAGGCGGTGGCGCTGCTGTCCTATGGCGGTACCGATACCGACGGCGGCGCGCTCGAGCCTGTCGACCTGATCACCGGGCCGGGCAATATCTATGTCACCGCGGCCAAGCGGTTGTGCCGTGGGCTGGTCGGCATCGATGCCGAGGCGGGCCCGACCGAGATCGCGGTGCTGGCCGATGCCACGGCCGATCCGGGGCATGTGGCCGCTGATCTGATCAGCCAGGCCGAGCACGATGTGCTCGCCGCCAGTGTGCTGGTCACCGATTCCGTCGCGCTGGCCGATGCGGTCGACGCTGCGCTGAACGCGCAACTCGCCGTGGTCAAGCACCACGATCGAGTGCGGGAAGCATTGAGCGGCAAGCAGTCCGGGATCGTGCTCGTCGACGACATCGCGCAGGGCCTGCGTGTCGTCGACGCCTATGCCGCCGAGCACCTCGAGATCCAGACCGTCGACGCCGCCGCGGTGGCCGCGCGCGTACGCAGTGCGGGTGCGATCTTCGTCGGGCCGTGGGCGCCGGTCAGCCTGGGTGACTACTGCGCGGGCTCCAATCACGTGCTGCCGACCGCGGGTTGCGCGCGGCACTCCTCGGGGCTGAGCGTGCAGACGTTCCTGCGTGGCATCCACATCGTGGAGTACACCGAGGCGGCGTTGAAGGATGTCGCCGGACACGTTGTCGCCCTTGCCAATGCGGAGGATCTGCCCGCACACGGGCAGGCTGTGCAGGCGCGTTTCGAGGCGCTGTCATGAGAACACCCACCGTGCCCGGCGCCTCGGCGACCCTGGACCAACTTCCCCTGCGCGATAACCTGCGGGGCAAATCACCGTATGGCGCACCGCAATTGACGGTGCCGGTGCAGCTCAACACCAACGAGAACCCGCACCCGCCGAGCAAGGCACTGATCGACGACGTCGCCGAATCGGTGCGTGCCGCCGCCGCGGACCTGCACCGGTACCCGGATCGCGATGCCGTCGCACTGCGTCACGACCTGGCCGAGTACCTGACCCGCCAGACCGGTGTCGCTGTCGACACCGCGAATGTGTGGGCGGCCAACGGCTCCAACGAGATTCTGCAGCAGCTGTTGCAGGCGTTCGGCGGGCCCGGCCGCAGCGCACTGGGTTTCGTGCCGTCGTACTCGATGCACCCGATCATTTCCGAGGGCATCGATACCGAGTGGGTCGAGGCCAAGCGCAGCGGTGACTTCTCGCTCGATATCGACTACGCGGTGGCGCAGATCGCCGAACGTCGCCCCGATGTGGTGTTCGTGACGAGTCCGAACAACCCGACCGGGCACAGCATCCCGATCGACGAGCTCGAGCGGATTCTCGATGTCGCGCCCGGCATCGTCGTCGTGGACGAGGCGTACGGCGAGTTCTCGGCGGCCCCGAGTGCGATCGCCTTGATCGACCGGTTCCCGACCAAGCTCGTGGTCACCCGGACCATGAGCAAGGCGTTCGCCTTCGCGGGTGGGCGCCTGGGTTACCTGGCAGCCTCGCCCGCGGTGATCGACGCGATTCTGTTGGTGCGGTTGCCGTACCACCTGTCGGTCGTCACCCAGGCCGCCGCGCGTGCGGCGCTGCGCCATGCTGACGAAACCCTCGGCAGCGTCGCGGAATTGGCGGCCCAGCGTGATCGGGTCGCCGCCGCGCTGTCCTCGCTCGGCTTCGATGTGATCCCCAGCGACGCCAACTTCGTGCTGTTCGGCCGGTTCACCGATGCGGGCGCCGCGTGGCAGCACTACCTCGACGCGGGCGTGCTGATCCGCGACGTCGGCATCCCCGGTTACCTGCGCGCCACCATCGGCCTCGCCGCCGAGAACGACGAATTCCTGCGCGTGAGCCGCGACATCGCGGGCACCGACCTTACTCACTGAATCTACCCGTGGAGGCGAGGTCTAGTGGCTCTACCTGGCCCACGTAACCGAGAAGAACGGCTGCACCACCGTAGTGGCGAACCAGGAATCGTTGTCGCCGCAGGCAGAGATGGTCGAGGACCTTCTCGCGATCGTGCACACCTTTTCCTGTCGTCTATCCGGTCTGCGCCGCTACGAGGAGGCGTTGAAGATCGAGCTGACCGGCGGCGGCGCGTGAAGGTCACCCGAATCGCGTACAGCAGCCACCTCAACGACGGAAAGTATGGGCAGCTTCAAGAGCAGGCCCGGCGTCTTGGTGTGGTGCGGTCGCTGGTGTGGCGGCAGTTCGGTTCGATCCAGGGTCTGGCGTGGTCGGATCGGCAGATTCGCGATGTGTGGATCGTCGACGGCACCGCGCAATCCTTCGACGTGCTGGCCAACGCCTGGAAAGAGACAGTGCGCGACGCGGTCGCCGATATCACCGCGAACCGCGAGGCTGCAAAAGTCAACGTACGCCGGGCGATCAACCGGCGCACCGACAACGAGACCGAGCGCAAGCGCCTGTACACCGCCCTGAAGCGCGACACCTGGGTCAGAGACCCGTACCTGTCCAGGCTCATGCGTCGGCACTGGCGGCGCGGCCGGAACAGGACGACGAATCAGATCGTGGTCCGCGCCGATCACTACAAAACGTTCACCCTCGCTGAGGGCGGCAACCTCTGGCTGGCCGTGCCAGGTTTGGAACGCCGAGAGCTCGTGCGTATCCCGCTGAACACCACCGTAGCGCCCACCGGCACGCTGCGGCTGATCCTGCGCAGCAACCGGGTCGAAGTGCATTACCAGGTCGACGCCGAGGCGATGAAGTCTTCGAATCGGCCGGTCGGCGACCGCACGGTCGGCGTCGACAAGGGATACACCGAAGTCCTCACCGACTCCGACGGCGAGCATCACGGACCCGAGTTGGGTGATCTGCTGACAGCCGAGTCCGACCATCGCAAAACCAACAACGCCCGGCGCGCCAAGCTCCGCAGCGTCGCGGAGAAGGCCGAGCAACGCGGCGACCTGGCGAAGGCCCAGCGTATCCGTGGTAACAACCTCGGTACCCGCAAGCGTGAGCGGCGTTCGAACGCCTGGCAGTGCCGGGTCCGCGACATCACCTTCCAAGCCGTCCACAAAGTCGCCGACAAAGCAGCGGTGATCGTGGCCGAAGACCTCACCAAGACTTTCGCCGGCCGCAAGAAGCTGGGGAAGAACACGAACCGAAGGCTTGCCGCGTGGACCAAGGGTGTCACCGCGGAAGCACTTCAGGCCGTGTCGGACCGCAGAGGTTCTGCGGTGCGGCTGGTCAACGCTGCCTATACCTCTCAGGTCGTTCCCTTCACGAATATCCTTGGTGTTCGCAAAGGGGACCGGCTTCACTGCACCGAGTGCAGGGCGGTATGGCAAGCAGACCACGCCGCAGCGATCAACATCCAGGAGCGAGACGGCGATCCCGACATCTCCCTGCACACCAAGCACACGCTGGTGAAGCAGATCCTCCAGGATCGGACCGATCGCCATCGGACCAGACTGCCGGTCCAGGGCTCCAGCACGTCACTGTGTGCGTGCGGAGAGCGAAATATCCGAATGCTCGACTCTGAGCGCTGAGTAGGAAGCAGGAACACATCATGAGCAGAACAGCGCGGGTGGAACGCGTCACCAAAGAGTCCTCGATTCTGGTGGAGCTGAACCTCGACGGCACCGGGCAGACCGAGATCTCCACCGGGGTGCCGTTCTACGACCACATGCTGACCGCACTCGGCGCGCACGCCGGATTCGACCTGGTCGTGCGGGCCGAGGGCGATATCGAGATCGAAGCGCACCACACGGTCGAGGACACCGCCATCGTGCTGGGCCAGGCACTCGGGCAGGCGCTGGGCGACAAGAAGGGCATCCGCCGCTTCGGCGACGCGTTCATCCCGATGGACGAAACCCTCGCGCACGCCGCCGTCGACGTGTCCGGCCGGCCGTACTGCGTGTTCACCGGCGAGCCGGAACACCTGATGCACACCATCATTCCCAGCGCGGGCCCCGGCGCCTCGTACTCGACCGTGCTCAACAAGCACGTCTTCGAGTCGATCGCGCAGAACGCCCGCATCGCCCTGCACGTGCGGGTGCTCTACGGCCGCGACCAGCACCACATCACCGAGGCCGAATTCAAGGCTGTCGCACGGGCTTTGCGCGCCGCCGTCGAAATCGACCCCCGGGTCAGTGGTGTGCCGTCCACGAAGGGTGTGCTGTGAAATCCGTCGTTCTGCTCGACTACGGTTCCGGCAACCTGCACTCCGCCGAGCGCGCGCTGGTGCGTGCCGGTGCGCAGGTGGAGGTCACCGCCGATCCCGAGGCCGCGCTGGCCGCTGACGGACTTGTCGTCCCCGGTGTCGGCGCGTTCGCCGCATGCATGGCGGGCCTGCGCGAGGTGCGCGGTGAACGCATCATCGGGCAGCGCCTCGCAGGTGGTCGTCCCGTGCTCGGCATCTGCGTCGGCATGCAGATCATGTTCGACCGCGGCGTCGAGTTCGGTATCGAGACCGAAGGCTGCGGAGAATGGCCCGGCACGGTCGCAGGCCTGGACGCGCCCGTCCTGCCGCACATGGGCTGGAACACGGTCAAGGCGCCTGCCGACAGCACCCTGTTCGCCGGCATGGACGCCGACACCCGCTTCTACTTCGTCCACTCCTACGCGGCCCAGCAGTGGGAGCTGCCCGCGAACGAGCACATCGCACCCCCGAAGCTCACCTGGGCCGAGCACGGTGTGCCGTTCCTGGCCGCCGTCGAGAACGGGCCGTTGTCGGCGACTCAGTTCCACCCGGAGAAGTCCGGGGACGCGGGTGCGCAGTTGCTGCGCAACTGGATCGGATCGCTGTAGTTCAGGCGGTGCGCGGGTTCTTCGGTGTCGAGGCCGTGACTACGTCCGGTGGTTCCGCTCCTCCGTCGTGGAGCGGACCGGTTCGGCGGCCAGGAAGTCGCGGACCAGGGCCGCGCAGCGAGGTGCGTCGTCGAACCACGGGTTGTGGCCGCCGGGTACGACGGCGAGATGCGCGCCGGGGATCTTCGTTACGGACGGTCGTGCCTGGTCGGGTGAGCTGAATACGTCGTGCTCACCCCAGACGAACAGGGTCGGGGTGCTGATCCGTGCGAGCTCGTCGTCGGTCAGGACGTTCTCCGGGCGTGGAGTGCGGCCCTGCATCAGTCGGCACAGGAGGGCCCGGTAGGACGCGGCTTGTCCTGGTAGGCGCAGTGGCAGGCGGTGCAGGTCGAGAAGGTCGTCCGACATCGCGCGCGTCGCATTCACTCCGAGTGCCTCCGTGAGGGCGAAACGCGCGACGAACCGAGGCGACGGTAGTTGCATGAGGCTCTGGTCGAGCCTTCCCCGGATCGGGGACGTCAAGGATTCCATCTCGGCGATGCCTCGCGATCCCGGTAGGGCTGTGGCGGGGGTGCCGACAAGCGCTGCTCGCGACACTCGGTCGGGTGCGTCGAGCATCGCCCAGAGCGTGAGCAAGCCGCCGAGGGAGCTGCAGGCAAACGCGGCCCGGTCGAATTCGAGTGCGTCGAGAGTTCCGGTAAGTACGCCGACCGCCAGCTCGCGGACGGTCCGCTCCTGCCACCTATACGGCGGCGCGAGGCTGTGGCCGGGCAGGTCGATCAGGATATGGCGGAAGCCGGGCAACCCGGCGATCAGCGGTGCCATGCCCATGGCAGGCGCGGAGATGCCGTTGATGTGGACCAGCGGCTCACCCTCGCCTGCTGTCAGAACGCGCACCTGCACCGAAGGAGCGCTCAATGTGAGTGTGTGTTCGGTGATCGTCAGCCCGTAGGTGTCGGCCACGCGTTGTTCGGCCGCGCGGATCCGCAGCTCGAGTCCCTGGGAATTGCTCATGCAACCACTGTCGGGTGTGGGTGCCGTCGCAGTCTTGGACGAATGTTCGGCGTCAGGGCGCCGTGAGTGCGCCCGGCGTGATTCCGGCGAAGGCCGACATATCGCGGTGGAGGTGCGATTGGTCCGAATAGCCGCATGTCACAGCGACTTCGGCGGCGGAGCGGCCTGCCGTCAGCAGGTCGAACGCGCATCGGAATCGGACCACCATCGCTGCTCGTTTGGGTGTCACGCCGACCTGAGCGGTGAACTTCGACCACAGGCGCTGACGACTCCACCCGGTGAGGTCGGCCAGCTCCCACACCCGCACGGCGCCTTTGTCCGCGACGATTCGCTCCCAGCACGCGGCGACCTCGGGATCTGCCGTCCTCTTCGGCGTTTCCCGTGCGGTGAGAAATTTCGCTGTCACCGCGAATCTGTCCGCCCACGTTGCTGTTTCGGACAGCTGCTCGCGCAGCAATGGTGCCGCCGAACCCCAGATATCGTCCAGCCCGATCATCGTGCCGTTCAGGTCGGCCGGTGCGACACCGAGCAGGCCGAACGCGGCGATGGGCGACATCCGCAATTCGACACATTCGACCCGCGCGGCCTGAACATGGCGAATTCCCGGGGTGAGGCCGGCGACCAGGCCATCGAACGTGGAACCCTCCACAGTCAACCGGCTATCCCCGAATTGGATCACCACAGTGACCTCAGGCCGAGCGAAGATTCGCATATCGCACCCCGTCGCGGCGCGATCGCGAAACCCCGCCAGCACGACGCCCGCCATGGCCGATCCGGTCGACCGCGCCAGGTCCCAGCCGACATCCAGCTCCCGTTCGGACATGATCGGCCGCATCTGCTGAGCGTACGAGTGTTGTTGTCGGCCTGGCAACGGGACGATCGGGTCAGGGGTTGTCGACGTCGGCTCGGTCGGCGGCTTCGGTGCCCGCGGTCCAGCCTTCGGCGGAGCGGATGGTGATACCTCGGGTGCGGACGGTGGGGAAGTAGGTGTCGAAGGCTTTGTCTACGCGTTGCTGGTGGCTGGCCAGGACCGGGAGTAAGTGGGCGGGGTCGGGGGAGTCGGCGATCGTCGCTTCGGCGGCCGCGGCGAGGCGTTCGCCGATTCTCGAGGCGTAGGCGGTGAGGAAGGCCTTGCGGTAGTGGCGGGAGCGGGATTCCTCGGTGGTGGCGTTGTCGATCATGGTGCGGGTGGCTTGGACCAGGAGTGAGGTGGACAGGATTTCCACGGCGTCGAGGTCGGGGTCGTCGCCGACGATCGTGACGAAACCCCAGTCGGCGACGAAGATCGCGCGGGAGCGATTGGCTCGGGTGACCATGTCGATGAGCAGGGCTTTGGCGTCGGTGTAGGGGGTTTCGAGCCAGATTCGGCGGGCGGCGGGGAGATCGCGGTCGGTGCGCTCGGCATCGATCAGGGCGCGGTCGATCGCGTACTTGGTCATGAGTTCCTGCGCCTTGGCGGACAGGGTCTCGGCTTCCTCGGCGAAGGACGTCGACTCGGCCTTGGCGAGGAGGCCGCGGACTCGGCCGAGGGTCTTCTCGTCGACGTGATGGTGGGTGGCGGTCTGTCCGCGGGTGCCAGGGAGCGGCACGATCTGCTCGAGTTTCGGGAGTTGGATGAGCAGGGCGAGGGCGGTGAGGGCCGCGGTGAGGGCCTGTTCGTCGGTGAGTAGCGCGCGGTCGGCCCACTGCTCGAGGTGCGGCCGATCGGATGTCCACCACACCGTGGCGCCCAGTTCGTTCAGTTGCGTCTGCCAGATCTCGTCGACGGATTCGGGTGCGAAGCCGGCGCGGTGGCCGGCGATCAGGTCGGTCAGATACCCGATCGCGAATTCGTCCAACCGCCTGCGCGCGGCCTCGTGTATGTCGCTCGGCAACCAGCCGAACTCGAAGGCGCGGGCGATGATTCGCGCAGCGGCGAGCGCAACCCCCGCACCCGGCTCCGCTGCCGCTACCTGTTCGGCGAACCGCTCGATCGCGTTCTTGTCGCCCTGTGCGGCGAGGAAGGCGACGGTCGCGATCGCATCGGCGACCTGCGACGGGTCACCGGAGAGCGCGTCGTCGACCGGAAGTCCGGGCGCGGCCGACGGCTTGCGACCTGTCCGGCGCCGACGATTCTGCTTGGCCAAGGTGTGCGCCGATCCTGTCCGTGGAGGCGCTGCCCGCGATGAGGTGGGCAGCAGCGAGAAGTTCGCGGCGTCCATTGTCGCAGCGGGCCCGCACGGTCGTGCGATCGAGTTCGAAGCCTCCGCGCAGGTCAGCCGGCCCGGGAGGATCGCGCAATCGTAATCGTCGCTCGCTCACGGGAATCCGACCGTGAAAGGATTTCGCACGGCGGTCGGTGCGACTAGGGTGGCGGTATGAGTTATCGGGGGATGTTGCTCGACGAACGGGCCGAACTTGTCGAACTGCTGCGGGGTTTGAGTGAGCAGGAGTGGGAGACACCGTCGCTGTGTGTGGGGTGGCGGGTGCGCGATGTGGTGGGGCACCTGCTGCAGGACACACTGAGTCCACTGAGCTACGCGGCGGTCGTGGTGAAGAGTCGCGGCTCGGTGGAGCGCACCAATAACGCACTCGCGCAGTCGTTCTCGGGGCTGACGACCGAGCAGCTCGTGGACAAACTCGACAAGGAGTCGGGTCGTCTGTCGAAGTACTCGCCCCGGCTCATGCTCTCCGACCTCGTAGTCCACCACCAGGACATCCGACGCCCGCTCGCCCGCCTGCGGACGATCCCCGCCGACCGTCTCACCGCGGTCCTCGACTACCCCGACCCGTTCGCCTTACCCGGCAGGTTCACCAAGGGCCTGCGTTTCGTCGCCACCGATATCGACTGGTCCTCGGGCGACGGCCCGGAAGTTCGCGGCCCGGGCGAGGCCATCGCCCTGGCCGTGGTCGGCCGCACCGTCGCGCTCGACGACCTCACCGGTGGCGGACTCCCCGAACTCCGCCGCCGCATGTCCTGACATCGGGAGGGAACGTCGATCGGGCTCAGCGCCGTAGCGCGGTCTCCGTCTCCGTTCGCGACAGCTTGTCGGGATTGCGCACGGAGTAGAGCCCGGTGATGAGTCCGTCGTCGATGCGCACCGCGACTACGGTGTCGATCGTGCCGTCGAGGCGCAGAATCAGTGCCGGGTGGCCGTTGAGCTGGGCCGGTTCGACGGTCATCTCGGCGCCGATTCTGGGCAGCCCGGCTGTCAGCAACGCGGCGACCAGGCCGGCTCCGGTGATGGGGGACAGGGCGGCCTGCTTGATTCCGCCGCCGTCGCCGAGGAAGACGACATCAGGGGCCAGTAGGTCGAGCAAATGCTGTAGGTCGCCGGTTTCGATCGCCCGCTGGAAGGCGGCGAGCGCGTCGCGGGACTCGTTCGGGGACACGATTCCGCGTGGTCGGCGGGCTGCGACGTGGGCACGAGCTCGGTAGGCCAGTTGGCGGACGGCGGCTGGGGTTTTGTCGACGGCGTCGGCGATTTCGTCGTAGTCCAGGTCGAATACTTCGCGGAGTACGAACACCGCTCGCTCGATCGGGGTGAGTGTTTCCAAGACCAGCAGCATCGCCATCGAGACGCTCTCGGCCAGTTCGACGTCCTCGGCCACGTCCGGGGTGGTCAGCAGCGGTTCGGGTAGCCAGGGGCCGACATAGGATTCCCTGCGCCGACCGAGCGTGCGCAGCCGGTCCAGCGACTGACGGGTCGTGATTCTGACCAGGTAGGCGCGCGGGTCCAGCACCGTGTCGAGGTCGACGCGTACCCATCGCAGCCATGTTTCCTGCAGGACGTCCTCGGCGTCGGCGGCCGAGCCGAGCATCTCGTAGGCGACGGTGAACAGCAGATTGCGATGGGCGACGAACATCTCGGTTGCTTGTGCCTTGCCGTCGGGCGTGGTCTGCGCCGCCATGGGTAGCTCCTGTTTCCGCTCGGATGTGTCGCACACCAGACGCCGGTCGGCGCCGTTGCGTAACACCGGTGCGCAGTGGCGTGGATCACGTCGACGAGGGTGTTACGGATATCCGGTCGCGTTCGTCTCATGGTCGTTCGATTCAGCAACTACCAGTGAGGAACACGTCATGGAACCCCGATTCAACCTGTTCGATACCGAGGTCGGCGCCAAGTTCGGCAAGCGGTTCGGCAACGCCAGCCTGGCGCTGATGCAGTCGTCCCTGCCGAAAGCTACCCAGGACCTGGTGATGTTGCGCGTCAGTCAGATCAATGGCTGCGCCTACTGCACCGACGCGCACAGCAAGGACCTCGCCCACGCCGGAGAGTCCGCGACACGGATCAATCTTGTTGCCGCGTGGCGTGAGTCGACCGTGTTCACCGAACCGGAACGCGCGGCGCTCGCACTGGCCGAGGAAGGTACCCGCGTCGCCGATGCCGCTCATGGCGTGTCCGACGCGACCTGGGCCCAGGCGCGCGAGCACTACGACGACGAGCAGCTCGCTGCCCTGGTTGCCGTGGTGGCCCAGATCAACGCGGCCAACCGACTCGGCGTCATCCTGCGTCAGCAGGGCGGTGCCTACGAGCCCGGCATGTTCGAGGCCGTGGCCAACTGACCCCACGGCGGGTTCGCGTGACACGGGCCTCACCGCCGCGGACCGTTGCGGGAACGCGGACACAGACCTACTAGTCTGAATGCGTGAGTCTTGTGCTGTTGCCCGCTGTCGATGTCGCCAATGGTGAGGCCGTGCGCCTTGTGCAAGGGGAGGCCGGTAGCGAAACGAGCTATGGGTCGCCTCGGGACGCGGCGTTGGCGTGGCAGCAAGCGGGGGCCGAGTGGGTGCATCTGGTCGATCTGGACGCGGCCTTCGGCAAGGGGAGCAATCGGGAACTGATCGCCCAGGTCGTCGGCGAGCTCGACGTCAAGGTCGAACTGTCCGGTGGTATTCGTGACGACGATTCGCTGAAGGCGGCGCTGGCCACCGGGTGCGCGCGGGTCAACATCGGCACCGCGGCGATCGAGAACCCGCAGTGGTGTGCCCGGGTGCTCGGCGAGTACGGCGACCGGATCGCGGTCGGGCTCGACGTGAAGCAGATCGACGGGCAGTGGCGGCTGCGCGGCCGGGGCTGGGTGACCGACGGCGGCGACCTGTGGGAGGTGCTCGAACGCCTCGAGCGCGACGGGTGCGCACGCTATGTCGTCACCGACGTCTCCAAGGACGGCACGCTGACCGGCCCCAACCTCGAGCTGCTGAGCGAGGTCGCCAACGCCGCCGAGGCACCGGTGGTCGCCTCCGGCGGTATCTCGGTGCTCGACGACCTCGTCGCGATCGCGGGCCTGGCCGAAGACGGTGTGGAGGGCGCGATCATCGGCAAGGCGTTGTACGCCGGCCGGTTCACGCTGCCCGAAGCCCTGGCCGCGGTGCGCTGACACCGCCGATGACCGCCACGCCGAGCACCGCCGAACTGACCGACCTGCTGACCGTCGCCACCCAGACCCTGGACGGCGTGGTCGGGCGTTTCGTCGAAGGCCTCGGCGCGCCGAGCGCGGTGACCAAGGGCCGCAACGACTTCGCCACCGAGCTCGATCTCGAGCTGGAACGCACCATCTCCGCCGAGCTCCAGCAGCGCACCGGCATCGCGGTGCACGGTGAGGAATTCGGCGGGCCCGCGCTCACCTCGGGCACGGCCTGGGTGCTCGATCCGATCGACGGCACCTTCAACTACTCCTCCGGCCATCCCATGTCGGGCACCCTGCTGGCGCTGGTGCACGAAGGCGAACCGGTGATCGGCCTGACCTGGCTGCCCACGCTCGGCCACCGCTACGCCGCGGTGACCGGTGGGCCGCTGTACCTCGACGGTGTCGCGATGCCGCCGCTGGAACCGGGCAAACTCGCCAACTCGATGATCGGGTTCGGCGCCTTCAACCTCGACTCGGCAGGCCGCATCCCCGGTCAGTTCCGGTTCGACCTGCTCGGTGCCTTGAGCCGGTTGTCCTCGCGGGTGCGGATGCACGGCGCCACCGGCATCGACCTGGCGTTCACCGCGTCCGGGGTGCTCGGCGGCGCGGTGGTCTTCGGGCATCATCCGTGGGACAACGCGGCCGGGGTCGCGCTGGTGCGCGCCGCGGGTGGCGTGGTCACCGACCTCGCGGGCGCGCCGTGGACGATCACCTCCGGCTCGGTGCTGGCCGCCGCGCCGGGCGTGCACGAAGAGCTGCTGGAAATGATTTGTACCGTCAGCGAAGAAGAACGAGGGTGAACCCCATGACACCGCGCACCGACGAACGAGCGAGCACCACGGTGCCGAGCACCCTGGCGGTCCGCGTGATCCCGTGCCTGGACGTCGACGCGGGTCGGGTGGTCAAGGGCGTCAACTTCCAGAACCTGCGCGACGCGGGCGACCCGGTGGAACTGGCCGCGACCTACGACGCCCAGGGCGCCGACGAGCTGACCTTCCTCGACGTGACCGCCTCCACCGGCGACCGCGGCACCATGCTCGACGTGGTGACCCGCACCGCCGAACAGATCTTCATCCCGCTCACCGTCGGCGGCGGCGTGCGCACGGTCGACGACGTCGACCGGCTGCTGCGCGCGGGCGCCGACAAGGTGTCGGTGAACACCGCCGCTATCGCACGCCCCGAAGTGCTGTTCGAGATGTCGCAGCGCTTCGGTGCCCAGTGCATCGTGCTCTCGGTCGACGCCCGCACCGTGCCCGACGGTGAGCCCGACACCCCGTCCGGCTGGGAGGTCACCACCCACGGCGGCAAGCGCGGCACCGGCATCGACGCCGTCGAATGGGCCATCCGCGGCGCCGAACTCGGCGTGGGCGAGATCCTGTTGAACTCGATGGACGCCGACGGCACCAAAGCCGGTTTCGATCTGCCGATGATCACCGCGGTGCGCGCCGCGGTGCGCGTACCGGTGATAGCCAGCGGCGGCGCGGGCGCGGTCGAACACTTCCCACCCGCCGTGCACGCCGGTGCCGACGCGGTACTGGCCGCGAGCGTGTTCCACTTCGGCGATCTCACCATCGGCCAGGTGAAGAACGCGATGCGCGCGGACGGCATCACCGTCCGCTGACCCACTCTCAGGCTGCGGCTTCGGCCGAATTCGCCTTACGCCGAACTCTTCGGTGTCCGCGCACCACGATCCGCCGGTACGCGGACGATGGAATCACCGTGCGCCGATCGCGATGAATTCCGGTGTCGCCGGTGTTGACAGCGGAATGAGCATCGGAATCGCGTTGTCCCCGTTCGCCCTCGATCACTCCGCCAACGCCGTGGACGCGGCCGTCGACCTGGGCCGGGTGGCCGCCGATGTCGGGCTGAGCTCGGTCTGGTTGGGGCAGACCTTCAGCACTGACTCGATCGTGTTGGCGGCGTTGATCGGTCGGGCGGTGCCGGGGATCGAAGTGGGTACTTCGGTCGTCCCGGTGCCGGGCAGGCATCCGTTGCTGGTGGCGAGTCAGGCGCAGACCGCGCAGGCGGCGAGCGGCGGACGGTTCGTGCTCGGGTTGGGGCTCGGCGCTCGGTCGCTGTCCGAACGCGCGTTCGGCGGGCCGTTCGACCGTCCTGCCGTCCGGTTGCGTGAATTCCTCACGGCGCTGCGGTCGATTCTCGATACCGGTGAGGTCGACTTCCGCGGGGAGACAGTGACCGCAGCCAGTCCGATGCCCGCGGCTGTCGCGGGTGCCGACCCGACGGTGCCGGTGCTGGTAGCGGCGATGGGGCCGCAGGCGTTGCGGGCCACCGGTGAACTGGCCGACGGCACGTTGCCCTTCCTGGTCGGCCCCGAGGCGCTGGCCGAGCACATCGTCGCGCCATTGACCGCCGCCGCGGCGGCTGCGGGCAGGCCGCGTCCCCGCGTCGTCGTGATGGTCCCCGGCGTCGTGACTGCCGACGTCGCCGGGGCGCGGAGCATCGCAGCGGCGAAAACCGCCTTCTACGACACGATTCCGTCGTATCAGCGAGTGGTGGAGCTCTCGGGTGCCCAGCGGGCAGCTGAACTGGTGGTGATCGGCGACGAGGAGACAGTGGCCGCGCGAGTGGCCGACTATTTCGCCGCGGGCGCCACCGATGTGGTGTTCTCCCAGACTGATCTGACCACGCCCGAAGACCAGCAGCGCACCTGGCGGCTGCTCGGTGAGCTGAACCGCGCCCGCTGACCCGCCGTCACAGCCCCATCTCGGCCGCGATGACAGTGCGAAGGACATCGCTGGTGCCGCCCATGATGCGGTCGACCCGGTGGTCGGCGTAGAGGCGGGCGATCGGGGAGTCGGCGAGATAGCCGATGCCGCCGTGTAATTGGAGGCAGCGGTCGATCACCCGGCCCGCCGACTCGGTGCAGAACAGTTTGGCCGAGGCGGCGTCGGCGGGGGTCAGGTCGCCGCGGTCGTTGGCGGCCAGCGCACGGTCGACGACCGCCTCGACGGCATCGACCTCGGCGCGGCAGGCGGCCAGCTCGAATGTGGTGTTCTGGAAGCTCGCCGCCGGGTGCGCGAACGCGGTGCGCTCGGTGGTGAAGCGGTACGCGAAACGGACCGCGGCCTTGGCGTGCGCGTGGGCGCCGATGGCGATGGTCAGACGTTCGCGCGGCAGCTGCGCGGCGAGATGGGACTGGGCGCGGTGGGCGTCGCCGAGTCGATCGGCCACCGGCACCCGCACATCGGTGAAGGTGAGTTCGGCTGTGTCGGAGACCTTTCGACCGAGGGTGTCGAGTGCGCGACCGACCCGGTAGCCGGGGGCGGCGGCATCGACCACCAGCAGGGAAAGGCCGTAGGTCGGGTCGTCGGCGTTCGGGGGTGCGGTGCGCGCGCACACGATGACGCGGTCGGCGTGTACACCGCCGGTGACGAAGGTCTTCGAACCGTTGAGCAGGTACTCGGTGCCGTCCAGCGACATCGGCGCGGTGGTCCGCATGCCGGCGGGCTCCGTTCCGGTGCCCGGTTCGGCGACCGCGAGCGCGAACATCGTTTCGCCGGTGGCGAATCCGGGCAGCCAGCGCTGCTGCTGTTCGGCTGTCGCCAGGTCGGTGATCAGTGGCAGGCAGCGGGACACGTGGGCGCTGGAGCCGCCGAAAGACACTGCGGCGCGGGCGATCTCCTCGGCGAGCACCGCGCGGTACCGGAACGACTCGAGGCCGGAGCCCCCGTGCTCGACGGGCACCTCCATGCCGAGCACCCCGAGTTCGCCCAGCCGGTAATAGAATTCGCGCGGCACCAGTCCGTCGTCGTACCACTTGCCGAAACTCGGCACGACTTCCGCGTCGATGAACGCGCGTATCGTCGCCCGGAAGGCGCGGTGCTCGGCATCGAAAACTGTTCTGCGCATGGGGATTCCTTACCGGCCGCGAACGGCCACGAGCCGGCCCGCCCGAGGAGTTGATCGGGCGGACCGGCGAGACGGCGGGGGAGACTACTTGGGCGGGGTGGGAACCGCGGGGTCCTTGCAGTAGGCACCGAGCTCGGCCGGGCACGGCGCGAGAATGGTCGAGAAGTACTGGTAGGCGGAGAAGAGCGCCAGCGGACCACCGACGGTGACCAGGCCGAGCATCGTTCCTGCCGCACCGAGCGTGGCCGCGCCGAGCACACAACCGGCCACGGTGGCACCGACCCACGGCACGAGCAGCACGATCACCGGGCTGGCGATGGCCGCACCGGCGGCACCGCCGACCAGGCAGCCGATACCGCCGCCGACCACCGCGCCGACGATGGCGGCCACGGCGCTACCCACGCCGAGGCGCTGGCTGAGCACGCCGAGCGCGGCTTGATCACGCGGGGTGAAGGACTCGGCGATCTGCTGCGCCGCCACGTCCTGGGTGATCACGTTCGTGGCCGCGGCCACCGGGGCGCCGCCCTCCCGCGACGGCGTCAGGGTCGCGGTGCCGCCGTCGATGGTGGCGGCGATCGGGAACACCTTGTCGTCCATGCGGTAGGTCAGCGGCAGTGCGGCGACCGGGGTGTCGGCGCCGGTGGTGAGCACGAGCTGGCCATCGACGACCTGCAGTTTGCCGTCGGTGGACAGCACCGCGGAGTCACCCTGCCTGCTCACCTCGTAGCGCACCTCGGTCTGCGGTGCCGGATCGGCGTTGCCGGTCCCGGTACTGACGCACAGGGCCAGCGCGGTCATGGCCGCCGTGGCCAGGGTGGTTGACATCTTCATGGTGAACCTCATCGATCGGGGTGTATTGGGACAGGCCGCGCACGCTGGGATGCGCTGCGCAACGTTGAGGGAGCGACTACTTGCCGCTGGTGTCGATCAGGCCGCCGTCGGACAGCGACCAGTGCTCGCCGACGAAGGTCTGGATGCCGACGGACTCGAGTGGATAGCCGTCGCCCGCACCGGTTTTCATCGCGATGCCGGGCAGCATGAGGTCGGTGGAGACGTTGTCGAGCGAGCGCATCGCGTCCCGCAGGCCCTCGCGGGTCGGGCATTTCGCCGCTTCCATGGTCTTGCGGAAGCTCTCTGCCATCGTCCAGCCGGCCATGGCGTGCTGGTTCGTCGGGTCGGCGCCGGGTGCGTACTGCGCCATCTTGGCCTTGTATGTCTGCATGCCCGCGTCGGTGGCCCAGCGCGGGTCGGCGGGTTCCTTGAGGAACGCCGCGGTCACCGTGCCCTGGACGTTGGCCAGCCCGACCGGGCGCAGGGTCGCCATGGTGTTGGAGACCACGGCGAGCATGTGCAACGGATTCCAGTCGGTATTGCGGACATCGGCGGCCAGCGCCTGCGAGGCGAACTTCGGCGTCGAGAAGTTCAGCAGCACATCGGCTTTGGCATTGGCCAGGTTGCGGACCTGGGCGTCGACGGTGGGGTCGGTGACCTCGAAGCTCTGCTCGGCGATCACCTTCACCCCGCTGCCCGCGACGCCCTCGGTGAACGCCGCGAGCAGGTCCTTGCCGAAGTCGTCGTTCTGGTAGAGCACCGCCACGGTCGCGTTCGGCCGCTGCGCCTTCACGTACTGCGCGTACGCCAGACCCTCGGTGCGGTAGCTGGGCTGCCAGCCGATGGTCCACTGGTTCTCGGTGCTGGAACCGAATTTGTTCGCCCCGGTGGCGACGAAGACCTGGGGCACCTTGCGCTGGTTGAGATAGTCGGTGACCGCCGAAGAGGTCGCCGTGCCGAGGGTTTGGAAGACCGCGAACACCTGGTCCTGTTCGACCAGGCGACGGGTCTCTTCGACTGTCTTCGGCGGCTGGTAACCGTCGTCGCGTACTACATACTCGACTGTGCGTCCGTCGATGCCACCCTGCTCGGCGTTGATGTAGTCGAAGTAGGCCTTGGCGCCCTTGGGTACCTCGCCGTAGGCCGAGGCCGGACCCGACAGCGGGTACGCCCCGCCGAGTTTGATGGTGCTGTCGGTGATACCGATCGTCTGCTGACCCTTGCAGTCGCCTTGACCGACGGAGCCGGTCTCCTCGCCACGACCACCACACGCGGTGAGGGTCGCGAGTAGCGCGGCCGTCACACCGATGGAGCGGATTGCCCTAGTGCGCATGAGTTTTCCCTTTCCGGACACGATGTCCGAGCCATTGCGTCCACTGGGTGGCCAGGCCGGCCAAACCCTTCGGCGCGAGGTACATGACCGCGATGATCAGCAGTCCGAAGATGACGCCGGGTGCGGCTTGATTCACGTCCTGGGCGAAACTGGGCACGAACATCACGAACAGTCCGCCCAGCAGGGGGCCCCAGGTGGTGCCGAGCCCACCGACGACCAGCCCGGCCAGCAGCGTGATCGACAGCGTCAGCGCGAAGGAATCGGGTGAGACGAACGCGATCACCCAGGTGTAGACACAGCCCGCGATGCCTGCCAGCAGCGCGCTCCAGGCGAAGGCGAGTGTTTTGTAGTGCGCCAGATTCACCCCGAGCACCTCGGCGGCGATCTCGTTGTCGCGCACCGCGTGCAGCGCGCGCCCGACCCGGGAGCGCAGCATCCCGGCGACCAGGACGAAGCTCACCACGGTGGTGGCCAGCGCCAGGAAGTACAGCCACTGGTCCTCGGCCAGCCCGGTCCACGCCGGCGCGACGGGCTTGGTGACGGTGAGTCCCATGGAACCGCCGGTGATTCCGTCGAACCGCTTGAGCAGCGGCACCAGGAAGATCGCGATGGCCAGGGTGACCAGTGCCAGATACAGCCCGCGCAGCCGCAGCGCCGGGACACCGAGGGCGAAGCCGAGGACGAAGGTGACGGCCGCGGCGATCGGGATGGTCGCGAAATACGGTGTGTCCCAGTGCTCCATCGCGATCGCGGCGGTGTAGGCGCCGATGGCGAAGAAGGCGCCGTGGCCGAGCGAGATCTGGCCGGTGTGGCCGACCAGCAGGTTCAGCCCGAGCAGGGTGACCGCGTAGATCATCGCCATGGCCAGTTGGAAAGTGCGGAAGGGCACCAACTGGAAAGGTGCGACGCAGGCCAGCAGGACAAGCGCGGCCGTCGCGACGATCGGCCAGCGCAGCGTATTCAGCCGGTGCAGTATCGGTTTCGCGACTGGTGTGGCCGAAGGCCGTGTCGCAATGTTCACTTCGCTCATACTCGTTCCACCGCCGCGTGTCCGAACAGACCTTGGGGGCGCAGCAACAGCACGCCCAGGATGATCACCAGCGGCACACCGATCTTGAGTTCGGTGCCGATCGCGTCGACGTAAGCGCCGGTGAGGGTTTCGGCGACGCCGACGATCAGACCGCCTGCCACCGCGCCGCCGGGGGAGTCGAACCCGCCCAGCGTCGCCGCCGCGAAGGCGTAGATGAGGACCCCGCCCATCATGTTCGGTTCGAGGAACAGCAGCGGCGCCGACAGCACGCCCGAGACCGACCCGACCAGCGCGGCCAGACCCCAGCCGAGCGCGAGCACTGTGCCGACCCGGATGCCGACGAGCTTGGCCGACTGTGGGTTACACGCCACCGCCCGCATCGCGAGCCCGATCCTGGTGTAGCGGAACAGCAGATACAGCAGCGTCATGACCACGGCGACGACGAGCAGAATGCCGAGACTGCCGTAGCCGACACTCAGGCCGCCACCACGTAAAGCCCCCTCGGGAAAGGGATTCGGGAACGACTTGGTCTGATACGACCAGATCCAGCCCGCGGTGGCGTTGATGGTGAAAAAGAGTCCGACGGTGACGATCACCAGGGTGATCTCGGGTGCGCCCTCGACCGGACGGATCACCACTCGTTCGATCAGCATGCCGCCGGCGAAGGAGAGGACAAGGGTGAGCGGCAGTGCCGCCCAGAACGGCATGAGCTGGCTCAGCTGCCAGGCCAGAAACGCCGAGAACATGGCCAGCTCGCCCTGGGCGAAGTTGACGATCCCGGTGAATCGGTAGATGAGCACCAGGGCCAGCGCGAGGCCCGCGTAGATGGCGCCCGCGGACAGTCCCTCGACGAGCTGCTGCAGGAATTCGATCACGGCCGCACCCGATATCCCAGGTAGGAGCGGGTGACCTGCTCATCGGCCCTGATCTGCTCTGCGGTGCCCGACAAGACGATGCGCCCGGTTTCCAGGACGTGCGCCTGCTGGGCGACCTCGAGCGCGAGGTGGGCGTTTTGTTCGACGACGATCACCGTGGTGCGTTCCTCTTCGTTGATGGTGGCGACGATCCCGAACAACTCCTGGGTGACCAGCGGTGAGAGGCCGAGCGAGGGTTCGTCGAGCAGCAGCAGGCGTGGCCGGAGCATCAGGGCCCGGCCGATGGCGAGCATCTGCTGCTGGCCGCCGGACAGGCCGCCCGCGGCGTCGCGCTGCTTGTCGCGCAGGATCGGGAAGTAGTCGTAGACGCGGCGCAGGTCGGTGTCGACGGCGGCGCGGTCACGGCGGGGATAGGCGCCCAGGCGCAGGTTTTCTTCGACGGTGAGTGGGGCGAAGGTGCCGCGTCCCTCCGGAACATGGGCGACACCGAGGCGCGCCATCGATTCCGGTGCGCGACCGGATACTTCGTCACCGTCGAGGAGCAGACTGCCGCGAACCTTGATCATCCCGCACAGGGCGCGCAGCAGGGTGGTCTTGCCCGCGCCGTTGGGGCCGAGGATCGCGCACACGGTGCCCCGCTCGACCGAAAAGCTCACGCCATGAAGGACTTTCGCCGCACCGTACCCGGCATGCAGGTCGGTGATCGTCAAGAAATCGCTCGTGCCTGCCGTCGGCCAGTGCTCGCTCATGCCGAAGCTCCCAAGTAGGCGCGGATGACGGCCGGATCCTGCTGTACCGCTTCGGGTTTGCCCTCGGCGATCACCTGGCCGAACTCGAGGCAGATCACCCGATCGCAGGTGCCCATCACGAAACCCATGTGGTGTTCGACGACGATCACGGTCAGTGCGAGGTCGGCCTGCAGGGCGCGCAGCCGCTCGGCGAATTCGTCCACTTCCCCGTGGCTCAGGCCGTTCACCGGTTCGTCGAGCAGCAGCAGTCGCGGCCGCACCGCCAGCGCTCGGGCGAGTTCGATGCGTTTGAGGGTGCCGAAGGGCAGGCCGGCGGCCGGGTGGTCGGCGACCGCGGTCAAGTCGAGGCGTTCGAGCAGCTCGTCGGCTTCGGCGCGCAGCAGCTTTTCCTCCTTGCGCACCTTCGGCAACCGCAGTCCGGCTGAGACGAAGCCCGCGCATGCCCGGTGATGCGCGCCGACGAGGACGTTCTCGCGCACCGAGAGACGGGGGAACAGGCCGAGGTTCTGGAAGGTGCGGGCGATGCCGAGCCCGGCCAGGGCGTCGGGCCGCACCGTCGACAGGTCGGTGTCGAGGTAACGCATGGAGCCCGACGTGAGCCGGTTGCGCCGCGTCATGCAGTTGAACAGGGTGGTCTTGCCTGCGCCGTTGGGTCCGATCAGACCGACCATCTCGCCGGGAGCGACCGTGAACCCGACGTCCTGCAGAGCGGTGATGCCGCCGAAGCGCACCGTCAGGTTGGTTATCTCGAGCATGCGACGAACACTAAGACCGCAGGTCGGAGCCCACATCGGACGTTGCGGACCAAGAACTCGCCCGGTGCTCGTCCGCTGCGGACAGTGTGACGTGGTTGACACTGTGCTCCGCCCCATGCACACTCCCCGAACATGTCAGCTGGATCACGTTTAGCCGTTTCGACCGAATCCGATCAGGTCCAGGCCGAGCGTCAGCGGATCGCGAGCTGCGCCTACGACCACGCCGACGAGATCGCCGACGACGTGATGGCCAAGATCCGCGCCCAGCTGCCCGGCTACGCCACCGCGGACCCCGGTGTTCTCGACGATGTGCACGATCAGCTCGCCCGGCTGAGCCGCACCGGACTCGGTGCGCTGCTCGAGCACCGCCGCGTCTGCCCGGCCGATGTCGCCTACGCCCGGCAGGCGGCGGCGCGGCGGGCCCGCACCGGCTTGCCGCTGGTCGACTACATCGCCGCGTTCCGGCTCGGCCAGCGCGCCATCTGGAAAACACTGCTCGCGCACGCGGGCGATTCCGAGGCCGGGAAGGCGGCGGTGCTGTCGTTGGCGGGGCCGCTGGCTCGCTACACCGATCTGATCAGTACCCAGGCCACCGACGCGTATCTGGAATTCCAGCAGTACGTGGCCGATGAATCCGGGCGGGACTCGCAGGCCCTGATGGACGCGCTGCTCGACGGCACGCTGCCCGCGAGCGGTCCGCACCTGTCGGTGGCCACCGCGCACGGCATCGGGGCCGAACGCACCGTGCCGGTGGTCGTGGTCACCGCGGTGGTGCTCGATCGAGCGGAGCGTAGCGAGGACTCGTCCGAAAGCCTGGTTCAGGCAAGGCAATTGGTGTCCGCGGCGATGGCGCGGTGCACGGTCAACGGATTGCGGACGCTGTCGGCGGTGCGCGGCTCCGAGATCGTCGCGGTGCCCGCGCTCGCGAGCGCGGGCGCGGCCGACGGACTGTGCGAACGGCTGCGCGCGATGCAGGACGAACTGGGTGCCGAGGGCATCACGCTCGCCATCGGGGTGAGCACCGCGGTGACCGAGGTCGCCCAGATTCCGCGTGCCCACCGGCAGGCGCAGGCCGCGCTCGCGCTCCTGCCCGAAGGGGGTGGGGTGCTCGCGTTACCGCAGCTCACCCCGTTCAAGTACCTGCTCTTGCGGGCCGATGACACCACCCGTCAGCTGGTCGATCCGCGCATCGGCAGCGCACTGGCCGAGGACCGTGTTCGTGGCGGGACGTTGGCCGAGACGATCCGCGCGTTCGCCGCCGCCGACATGAATCTGCGCGAAGCCGCCGACGCCCTGCACATCCACCTCAATACGGCCAAGTATCGGCTGGGCCGGATCCAGGAGCTCACCGGCCGAAATGTGCGCAGCGTGAACGACCTCGTCGAACTGCTGGTGGCCATCGAACTGGCTGCTGTTATAAACGAGGCATGAGCCTGGACCCCGCCATCGCCGCCCGCCTCAAGCGCACCGAGGACGGATTGATCGCCGCGGTCGCGCAGGAAAAGGCGACCGGGGACGTGCTGATGATGGCGTGGATGGACGATGAGGCGCTGGCCCGAACGCTGGAAACCCGTCAGGCGACCTACTATTCGCGCTCGCGTCAGCAGTACTGGGTCAAGGGCGAGACCTCCGGGCACACGCAGTACGTGCACGAGGTGCGCCTGGATTGCGACGGCGACACGCTGCTGCTGATCGTCGATCAGGAAGGCGCGGCCTGCCACACCGGCACCCACACCTGCTTCGACGCCGACGTGCTGCTCGCCGCGGACTAGTCGCCGTCTTCGACGAGGATCCGATTCAGCCGGTCGGACAGCGTTTCCCCGAGCACCGCGAGCTGCGCGGTCTGCTGATCGGTGAGACCGTCCAGGACGAGCCTGCGTACGGCATCCACATAGCCGGGGGCGGCTTCGATCACCTTCTCGAAACCCGCGTCGGTGAGTACCGCGTACACCCCGCGTCTGCCCGCGGTGGTGTCGCGTCGCGCCCAGCCGAGACGTTCGAGCTTCGACACCACATGTGACAGTCGCGATAGCGACGCATTTGCCTTGTGGGCGAGATCACTCAGTTGCAGGCGGTGGCCCGCCTCTTCCGAGAGCAGGCTGAGCACCTGGAACTCGAAATGGGTGAGCCCGGACTCGCGTTGCAGCCGGGTGTCCAACGCGCCGGGGATCCGGGTCATGAGCGCGACGATCGCCTGCCATGCGCGCCGTTCGACGGGGTCGAGCCACTGGGTCATCGCCGGAACTGCCTCGCGGTCGGACGGCGGGCATGGTGGAGTGGGGCGCGCACGAGAGAGAGTTTGCCACGACGTCGCTGTGGCGTCCGCGAGTTGGTGGTGGTCGTGAGGTCACTCACATCACCGCGAGGTCGCGGATAACGGCTACCGGTCGCCGGTCATCGGCGGCATGGTGGGCTCGGGCGGGCGTGCCGCGGCCTTGGCGGCCTGGTGACGGTTCAGTCCACGCTTGCCCATCAGTGCGAGCACCAGCGCGAAAACCACCGCCGCGATGATGGCGCCGACCAGGCAGGCGCCGCGGAACGCAGGCGCGTCGACGTCGAGAATGCGTTGACCGGCGTGTGCGGCATTGTTGCCACCGAGCACGATCGTCAACGTCATCAGATTGGGCAGCGAGCAAGCCAGCGCGATGATCACCGCCGCGCCCGCGATGAACTTGCCGCCCTTGCGCTTCCACACCCGCACCGCCGATACCAGCAGCAGCAAGGGCAGCAGCGTGAACAGGAACCCGTACACCAGACCCCACCAGATGCCCGAGCTGAAACTGCCGTGCACGACGTTGGCCAGCCGCTGTGCCCACCATCGGGGGATGAACGAGGACAGAATGAAGTAGGCGATCACCAGTACCACCACCGTGGCGAGCGCCATGATCGCCCGGTTACGCCATCGGACGGCGGTGGATTTCTGACCGCTCGACTGCACCTCGCCGGTTGTCATCTGCCCAGCGTAAGTGCGTCGGGGCCGCCGGGCGGCGACCCGGCGCCCGGCGATTCTTCGATCGGTACTACTCCGGGGTGGTGCTGCGTTCGCGCAGGAAGGCCAGTGCTTCGTCGGCATGCACGGCCGCGCGCAGCTCACCGGTGATGATCTTCAGGATCGTGCGGTCGGTGTCGATCACGAAGGTGTGGCGCTTGACCGGGGCGAGTTTGCCGAGAAGTCCACGCTTCACGCCGAATTCGGCGGCCACCGCGCCGTCGCTGTCGGACAACACGGGATAGTCCAGGCGCTGCTTGGTGGCGAAGCCGGCCTGCACCTCGGTGCTGTCGGTGCTGATGCCGACGCACGAGGCGCCCAGCGCGGTGAATTCACCACTCAGATCGCGGAAGTGGCAGGCCTCGGCGGTGCACACCGGGGTATTGGCGGCGGGGTAGAAGAACAGCACCAGCGGGCCGTCGGCGAGCAAGCCGTCGAGCGAGCGGAGCTGGGCGGACTGATCGGGGAGCTCGAACTGCGGAGCGCGCTGGCCTGGCTGCATGCCCAGACAGTAACGACCGGCAGCGAAGTAAGGAAGATCCCCGTTCGCGTACACGAGCGGGGATCCTCATGGCCTACTGCCCGAGCAGCGCCGCGACGTCGGGATTGCGGATCTGCATCACGTCGAGGATGCCGTGCGCGCGCAGCAGTGGCTCTAGCTCGCGGATGCGGTCGCTGTGCCCGGCGTACTCGTCGGGGAAGTTCTTCTTGTCGAGGTCCTGGATGGCCTTGGCGTAGGTGACGAACGAATTGATCGCGCTCGCTGTCACCGCCTGCTGGCCGGGACCGTAGTGCTGCTGCGACGGGACAGCCAGCCGGCTGTCCTGTGCGCCCTGGTGCGAGGGGTACAACATTGCTCCTCTCGGAAAGGGGATTACCGCATGCGACGTGGAACCCGCGCGAGTGTAGTGATGCCGGTCACCGCCCGATTCGGCGCGGGGTCGGGTCCGCGCGCGCAGGCGGCGGCACGCCTGGGATGATGGGCTCATGCAGGGCGCGTCGACACCAACCACCACGACCCGCGAACAGTTCCGGCTGCTCGCCGCCGAGCACCGGGTCGTCCCGGTGACCCGAAAAGTGCTGGCGGACTCCGAAACTCCGCTCTCGGCCTATTCCAAACTGGCAGGCGACCGGCCGGGCACCTTCCTGTTCGAATCCGCGGAGAACGGGCGCTCGTGGTCGCGCTGGTCGTTCATCGGCGCGGGCAGCCCGTCGGCACTGACCGTCGTCGACGGTGAAGCCACCTGGCTCGGCACGGTGCCCGCCGACGCCCCCACCGGTGGTGACCCGCTGCGCGTGCTGCACGAGACCCTCGAACTGCTGCGCACCGAACGGCTGCCCGGTCTGCCGCCGCTCACCGGTGGCATGGTCGGTTATCTCGGCTACGACGCGGTGCGCCGGATCGAACGGCTGCCCGAGCTGGCCGCCGACGATCTGCGACTGCCCGAGCTGGTGCTGATGCTGGCCACCGACCTGGCCGCGTTCGACCACCACGAGGGCGCGATCACCCTCATCGCCAACGCGGTGAACTGGGACGGCACCGACTCCCGGGTCGACGACGCCTACGACGACGCCGTCGCCCGGCTCGACAAGATGACGGCCGCGCTGGCCGCCCCCGCGACCTCGACGGTGTCGGTCTTCGACCGGCCGGAACCGCAGTTCCTGCGCAGGCGCACCACCGAGGAATTCGGTGCGGGCGTGCACCGTCTGATCAAGGAGATCGAGGCGGGCGAGGCGTTCCAGGTGGTGCTCTCGCAGCGCTTCGAAATGGACTACACCGGTTCCCCGCTCGCGGTCTACCGGATGCTGCGGGCCTCGAACCCGAGCCCGTACATGTACCTGATGCACATCCCCGACGGCGCGGGTGGCACCGCGTTCTCCATCGTCGGCTCGAGTCCTGAATCGCTGGTCACCGTGAAAGACGGTGTGGCGACGACACATCCGATCGCGGGCACCCGCTGGCGCGGCGACAGCGCCGAGGACGACATCCTGCTCGAGAAGGACCTCCTCGCCGACGAGAAGGAGAACGCCGAGCACCTGATGCTCGTCGACCTCGGTCGCAACGACCTTGGCCGGGTCTGTCGTCCCGGCACGGTGAAGGTCACCCAGTACCGCCACGTCGAGCGGTACAGCCACGTGATGCACCTGGTCTCGACGGTGTCCGGGCTACTCGCCGAGGGCAAGGTCGCGCTCGACGCGGTGCGGGCCTGCTTCCCGGCCGGCACGCTGTCCGGTGCGCCGAAGGTGCGGGCGATGGAACTGATCGAGGAACTGGAACCGACCCGGCGTGGCGTCTACGGCGGCGTGGTCGGCTACCTCGACTTCGCCGGTGACGCCGACACGGCCATCGCCATCCGCACCGCCCTGCTCAAGGACGGCATCGCCTATGTGCAGGCGGGCGCGGGCGTGGTCGCCGACTCCGATCCCGTGTACGAGGACACCGAGGCCCGCAACAAGGCCATGGCGGTGCTCAAGGCGATCGCGGCCGCGCAGACCCTGCGCACCTACGAAGGCGGGGACTTATGACGGCCACGCCCGGAGCAGACGACACCCCTCCGGCGGACGTCGACGGGCCGGATGCGGCGGTCACGGACTCCACCGGGGCCACGGCTGGGACGCCCGCTCGGGCAGCCAAGCCGATCGTTCCGGTCGTGCTGCTGGCGCTGGCCGCGGCGGGGTTGTGGGCTGCCTCGCGGATGACGTGGGTGACGGTGCACTCCGCCGACGGGCTCACCGAACCGCGCACCGATGACCTCAACGGTGGCGTGTGGTTCGGCGCGCTCACCCCACTCGCCCTGGTCCTGGTCGCCTCGATCGCGGCGGTGTTCGCGGTCAAGGGTGTGCTGCGTCAGCTGCTCGGGGTGGTGATCTCGGTGATCGCGGCGGCGGCGGCGGTACCGGGCTTCGCGCTGGCGGCCGGGGCGGGCAATACCGCCGACCGTGCGGGCACCCTGGCCGAATTGCCGGTGCGCGCGGTCGTCAGCGGCGCCGACGCGCACCTGGGTCCGGCGATCCTGTCGATCCTCGCCGCGATCCTGGCACTGGCCGCGGGCATCCTGCTCACCCGCCGCACCGGCGAACGCGCCGAACTCTCCGGCAAGTACGACAACCCGGTGTTCCGACGTGCCGACGCCAGCGCCGCGGTGAGCAAACAGAACGCGGAGACCGGAACCGCGGCGCCACTGTCGGACCGGGTGCTGTGGGACGCGCTCGACGCGGGTACCGACCCGACCGACACCTCCGATACCCCCGGCGCCGACCACGGTCCGGCCGGGGAGAACAAGTGACCGGCAGCACCCCCGCCGCAGTGACACGCGCGGCGGGCATTTATTCTTTACCAGCATCGGTGAGACAGCGCCTGAGGGGACTCTCGGGCGAGAAGTGCGTCTTCCCAGAAAGGATTCGAGCCAGATGACGGTACTCGACTCGATTCTCGACGGGGTCCGGGCGGATGTTGCCGCTCGCGAAGCCCTCCTCGATTTTCAAGCGATCAAAGCTGCTGCCGCCGCGGTCAAGGGACCGCTGGACGCATATGCCGCGCTGCACGAGGACGGAATCGGTGTCATCGCCGAGGTGAAGCGCGCCAGCCCCTCCAAGGGCGCGCTGGCCGACATCCCCGATCCCGCCGTGCTGGCCAAGGCCTACGAAGACGGTGGCGCGCGCATCATCAGCGTGCTCACCGAGGGTCGGCGCTTCGGCGGATCGCTCGACGATCTCGACGCCGTACGCGCGGCCGTGAACATCCCGGTGCTGCGCAAGGACTTCGTCGTCGGCCCGTACCAGATCCACGAGGCCCGTGCCCACGGCGCCGACGTGATCCTGCTGATCGTGGCCGCGCTCGAGCAGGACGTGCTCGCCTCGCTGATCGACCGCACCGAATCCCTCGGCATGACCGCCCTGGTCGAGGTGCACACCGAGGAAGAAGCCGACCGCGCCCTCGAGGCCGGTGCCACGGTGATCGGCATCAACGCGCGCAACCTCAAGACCCTCGAAGTCGACCGCGATGTGTTCGCGCGGATCGCGCCCGGCCTGCCGTCGGAGGTCATTCGGGTGGCCGAGTCCGGCATCCGCGGCACCGCCGACCTGCTGGCCTACGCCGGCGCGGGCGCCGACGCCGTGCTCGTCGGCGAGGGCCTGGTGACCAGCGGTAACCCGCGTTCGGCCGTGTCCGAGCTGGTCACCGCCGGTACGCACCCGTCCTGCCCGAAGCCCGCTCGGCGGAGCATTCGGTGACGGTGCTTCCCCCGGCGAGCGCCGGCGTCGCGCAGCACTCCGACTACGAGCCCGACGCGGGCGGCCACTTCGGCATCTACGGCGGGCGCCACGTCCCCGAGGCGCTGATGGCCGTGATCGAAGAGGTCACCGCCGAGTACGACAAGATCCGCACCGATCGCACCTTCCTCGACGAGCTCGACCGGTTGCAGCGTGACTACACCGGCCGCCCTTCGCCGGTGTTCGAATGCACCCGGCTGGCCGCGCACGCCGGTGGCGCGCGGATCTTCCTCAAGCGTGAGGACCTCAACCACACCGGCTCGCACAAGATCAACAATGTGCTCGGCCAGGCCCTGCTCGCCAAGCGGATGGGCAAGACCCGCGTCATCGCCGAGACCGGCGCGGGCCAGCACGGCGTCGCCACCGCCACCGCGTGCGCGCTGCTCGGCATCGGCTGTGTGATCTATATGGGCGCGGTCGACACGGCCCGCCAGGCGCTCAACGTGGCCCGCATGCGGCTGCTCGGCGCCGAGGTGATTGCGGTGACTTCGGGTTCGCAGACCCTCAAGGACGCGATCAACGAGGCATTGCGCGACTGGGTCACCAACGCCGACGACACGTTCTACTGCTTCGGAACCGCCGCAGGTCCGCACCCGTTCCCGCTGTTGGTGCGTGATTTCCAGCGCGTGATCGGCCTGGAAGCGCGCGAGCAGATCCAGCTCCCGGAGCAGGCGGGCAAGCTGCCCGATGCCGTCGTGGCCTGTGTCGGCGGTGGTTCCAACGCCATCGGCATCTTCCACGCCTTCATTCCCGACGCGGGCGTACGCCTGGTCGGTTTCGAGGCGGCCGGTGACGGCGTCGAAACCGGACGCCATGCGGCCACCTTCACCGGTGGCACGCCCGGCGCCTTCCAGGGCGCCTACTCGTACCTGCTGCAGGACGAGGACGGCCAGACCATCGAATCGCATTCGATCTCGGCCGGTCTCGACTACCCGGGCGTCGGCCCCGAACACGCCTACCTCAAGGACACCGGTCGCGCCGAATACCGGCCGATCACCGACACCGAGGCGATGGACGCGCTGCTGCTGCTCTCGCGCACCGAGGGCATCATCCCGGCGATCGAGTCCGCGCACGCCGTGGCCGGCGCGCTGAAGCTGGGCTCCGAGCTCGGCGAGGGCGCGGTCATCCTGGTCAACCTGTCGGGTCGTGGTGACAAGGACATGGACACCGCGGGCCGCTGGTTCGGTCTGTTCGATGACGACGCCGCCGAGGAGAACAAGCAGTGAGTCAGCAGTCCCGTCTCGCGAACACCTTCGCCGCGGCGCGTAGCGAAGGTCGGGCCGCCCTGATCGGCTACCTGCCCGCGGGCTATCCCGACCTGGCCGGATCCATCGCCGCCTGCCGCGCACTGGTCGAATCCGGTTGCGACATCGTGGAAGTGGGCGTCGCCTACTCCGATCCCGTGATGGACGGCCCGGTCATCCAGGCCGCCGCCGAGCAGGCGCTGCGCGGTGGGGTGCGCGTGCGCGACGTGTTCTCCGTCGTCGAGGCGATCACCGACGCCGGTGGTCAGGCCGTGGTGATGAGCTACTGGAACCCGGTGCTCCAATACGGTGTCGACACCTTCGCCCGCGACCTGGCCTCGGCCGGTGGCGCCGGAATCATCACGCCGAACCTGATCCCCGACGAGGCCGACGACTGGTTCATCGCCTCGGCCACCCACAACCTGGATCGCATCTTCCTGATCGCACCGTCCTCGACCGAGGAGCGTCTGGTCAAGACCCTCGAGGCCTCGCGCGGCTTCATCTACGCGGCCTCGACCATGGGTGTGACCGGTGCCCGCGACGCGGTCTCCTCGGCCGCGCCCGCGCTGTGCGCACGGGTCCGCGCGCACTCCGACATCCCGATCGGCGTCGGCCTCGGCGTGCGCTCGGGCGCGCAGGCCGCCGAGATCGCCGCCTATGCCGACGGTGTCATCGTCGGATCGGCGCTGGTCTCGGCCGTGCCGGAGGGCCTCGACGCGGTCCGCGCACTGACCGCTGAACTGGCTGAAGGTGTGCGCTCGGCGACCGTTCGCTCCTGACCGCATTGCCAGCCCCGCACCCGCGACCCCTGGGGAGCGGCGGCCACGAAGTGGCCGGTCCGCGGCCGGGTCGCCGGTTAGCGCTCGACAGCGCATGCGCCGCAGGCGCGAGTCTCGAGCGCTAACCGGCGGCCCCTTGGGGCCGCGGACACGCGCGCGCCAGCGCGCCAATATGCTGAGGCCGTGAACTCAGTCCTGGCCTATATTCCGAGTCCGCCTCAGGGGGTCTGGCACCTCGGACCCTTCCCGCTGCGGGCGTACGCACTGTTCATCATTCTCGGCATCGTCGTCGCCATCTGGTGGGGCGAACGCCGGTGGCGCGAGCGCGGTGGTCAGCCGGGCGCCGTCCTCGATGTCGCGATGTTCGCGGTGCCGTTCGGCCTGGTCGGCGGCCGTATCTACCACGTCGCCACCGACTGGCAGAAGTACTTCGGCGAGGGCAAGCACCCCGTCGAGGCGCTCTATATCTGGCAGGGCGGCCTCGGCATCTGGGGTGCGGTGTTCTTCGGTGCCATCGGCGCCTGGATCGGCTGCCGGATGTACAAGATCCCGCTGCCCGCGCTCGGCGACGCGGTCGCGCCCGCGGTGCTGCTCGCCCAGGCGATCGGCCGGCTCGGCAACTACTTCAACCAGGAACTCTACGGGCGCGCCACCGAGGTCCCGTGGGGTCTGGAGATCTACGAACGGTTCGACCCGGCGACCGGCGCGCGCGACATGATGAACGGGGTGTCGACCGGGCGAGTGCTCGAGGTCGTGCAGCCGACGTTCCTCTACGAGCTCGTCTGGAACGTGCTCGTCGTTATCGGGCTGGTGCTGCTCGACAAGCGCTACAAGATCGGTCACGGCCGCCTGTTCGCGCTCTATGTCGCGGGCTACAGCTTCGGCCGGTTCTTCGTCGAACTGTTGCGCAGCGACGAAGCCACTCACATTCTCGGCATCAGGATCAACTCGTTCACCTCCGCACTCGTCTTCCTCGGCGCCATGGCCTATTTCGCGTTGGCGACCAAGGGCCGCGAGACGCCCGCGCAGTTGCAGCCGGACGGTGAGCCGCGTCCGTGGCCGTGGCAGTTCTCCGCGTTGCGGGCCGCCGGTGCGGCCGGCGCCGGTGCGGCGACGGACTCCGCGACCACGACGGTCGACGTCACGAAGAAGGCAGATTCCCCTGCGGTGGAAAATGATTCGGCAGATGTGGACGGTGTGACCACTCCCGCCGACGAGGACGCGAAGGACGTCACCGACGCGAAGGACGTCACCGACGCGAAGGACGTCACCGACGCGAAGGACGTCACCGACGCGAAGGACGTCGCGGACGTGTCCGGTGAGGACTCCGAGTCCGCGACCGGCGCCGACGGGGAGCCGTCGAAATCAGGTGCGAAGAAGTCCTGATCCACCACGGTTTTCGTCGAACCGACGGGCGTCCGGCAACATTGCGGGCGCCCGCCGCGATATTTCGAATGTGTGGCGAGGGCCGATCGGGTGGTACCCGACAAGACAACAGTGGGCAGTACCGGCCACAATGGCCGTGATCGTCGCGCGCGCACCGCCGTTCGGCCGATCGCCACGGGCCGGGGGCCACGACGGGTACCCGCACGAATGAGGAGGACATGAGTGACCGATCCCTATAACCCCAATCCCCAGTACGGACCTGACCTGAGCAAGCCGCAGGACGGCGGCTCGCAGCCGCAATACGGTCAGCCTGCCTACGGTCAGCCCTCCGATCCGTACGCCCAGCAGCCGCAGCAGCCCGGCTACGGCCAGCCACAGTACGGTGCGCCGCAGCCGCAGTACGGCCAGCCCGCCGATCCGTACGCGCAGCAGCCGCAGCCGGGTTACGGCCAGCCGCAGCCGGGTTACGGCCAGCCGCAGTACGGTGCGATGCCGCAGGGCTACAACCCGAACGACCCGGAGGCGCCCTGGGGCCGGGACATGTACGGCGTGCCGTTGTCGGACAAGCAGAAGCTGATGGCCGGTCTGCTGCAGATCTTCCTCGGCAGCTTCGGTGTCGGCCGTTTCTACCTCGGCTACACCGGTCTCGGCATCGCCCAGATCGCGGTCACCTGGCTGACCTGTGGCCTCGGCGCCATCTGGCCGCTGATCGACGGCATCATGATGCTCACCGGCAAGGTGCCCGACCCACAGGGTCGTCCACTGCGCGACTGATTCCATGCCCACACCGGGGAGGTAGACGGGTGCTCTGCTCACGCGGAGTGCCCGTTTCGCGTTTTCCCACCGGTATTCCGATCACGGTGAGCGATACTCTGTGTCGGTCTGTGGCGGCGCCGTATCGTCGCTTGGCCTGCGCGTGCCCGCTACGCGCAGCGGAGAAAGGGATGTCCGTGCGCAAATTCATTGCCGCCGCCGTACTCGCTGTCGTCGCCGCGACGAGCCTGTCGGCCTGCTCGTCCGCGTCCGACCCGAACGTGCTGAAGATCGGCACCGAGGGCACCTACGCGCCGTTCAGCTACCAGGAGGGCGGCACGCTCACCGGCTACGACGTCGAGGTTGCCCGCGCGGTCGGCGAGAAGCTCGGCAAGCAGGTGGAATTCGTGCAGACCCCGTGGGACTCGATCTTCGCCGGGCTCGAGTCCGAGCGCTTCGATCTGGTCGCCAACCAGGTCACCGTGAACCCCGAGCGCACGGCCAAGTACGCGCTGTCGCAGCCGTACACGACCTCCGAGGGCGTGATCGTCACCAAATCCGACAACGCCACCATCACCTCGCTGGCGAGCCTGGCGGGCAAGACCACCGCGCAGTCGGCCACCAGCAACTGGAGCAAGGTCGCCGCCGGCGCCGGTGCGAAAGTCGAAGCGGTGGAAGGGTTCGTGCAGGCGGTGCAGCTGCTCAAGGCCGGTCGGGTCGACGCCACCGTCAACGACACACTCGCCGTGGGCGAGTACACGAAGAAGACCGGTGACACCGGCATCAAGATCGCGGCCCAGACCGGCGAGACCAGCAAGCAGGCCTTCGCCGCCCGCTCCGGCGACACCGCGCTGATCGCCGACGTCGACAAGGCCCTCGCCGAACTGCGTGCCGACGGCACGCTGGCCCGGCTGTCGGAGAAGTACTTCGGCACCGACGTCAGCAAATAGCGGATGGATCCGGCTACCTGGGAGCTGATCCGGCACAACCTGGTGCCGATGCTGAAGGCCACGGTGACGATGACGTTGCCGCTCACGGCCGTCAGCTTCGTCATCGGCCTGGCCATCGCGGTGGGTGTCGCGCTGGCCAGGATGTCGACGCGGCGGATGCTGTCGGTGCCCGCCCGCTTCTATATCTCGATCATCCGCGGCACCCCGCTGCTGGTGCAGCTGTTCATCGTGTTCTACGCGCTGCCGCAGTTCGGGATCGTCATCGATCCGTTCCCGGCGGCGGTGATCGCGTTCAGCCTCAATGTCGGCGGGTACGCCGCCGAGGTGGTGCGCTCGTCGATCATGAGCGTGGCGCACGGGCAGTGGGAGGCCGCGCAATCGCTGGGCATGACCTATGTCCAGACGCTCTGGCACATCGTGTTCCCGCAGGCCGCCCGGATCGCGGTGCCCCCGCTGTCGAACACGCTGATCTCGCTGGTCAAGGACACCTCGCTGGCCTCGACCATCCTGGTCACCGAGCTGCTGCGCACCGCCCAGCTGGCCGCCGCGCCCACTTTCGACTTCTTCGCCCTCTACGGCGTCGCGGCGCTCTACTACTGGGTGATCTGCCTGATCCTCGGCTTCGGCCAGACCCGTCTGGAGACGCGGCTCTCGCGCCACGTTGCCGTTCGGTAGCAACCGTTTTCGTGAACACGAGTCGAACTCAGCGTGCAACTCGACAGGCGAAAAGACTCGGCGCTCCCCGAGTACTAGGCTGTTGGGCGTGATGCGACGGACGAAGATTGTGTGCACCTTGGGGCCGGCCACTGCTACCCAGGATCGTATTCGTGAGCTCGTCGAAAGCGGCATGGATGTGGCCCGGCTGAACTTCAGCCACGGCGACCACGCCGACCACGCCGACAACTACAAGATGGTCCGCGCGGCCTCGGACGAGATCGGTCGCGCGGTCGGCATCCTCGCCGACCTCCAGGGCCCCAAGATCCGCCTCGGCCGCTTCGCCGACGGCAAGACCGTGTGGGTCAACGGCGAGCAGGTCCGGATCACCGTCGACGAGGTCGACGGCACCCACGACCGCGTCTCGACCACGTACAAAGAGCTCGCGCAGGACGCCAAGGCCGGTGACCGGCTGCTCGTCGACGACGGCAAGGTCGGCCTCACGGTGGAATCCGTCGAGGGCAACGACGTCGTCTGCCGGGTGACCGAGGGCGGCCCGGTGAGCAACAACAAGGGCCTGTCGCTGCCCGGCATGAACGTGTCGGTGCCCGCGCTGTCCGAAAAGGACATCGCCGACCTGGAATTCGCGCTGGAGCTCGGCGTCGACTTCATCGCACTGTCCTTCGTGCGCTCACCGTCGGACATCGAACTCGTGCACGACATCATGGACCGCGTCGGCCGCCGGGTTCCGGTGATCGCCAAGCTGGAGAAGCCCGAGGCGATCGATAACCTCGAGGCGATCGTGCTGGCCTTCGACGCGGTGATGGTCGCCCGCGGTGACCTCGGCGTGGAGCTGCCGCTCGAGCAGGTGCCGCTGGTGCAGAAGCGCGCGATCCAGATGGCGCGCGAGAACGCCAAGCCGGTCATCGTCGCCACCCAGATGCTCGAGTCGATGATCGAGAACTCGCGCCCGACCCGCGCGGAGGCCTCCGACGTCGCCAACGCGGTGCTCGACGGCGCCGACGCGGTGATGCTGTCGGGGGAGACCTCGGTCGGCGCGTGGCCGATCGACGCGGTGCGCACCATGGCCCGCATCGTGACCGCGGTCGAGTCCGAGACGTCCCGGGTGCCACCACTGACCCACGTGCCGCGCACCAAGCGTGGCGTGATCTCCTACGCCGCCCGCGACATCGGCGAGCGGCTCAACGCCAAGGCGCTGGTGGCGTTCACCCAGTCCGGTGACACCGTGCGCCGCCTGGCCCGCCTGCACACCCCGCTGCCGCTGCTGGCGTTCACCCCGCTGCCGGAGGTGCGCAGCCAGCTCACGCTGACCTGGGGCACCGAGACGTTCATCGTGCCCATGGTGGACACCACCGACGCGATGATCCACCAGGTGGATCAGGCGCTGTTGTCGCTGGACCGTTATCGCAAGGGTGACCTGGTGGTCATCGTCGCCGGTTCGCCTCCGGGTACCGTCGGTTCCACCAACCTGATCCACGTGCACCGCATCGGCGAAGAGGACCACTAGTAGTGAGCAGTTCGATCGACATCGAGACCACCCAGGGCGAGCCGACACCCGATCTGCGGGTGTTGCTCGACCTGCTCGACCTCGAGGCGATCGGCGAGGACACCTTCCTGGGCAAGCACCCGGAGAAGGTGTGGAGCCGCACCTTCGGCGGGCAGTTGGTGTCGCAGGCGATCGTCGCGGCCGGCCGCACGGCAGGCGACCGGCCGCTGCACGCGATCAACGCGCATTTCGTGCGCGGCGGTGATGTGAAGAAGCCGATCGAGTACCACGTGCAGCGCCACCGCGACGGTCGCTCGCTGGCCAACCGGACCGTGACGGCCAGCCAGGACGGCCAGGAACTGTTCGTCATGCTGGCCGCGTTCCAGGACTTCGGCAAGGGCCTCGAGCACGCCCACGACGGCCCGGACGTGCCCGATCCCGAAACCCTGCCCCGGGTGGAGGAGAGCTTCGCCGGCTTCGAGGACAAGCTGGAGATGTTCATCAAGGCGCCGCACCCGATCGACATGCGCTATACCAACGATCCGGCGTGGATCCTCAAGGGCACCGGCGAGAAGCTCAACCACAACCGGGTCTGGATGCGCACCGACGGCTCGCTGCCGGACGATCAGCTCCTCCACGTGGCCGCGCTTGGCTATTCCTCCGACACCACCGTGCTCGATTCGATCATCACCACGCACGGTTTGTCGTGGGGGCTGGACCGGATTCTCGCGGCGACGGTGAACCACTCGATCTGGTTCCATCGTCCGTTCCGCTTCGACGACTGGGTTCTCTACGCCACCGAGTCACCGGTCGCGGCGGGCTCGCGTGGGCTGGCGACCGGCCGGTTCTATTCGCGCACAGGCGAATTGATCGCCACCACCGTGCAAGAAGGCGTTATCCGGCACTTCCCGGCCCGCTGAGCGCCGCTGGGCGGCCCCGCTGAGGGCTCCCGTGGCGGGCCTCAACGCAGTTCGTGGTCGAGTGCCGGTTCGACGACATCGGTGCGCTGATGTGCGCGCAAAATAAAGGGCACGCCGCGGCCAGGATGCGGTGGGGCGGCGCCGTACACGGCCAATGCGAGACCGTGCTCGAGGTCGGCGATGTCGGCGTCGGTGAGATCGGCCGGGTCGCCGACCAGACTCAGCGCGATCTCATAGGTGCTCTCCGTGCTCGGCTCGAGGCCGGGAGAGCAACCGCGCCACTGTGCTTCGAGATCGCGATGGACCGGGTCGCTCGCGTCGACGGGCATGGTGAACCGCCAGGCATAGACATCGCGGTCGTGCACATGGTCGTCGAGGACCGTCCGGACACTGGCGACGATGCGGTCGAGGATCTCCGGTGTCACATACACATGGAGCGAAACATCCGAAATGCGTTTCGGCAAGTCTGTAGTCCCGTCGTGTGTCGAACCTGCAAGGGGTAACACCCACGTCCGCGCCGAAGTGTAATCCCTGCGCGCCGCCGCGAACAGCCTTAGCGAGCGTCAGGACACGGCGGGGTGCCTCAGCGCCTGCGCTGCGCGGCGAGGAATGCCGATAGTGGGCCGGGCCCGCCGGGCGCTATCACCAGGCCGGCGCGATCGCCCTCGCCGGAGAGTTTCGTCTGCTCGTGCGGTGCCAGCGCTCCCAGAACGGGGAACAGCAATTCGGCGATGCGGTCGCCGACCTCGAGGAAGGCTTCCGGGGAAAGGCCGATCGGATCGGCGATGTTCTCCCGGCCGACGTAGGCCAGGTTGTTACGCGCGTCATGCAGTGCGGCAATGGATTTCGCGCCGGTGACCTTGGCGATGCGATAGGCCTCGGCGAGGGTGAAGGTCCGCGGGGCGGTGCCGAAGGCCAGTTCACCGACCTGGTCGCGTAAAGAATCGGTCATCGTCAGCACCAGGTCGGCGCGATCGACCATCTCGGGCTTGAGCTTTCGGGCTTTGAAGCCGGTCGTGTCACCGCCGAGGCTCGCGATGGTCTCCACGGCCAGTGGCTCGGGTGGGAAACCGACCAGGGCGCGGGTGCCTGCGCTCTCCGCGGTGAGGTCGGGTAGGCCGTGCTCCGCCGCGAACGCCCGGGTGAGCCGTTCGGCCATCACCGACCGGCAGACATTGGAGTTGCAGACGAAGAGCACGTGCATACCGACACCGTAATCGGGTCGATTGTCGTGCAGTAGGTCAGAATTGTAACCATCACAAACGCGGTACTACTTATTCACCTCTCGGTTGAACGCCGTACATCAATCATGATGCGCAAATCCGTTGTGTGCCACCGTGATACCCGTGAGATATGGAGTGAAAACCTCGCGGTTATATGTGTCGATCATCACTCGTTCCGATTATAATCATTCGTTCTGTAATAATTCGATTCGGTAATAACCGGCGGTACGGCTGGTGGAGTGCCGTGTACCCGGCCGCGAGTGGAGAACATCGGGCCGCGCGCCGGCACCCGCGGGGCGAATGCCGCCAGCCCGGTCGGCGCCGACATCGTCGTAGACCGCGTCGATCCCGCCGCGGCGGAAGTAGGCCTCGTGCCAGAAGCCGGTGCCGCCGGAATCGCGGAGGAATTCACCCACCACTGCCGGTGCGGCCGGCGATCGCGTCCAGCGCTCCATCGAATCCGGATCGCGCCAGTACTGCCGGGCGCCCCAGTGCGGCGGAAACATCGACCACACGATGTCCTCGTGGCGCGGCAATCCGTCGGGCCGGTCGGTATGTGAGCGAGACAACTTCGGGCCGACGCCGAGCAGCCGCAGCATGCCGCGTGGGGTGCGCACCCGCGTCCCGAGCGGGATCATCACCAGGTCGGGGTAGGCGTCCGGGTCGACCGCAGTGCTGTGCACGCGCATGATCGCGGCCCCTTCCGTGGTGCCCTTTCGGGGTACGTACGGGGCAGCCGGACGTCCGCTTCGACCGGCGGTTCGCTTCCCGGCGCGCCGAGACGCTATAGTGACCGCGGTGCGCCGGGTTGGCGGAACTGGCAGACGCGACGGTCTCAAAAACCGTTGTCCGGAAGGACGTGTGGGTTCGAGTCCCACACTCGGCACCACGGCGGAAGCGCGGCGAAGGCAGCCGCGCTCCGCGGGGGAGTATCCGGCGCAGGGTGTGTGCGCGATCTCATCGCAGGCGCATTTTCTGCGCGGAAGCAAAAGGTACTCTTTACATCGCCCGTCGTGGTGTGATCGACAGGCATCTCCAATCCAGAGGGGTCGAACCTATGAGCACGAATGCAGCCGGCGCCACGCGTGAGGCCGCGGCCAAGCGGGTCGTCGTCGCCGAGGATGAGGCCTTGATCCGGATGGACCTCGTCGAGATGCTCAAGGAAGAGGGCTACGACGTCGTCGGCGAAGCGGGCGACGGGCAGCAGGCCGTCGAGCTCGCCGAGGAGCTGCGCCCCGATCTGGTCATCATGGACGTGAAGATGCCGCGCCGTGACGGCATCGATGCCGCCGCCGAGATCGCGTCGAAACGTGTTGCGCCCGTGGTGATTCTGACCGCGTTCAGTCAGCGTGACCTGGTCGAGCGCGCACGTGACGCCGGCGCGATGGCCTATCTCGTCAAGCCGTTCACCAAATCCGATCTGGTCCCCGCGATCGAACTCGCGGCCAGTCGTTTTCACGAAATCACCGCGCTGGAAACAGAAGTCGCGAATCTGTCGGACCGTTTGGAGACGCGCAAACTGGTCGAGCGGGCCAAGGGCGTGCTCATGCAGACCCAGGGGCTCTCGGAACCGCAAGCGTTCAAATGGATTCAGCGCACCGCGATGGATCGCCGCACGACGATGAAGGCGGTCGCCGAAGTCGTGCTGGAGAACCTCACCCCGCAGTGACACGGTTCGGCTCTCACTGCCGCGCGGGTCGAAAGCAGAAAATGTTTACGCAAGCGAAACAATAATGTGAACTATTGCTGGACAACTGACCTCCGACATGATGCGAATGTGATGCGGATCTAACAAAGCGGCGATATGTTCTCTGCGGGCTGAACGTGGTCGGCCCCCTCGGTGAACCCGGGGAGCACAGGACATAGAGGTGAGACGTGCTCAGTTCGACATGGCGCAGTCGGTCGACGCGAGGAGTTCTGGTTATCGGAGCTGCCGCGTCGTTGGTGTTGTCCGGATGCAGTGACAAGTCGTCCGATGGCGGCGGTGGCGGCAACACCGATCTCTCCATCCAGTCGGTCGTTCAGCTCGATACCGAGGGTAAGGCGGTCGCGACAACCGATGCCGGCAAAGCCGCGGACCCCGCTGGCGACGGAAAGGCCAAGTGCGCGCCACAGACCCTCGCGATGGCAGGCCCGCTGACCGGCGGTAATGCCGCCCTCGGCATCAACATCATCATGGGTGTGAAGCTCGCGCTCGACCAGCACAACAAGGCCAACCCGGACTGTCAGGTCTCGGTGAAGCAGTTCGATACCGAGGGCAAGCCGCAGATCGCCAGCCAGGTGGTTCCGACGATCGTCGCCGACCCGAACATCGTGGCCCTGGTCGGCCCGACCTTCTCGGGTGAGACGAAGGCGACCGGCCAGATCCTCAGCGAGGCAGGCATGCCCACGCTGACGGCATCGGCCACGAACCCCGCCTTGACCACCAACGGCTGGAAGACCTTCTTCCGTGGTCTCGGCAACGACGACTCGCAGGGTCCGGCCGTGGCCAACTATCTGACCGGCGAGAAGGGCTTCAAGAAGATCTGCGTCGTGCAGGACAACACCGACTACGGTGCCGGTCTCGCGAAGGCCTTCATCACCGCCGCGGGTCCCGCGGCCGACGCCTCCTGCGGGACCAGCGTCAAGGAAGGTGACAAGGACTTCTCGGCAGCGGTCTCGAAGCTGTCCGCGGCCAAGCCCGACGCCATCTTCTACGCCGGTTACTACGCCGAGGCAGCACCGTTCGTGCAGCAGCTGCGTTCCGGTGGCGTGACCGCGGCCTTCGTTTCCGCCGACGGCACCAACGATCCCGAGTTCGTCCGCCAGGCCGGTTCCTCGTCCAAGGACGCGCTGCTGTCGTGCCCGTGCAGCCCCGCGCCGGAGAAGTTCGCCGCCGACTACAAGGCGCTCAACGGCCAGGCGCCCGGCGTCTACTCCGTCGAGGGCTACGACCTGACCACGATCCTGCTCAAGGGAATCGATGCCGGTAAGGTCACCCGCGCCGAGCTCGTCGACTTCGTCCGAAACTACGACGGCACCGGTGTCGCCCGCCAGTACAAGTGGGGCGAGACCGGCGAGCTGGCCAACATCCAGATCTGGATGTACCAGGTCAAGTAGTTCCGAAGACGTGTGTAGCGGTGCGCGTGGCTGTGATGCCACGCGCACCGCGCGCCTGACGCGAGAGTAACCATGACATCAGCGGCTTCGCTCGGTGTGACCCTGTTGGCCGAGGGGTCCATCGATTTCAACGTCTCCGGGGTGATCGACCAGTTCTGGCGATTGACCGTGGACGGCCTCACCTACGGCTCGATCTACGCTCTGGTGGCTGTCGGCTACACGCTGGTCTACGGCGTGCTTCGACTGATCAACTTCGCCCACTCCGAGATCTTCATGCTCGGCATGTTCGGCACCTACGTGGGACTGGAACTGCTCGGCTTCGCGCCCAGCGGCAACGTGTATTCCCAGGGTGTCGCGCTGACGGTTCTCTACCTCGGCGTGGCGATGCTGTTCGGCATGCTCGTCTCGGGCATCGCGGCGGTGGGGCTCGAACGGATCGCCTACCGGCCGCTGCGCAGGCGCGGCGCGAAACCGCTGGCCTTCCTGATCACCGCGATCGGTATGTCGTTCGTGATCCAGGAGTTCGTCCACTACATCCTGCCCAAGATCAAGCCGGGTCTCGGCGGCTCCAACGCTCAGACCGGAATCCGGCTCGTCGAGCCGAAGGTGCAGTTCACCTTCCTCGGCGCGCAGGTCACCAATGTGGCGCTGGTGATCTTCGCCGCGGCCATCGTGCTCGCGGTCACCACCGAAATCGTCATCAACAGAACCAAATTCGGCCGTGCCATCCGCGCGGTGGCCCAAGACCCCGACACCGCCACCCTGATGGGCGTCTCGCGCGAGCGGGTCATCGTGCTGACCTTCCTCATCGGCGGTCTGCTCGCCGGCGCCGCCGCGATGTTGTACACGCTCTACATTCCCACCGGCATCATCTTCTCCGGCGGTTTCATCCTCGGCATCAAGGCGTTCAGCGCCGCGGTGCTCGGCGGTATCGGCAACCTGCGTGGCGCGCTGCTCGGCGGTCTGCTCCTCGGCGTCGCCGAGCAATACGGGCAGATCCTGTTCGGCACCGAATGGCGTGACGTGGTCGCGTTCGTGCTGCTGGTGACCGTGCTGATGTTCCGGCCGACCGGCATCCTCGGCGAGAGCCTGGGGAGGGCACGCGCATGACAGACCTGACGAAAACTCCGGAAGTTCCCGCCGCACCCAAGGATCGACGTGGCGTCGGCGACGCGATCCGCGGCTGGTGGGACGGGCTCTCGCGGCCTGCCCAGTGGGCCGTCGGGGTGCCGATCCTCGCCCTGCTGGCGCTGATGCCGCTGTTCCCGCCCCCGCTGCTCGACACTCCGGGCGTGAGCTTCGGCGGTGTGATGGCGCAGTTCGCCATGTACGCGTTGATCGCCATCGGCCTGAACGTGGTGGTCGGCCAGGCGGGCCTGCTCGACCTCGGCTATGTCGGCTTCTACGCTGTCGGCGCCTATACGGTCGGCCTGCTGACCAGCCCGAACAGTCCGTGGAACCAAACCGACGGCGGATGGCTCAGCTCGGGCTGGGCGTGGGTGGCCTGTCTGCCGATCGCGGTCGCGCTGACCGCGCTGGCCGGTCTGATCCTCGGCTCCCCGACCCTGCGGCTGCGCGGGGACTACCTGGCGATCGTGACGCTCGGCTTCGGTGAGATCGTGCGCCTGATGGCCGACAACCTGGGCGAGCTGACCAACGGCAGCCTCGGCCTGTCCAAGATCGCCTACCCCGAGGTCGGTGAATCCGAAGCGCATCCCGGTGGCTACTTCTCCCCGGGCAACCTCGGTGACAAGAGCAGCTGGAACCCGTTCGATCGGGCGAGTAGCGGCACCTGGTGGTTCTGGCTCGGCATGGTCCTGGTGATCGTGGTGCTGTTGATCATCGGCAATCTCGAGCGCAGCCGGGTCGGCCGCTCCTGGGTCGCCATCCGCGAGGACGAGGACGCCGCCGAGATCATGGGCGTGCCGACCTTCAAGTTCAAGCTGTGGGCGTTCGTGATCGGTGCCTCGGTCGGCGGTCTGTCCGGTGCGATGTACGCCGGTCAGGTCACCTATGTGAACCCCAAACAGTTCGACATCATCTTGTCGATGCTGTTCCTGTGCGCGGTCGTGCTCGGTGGTTCGGGTAACAAGCTCGGCGTGATCGTGGGCGCGTTCCTCATCGCGTACCTGCCGATGCGGTTGCAGTCGGTGCAGCTGGTGTCGAACGAGTCGACCGGCTATCTGCTGCTCGGCCTCGATATCGCGCTGCTGATCGGGTTGTGGTTGCTGTGGCGGTGGCGCAGGGACTCGCTGGGCACATGGGTCCGACGCGCGGTGATCGCACTCGCGATCTTCGCGGTGATCGCCGGATTGCTGCTGTTCGGCAGCGTGCTGCTGTTCCGCAAGGGTGGCGCGCAGAACCTCGGTGACCTGAAGTACCTCTACTTCGGCATCGCGCTCGTGGTGATGATGATTCTGCGGCCACAGGGTCTGTTCCCGGTGCGGCAGAAGCTGCTCGCCTACGGCAGACAGGTGTACCAGGCCGTCGTGCGCAAGCCGGCGGCCGAATCGATCGGAGCAGGGCAATGACGGGGCCGGGCGCGGGAGACGCGCTGTACGACAACGAAGACATGAAGGCGGGCTACCAGCCGCCGCCCGAGGTCGAGCCGACGGGCGAGGTCGACGTCACCGCGGTGATGCCCGAACTCGCCGATGCCGAGACGGTCGCCGAGGTGGTCGCGCCGCATCGAGCGATCGAGACCGCGGTCGGCGAGCCGCTGCTGCGCACCGACGGTCTCACCGTCAAGTTCGGCGGTCTGACCGCGCTCGACGGGGTGAGCTTCGAGATCCGCCGCGGCGAGATCCTCGGCCTGATCGGCCCCAACGGCGCGGGCAAGACCACCTGCTTCAACGCGATCACCGGTGTCTACAAGCCCGCGTCGGGCAGCGTGCACTTCGACGGTCGGCCACTGGCCAAGACCAAGCGCAACGAGATCACCCGGATGGGTATCGCGCGCACGTTCCAGAACGTGCGGCTGTTCGGCGAGATGACGGCGCTGGAGAACGTGGTCGTCGGCACCGACGCTCGCCACACCACCTCGGTGCCCGGCGCGGTGTTCCGCACGCCGAAGTTCAAGCGTGAGGAGCGTGACGCCATCGAACGCGGCATGGCGCTGCTCGAGTTCGTCGGCATCGCGCCACGCGCGGTGGAGAAGGCCCGCAACCTGTCCTACGGCGATCAGCGCAGACTCGAGATCGCGCGGGCGCTGGCCACCGAGCCCAAACTGCTGTGCCTGGATGAGCCGGCTGCTGGTTTCAATCCCAGCGAGAAGTCGGCGCTGATGGATCTGATCCGCAAGATCCGCGACGACGGCTACACCGTGCTGCTCATCGAGCACGACATGCGCCTGGTGATGGGCGTGACCGACCGGATCGTAGTGCTGGAGTTCGGGCGCAAGATCGCCGACGGCCTGCCCACCGCGGTGCGCGAGGACCCGGCGGTGATCGCGGCCTACCTCGGTGTGCCCGACGCGGACACCATCGACGAGGTGCGCGAGGAATCCGTGGCCGCTGCGGAGGAGGGGGCGACCCCTTCGCCGGTTGTGGCGCAGGCGCGCGAGGACGAGCCGCAAGCCGTTGTCGAGAAGGCGGTGCCGCTGCTCGAGGTGCAGGACATGGTGGTGAACTACGGCCGGATCGAAGCGCTGCACGGCATTTCGCTCTCGGTCGCCGAGGGTGAACTGGTGACATTGCTCGGCGCCAACGGCGCGGGCAAGACCACCACTATGCGGGCGATGTCGGGCCTGCTCCCGCTCACCTCGGGCCGGATCCTGTTCCAGGGCAAAGACATCACCACGATGAAGGCACACGATCGGGTGGTCGAGGGTCTCATCCAGGCACCCGAAGGTCGCGGGGTGTTCCCCGGCATGACGGTCGCGGAGAACCTCGACATGGGTTGCTACGGCAGGCCTTTCGAGAAGAAGACCGAATACCAGCAGACCCTGGATTGGGTTTTCGAACTGTTCCCCCGCCTGGCCGAACGCCGCAAGCAGGTCGGCGGCACGATGTCGGGTGGCGAACAGCAGATGCTCGCCATCGGCCGCGCCCTGATGGCCCGGCCCAAGCTGCTGCTGCTCGACGAACCGTCGATGGGTCTGGCCCCGATGGTGATCCAGCAGATCTTCCGGATCATCAGCGAGATCAACCGCCAGGGCACCACCGTGCTGCTGGTGGAACAGAACGCCCAACAGGCCCTGACCCGCAGCGATCGGGCCTACATCCTGGAAACCGGCGAGGTCACCAAGTCCGGCCCTGGCGCCGCGCTCCTCACCGATCCCGCGGTGAAGTCGGCCTATCTCGGCGTCGACTGATCCGTTCTCGGCCCGAGTCGGGTCCCTGCTCCACTCACCCAGCGAAGCAGGGGCCTGTTTCGGGTTTCCCCCCACATCAGCGGCCGCTAGGCCAGTTCTCGGCCGCCTTGATCTGGACTGAGTGGAGGGTGCGACGAAGGAGTGCCCGGAGGGAGGGAAGATCGAGGCTTCCAGGCCGAGAACCCGCGGCGCCAGCCGCCAGAGATTCTGTCGGTGGGGGTGCCTAGACTCATGCGCGTGAGTTCACCGACGACTGCGCAGGCATCGACTACGACCACTGCCCCTGACGGCGAGCGGCCTACGCTGCTGCTCCTGGACGGGCATTCGATCGCCTATCGCGCGTTCTTCGCGCTACCGGCGGAGAACTTCAAGACCGTCACGGGTCAGACCACCAACGCGGTGTACGGATTCACCTCGATGCTGATCAATCTGCTGCGCGACGAGAAGCCGAGCCATGTCGCCGCGGCGTTCGACGTGTCGCGCAAGACTTTCCGTACCGAGGCGTACCCGGAGTACAAGGCCAACCGCAGCGCCACCCCCGACGAGTTCCGTGGGCAGGTCGAACTCACCAAGGACGTGCTCGGCGCGATGGGCATTCCGGTGATGGCCATCGACGGCTACGAGGCCGACGATGTGATCGCCACCCTCACCACTCAGGCCGTCGCGCAGGGTTACCAGGTCTTCATCGTCACCGGCGACCGCGACGCGATCCAGCTGGTCAACGATGACGTCACCGTGCTCTACCCGAAGAAGGGTGTCTCGGACCTGACCCGCTTCACCCCGGCCGAGGTGGAGACCAAATACGGCCTCACCCCCGCGCAGTACCCCGACTACGCGGCCCTGCGCGGCGACCCGAGCGACAATCTGCCCGGCATTCCCGGGGTGGGGGAGAAGACCGCCGCCAAGTGGATCCGCGAATACGGTGACCTGGCCACCTTGGTCGACCGGGTCGACCAGGTGAAGGGCAAGGTCGGCGACTCGCTGCGTGCGAATCTGTCGAGTGTGGTGCTCAACCGCCAGCTCACCGAGATGGTGCGCGAGGTGCCGCTGCCCTACACCCCCGACCAGCTGATCAAGGCGCCGTGGGACCGCGACAAGATCCACCAGCTCTTCGACGACCTCGAGTTCCGGGTGCTGCGCGACCGGCTGTTCGACACGCTCGGTTCCCCCGAGCCGGAAGCCGAGTCGGGTTTCGAGATCAGCGGTGCCGCGCTCGAACAGGGCGCGGTGGCCGACTGGCTGGCCGAGCACGCGAAAGCCGGTGTGCGCCACGGTCTCTCGATTGTCGGCGTCGGCACTCCCGTCCACGGTGACGCGCGGGCACTTGCCATCGCCGCCGCCGACGGAGAGGGCGGCTACATCGACCTGACCGTGCTCACGCCCGAGGACGAGACGGCGCTGGCAGCCTGGCTGGCCGACCCCGAGGTGCCCAAGGCCCTGCACGAGGCCAAGTCCGCCGGTCACGCGCTGCGCGGGCGCGGTTTCACCCTGGGCGGTCTCACCACCGACACCGCCCTGTCGGCCTACCTGGTCCGCCCCGGCCAGCGCAGCTTCAACCTCGACGACCTGTCGCTGCGCTACCTCAAACGCGAGCTGCGAGTCGAGACCGTCGATACCGGCCAGCTCTCGCTGCTCGACGACGAGGACACCCTCGCCGCCGACGTCGCCCGCGAGGAAATGCTGCGCGCCCGCGCGGTCGCCGACCTGGCCGACGCGCTCGACACCGAACTCGCGGCCATCGAATCGACCCCGCTGCTCACGGAGATGGAACTGCCGCTGCTCGGCGTGCTCGGTCAACTCGAGGAAGCAGGCATCGCGGTCGACGTCGCCCAGCTCGAAAACCTCCAGCAGCAGTTCGCCGACCGCGTCAGCGAGGCCGCGAACGCGGCCTACGACGTGATCGGCAAGCAGATCAACCTGGGCTCGCCCAAGCAGCTGCAGGTGGTGCTGTTCGACGAGCTCGACATGCCGAAGACCAAGCGCACCAAGACCGGCTACACCACCGACGCCGATGCGCTGGAATCGCTGTTCGAGAAGACCGGCCACGCGTTCCTGGAGCACCTGCTGGCCCACCGCGACGCGACCCGGCTCAAGGTGACTGTCGACGGCCTGCTCAAGTCGGTCTCCGACGACGGCCGCGTGCACACCACCTTCAACCAGACCATCGCCGCCACCGGTCGTCTCTCCTCGACCGAGCCGAACCTGCAGAACATCCCGATCCGCACCGACACCGGCCGCCAGATCCGCGACACGTTCGTGGTCGGTCCGGGCTTCGCCGAACTCATGACCGCCGACTACAGCCAGATCGAGATGCGCATCATGGCGCACCTGTCCGGTGACGCGGGCCTGATCGAAGCGTTCAATTCCGGCGAGGACCTGCACACCTTCGTCGCGTCGAAGGCCTTCGACATCCCGATCGCGGAGGTGAGCCCCGAGCTGCGCCGCCGGATCAAGGCCATGTCCTACGGCCTCGCCTACGGTCTCAGTTCCTATGGCCTGAGTGCCCAGCTGAAGATCAGCACGACCGAAGCCAAAGAGCAGATGGACGTCTACTTCGACCGCTTCGGCGGCATCCGCGACTACCTGTCCGACGTCGTCGATCAGGCCCGCAAGGTCGGCTACACCCAAACCCTGTTCGGTCGCCGCCGCTACCTCCCCGACCTGGACTCCAGCAACCGTCAGCGCCGCGAATCCGCCGAACGCATGGCGCTGAACGCTCCCATCCAGGGCACCGCCGCCGACATCATCAAGGTCGCGATGATCAACGTGCAGAACGCGATCCGCGAGGCAGGACTGCGCTCACGCATGCTCCTGCAGATCCACGACGAACTCGTCTTCGAGGTGGTCGACGGCGAACGCGAAGCACTCGAAGCCCTTGCGCGCGAACAGATGTCCGCCGCGATCGACCTCTCGGTCCCGCTCACCGTCTCCGTCGGCACCGGCCGCAGCTGGGACGCGGCCGCGCACTGACCCGGCCACACAGCACAATGGGCACCGACCCGCGCGGGGTCGGTGCCCATTGTGGGCGTGTCAGGGAACGCTGATTACGCGTTGACCGTCACGGCATCGTCGGCGATCGAGTAGCTGATCGAACCGTTCTCGAACTGGCTCACCTTGCCGCCGTCGATGTCCTGCTCGTCAGTGGTGGGGTAGCCCAGACGGCCGCCCGCGCCGCCTTCGGCTTCCCATGCCAGTCGGATGGCGCCGTACACGGTCTTGGCTCCGGTCGGGAGCTTGAAGTAGATGACGCCGCCGGTGAATTCCTGGAACTTGCCACCGTTGGCGGCGTCCTGCTCTGCCGAGGTCGGCTCACCCAGCGGGCTGGAAGCACCACCGGCTTCGTTGTAGTGATCGCCGATAGCCCCAGTGACTTCGAATGCCATGTCGAACAATTCCTTTCACGCAGTAACAATTGGCCTAGCGGCGGCGACGCTACAGTGCCATCGCCCGTTCTGGGCGGCGACTCGCGGGAGATTCACGATCTGGTCACACTTCGTTAGCCGATGATTTGCTCGCGACCGACGGCTGGAGTCGGCACACGATCTACCTGCCGTCATCGGGAAACCTGTTGCGGCGCTAGAGAAAACGCTGGCCGATAGCTTCGGCGATCTTGCCGGGCTCGTGCTCGGGGATGAAGTGCTTGGCGTCGGGCAACTCGAGGACCTGGTGATCGGTGAACGTGTCGCGCATTCGCGGCAGGAACGCCGGGGCGCGAAAAGCCATGTCCTTCATGCCCCAGACCAGCAAGGTGGGTTTGGCGCCGAGTCGAGCGGGCACGTCGGTGGCCAGCTGCTCGAGCAGCGGACGCGCAGCCAGGATCTGCCCGGGCATAGCGGCGATCCCGCGCCTGGCTTCGGGTGAGGGCTGCACCCTGCGGTAGTGATCGGCCTCGGCGGCGCTGATCGTATTCCGCAGCTCGGCGATCAGAAACCGCTCGACGAGCAGGTTGTTGTCCAGGATCCGCCGCTGCATCGGCCTGCTGCCCATGACCCGGCTGAAGGCTTTCTGGGGCCAGGTCTCCGTCGGCCACAACGTGGTGTTGCCGAGTACCAGTCCACGAACCCGGTCGGCCCGCTCGGTGCCCACGGCGGCGCCGATCGGCCCGCCCCAGTCCTGGCCCATGATCACGAACTGATCGAGCCCGAGATGGTCGACGAGCTCGCCGACCACCGCGGCATGTTCGGCGATGGTGTAGCCGTAGCCCGCCGGCCGCTCGGACAGGCCGAAACCCGGGTAATCGACTGCGATGCAACGAAATCGGTCGCCCAGCTCGCCGATGATCTTGCGATAGAGAAAACTCCACGTGGGGCTGCCGTGACAGAACAGAATGGGGATTCCGGAGCCCTCGTCGATGTAGTGCACCCGGCCTGCGGAGGCAGCGAACCACCGGGACTCGAAGGGGTAGAGCGCTTTGTCCGGTGTGAAATCGATCAGCATCGCATCCATCCTGTCCGAGGGTTTCGATCCGACCATACGGACGAAAAGATCTGCGGTTCAATGTGTTCGGTGGATATGCCGCTGAGATGCTCGCCACGCATGCGGTGATGGCCCCGGACCGACTCGACTGTGTGTGCTCCCTCGGTCACGAACGGGCCGGGTCTACTCCTGGTGGGCAACCAGTCCACGCCCAGGCCTGTTGCATCGACGCGGGCGCGGCGAACTGTGGCAGCATCGCCCGTATGACCGAACCCGTCATCGCGACCCCGCTGCCCGACTGCCTCGATATCGAACAGGCGTTCGCGATGTCGTGGCCCGTGCGGCTGGGTGATACGGACGGTGACGACCGGTTGCGGCTCGACGCGGTGGCGCGGTATCTGCAGGACATCGGATTCGATCACCTCGACGCGGTCGAGGACGGCGATACCCATCAGGCGTGGATCGTGCGGCGCACGGTCATCGACGTGTACGAGCCGATCATGTTCGGCGATCGTGTCCAGCTACGCCGCTGGGCCGACGCGCTCTCGAATCGCTGGTGCGACATGCGAATTCAGCTGCGAGGGGAGAAGGGTGGACACATCGAAGCCGCGGCGTTCCTGATCCATATCGACCCTGTCGCCGGCCGCCCCGCTCGCATGAGTGACGCGTTCATGGCGCCGATGCTGGCCAGCACCACCGAACATCGGCTGCGCTGGAAAGCGGCCCTCACCGAACTCGACGACCCGCACGTGGAGTCGGTGCCGTTCCCGCTGCGCGTCACCGACGTCGACCGGCTCGGTCACGTCAACAACGCTGTGTACTGGGAGGCGGTCGAGGAAGCACTCGCCGCGCACCCGGACCGTCACCGGCTGCCGTACCGAGCGATCGTCGAACATGTCGGCCCGGTGATGATGGGCGACAAGGTGGTGCTGCGGACGAGCTCGCAGTCCGACAGCCTGCGCGTCCAGGTCGACGTCGACGGCTCGGCGCGTGCCCTCGCCTCTGTGGAACCCCTACCCGGCGATGTGCCGGGACGCTGACCGTGGCAATTCGTCGAAATCCCCGTGGCGCTGCGGCTTTCGCCGGCGGGTGAGGCGTGCGGCCTCAGCGCTCGCGGGCGACGAGCCGTGCCGAGCTGCCGGTCAGATCCACCTGATCCCGCGGCGGCGCACCCTCCGGCGGGTCCTCTCGATGCATCAGCGTGCTCTGCCGCTGTTCGAACTGTTCCTGAACCAGTTCGCCGCCGTCGGCGAGCCACCGATTGCCTGCGGAAAATAGCCAGATGATTGCTATTATGGAATGCGTCGTGTCACATTTTGGTGAGCAGTGGTCGGCGTGGGAGGTCCACCGCCGAGATCGGCGACCGATCGGAGACCAGGATGCCGGACGGTTTTCACGTCAAACGAGCCTATGACGAACCCGCGAACACCGATGGATACCGAGTGCTCGTGGATGGGTTGTGGCCGCGCGGAGTCAGCAAGGAACGCGCGGACCTCGATGAGTGGGCAAAGGACGTCGCGCCGTCGCCTGACCTGCGGCAGTGGTTTCACCACGATCCTGGCGCGAGTTTCGCGGGTTTGACCCGTCGGTACAAGACCGAACTAGCAGGGGAGAGGCAACAGGAAGGGTTGCGGGAGTTGCGTTCTCGCGCTGCCCGGCAGCCGGTCACCCTGATTACCTCCGAGAAGGATCTCGAACACAGTCACGTCGCGATTTTGCTGGATGCGCTCTGTTCCCGCCGTATGGGAGGAAACTCGGCATAACGAAAAGAGGGGTCAAGGTGCTCGCCAGTAGACACGCGCGCAAGTAGGGAAAGGCATGAGGTTGCGATCTCGTGACAAGAGCCCTATCCTCGACTGCGTGCCGAATCCCGCCCGCTGTGCCGCGCTGCTAGTCGCTGACCGCGACCTCGCGGTCGCTGCTGCGCAGACCGCGCAGGAAGCTTCACGGCGAATTCTTCTCGTAGTAATCCGCCGTAGCGGGGTCTGATTCGGACCAGCCCCTACGCTGCGGGCTGTATTTCATCGTTCTGCTGGTCCCACCCTGCCAACGAAGACATCTTCGGGAAGACCTCACCTGCAATGACGCTGACACTGGACCATGCCCTGTTCGCCGCCGCCCCCAAGGGCCTGCGCGCCGAGCTCACCGACCTCGACCCCGCCGCTTTCCTCGACCGGTACACCCGCGCCGACGGATCCATCGCCCTGCGCGAATGGTCTTGTTCCGGAACGGATTTCACCGCCACCCTGGAATTCGCCGACCACCTGCGCACCGTCATCGCCACCGGTAGCCCGGTCGCGGCGATGACCTCCGCGCTCTACGACGAGGGCTACCCCCTCGAGATCCTGCACTTCCATCAGCGCCCGACCACCGACGGCATCGCCACTTTCATGCAGTGCGAGTTCAACGGCAGGCGCGGCTGGGCGGTGGCGACAGCCGCCGACAGTGCGGAATCGACCGTGCGCGCCATGCTCGCCGGCGTCAACCTGCTCGCGGGCTGACACCACACCGCACACACAAGGGCCCGTTCACCTCGAAAGGTGAACGGGCCCTTTGCGTTACGCAGCGCCGAACTACTCGGCGGGGGAGGACTCCTGCTGCTCGGCGATCTGCTTGCGCACCTCGTCCATGTCCAGGTCCTTGATCTGGGTCACCAGATCCTCGAGCGCGGCGGGCGGCAGCGCGCCGGGCTGGGCGAACACGAGCACGCCCTCGCGGAAGGCCATGATGGTCGGGATCGACTGGATGTTGGCGGCCGCGGCGAGCCCCTGCTCGGCCTCGGTGTCGACCTTGCCGTACACGACGTCGGTGTGCTTCTCCGACGAGGTCTCGTAGGTCGGCGCGAAACTGCGGCACGGACCGCACCAGGAAGCCCAGAAATCGACGAGGACCACGTCGTTTCCGGTGATGACTTCGTCGAAGTTCTGCTGGGTCAGCGTCTGGGTGGCCATGACGTCCTCTCCTTGTCGGTGTCCTCGGCTGTAACGCCGGGGCGTCCTACTATCTTCCCCCGATCACGATTCGCTCCTGCCGCGCCTCCCCGTCCCAGCGGCGAACCCCCACGATGAGCGACCGGAAATCGGTGTCGGCCGCGACCGCCCGCATCGCGTCGCCGAGCCGTTCGGGGGGCACGCGCCGCGCCAGGGTCACATGCGGTGTCCACGCGCCGGGAGCCATGGTCGCCGGTATGCCGGGACAGGGCGAGACCACCTCGCTGACCCGGCGATGCAGGGTGAGCAGGTCCGCGGTGACGACGACCGCCCTGACCAGGATCGGTCGGCGCGCACCGAAGACGAGCAGTCCGCCCAATCGGATCGGCAGCGGCTCGAACGCGAGCCGTTCCAGCGCGTGGTCGATGCGCGGCCAGATCTCGCGCGCCACCGCGACGGTGATGTGCGGCCGATAGGTCTCGGCGCGGCGATTGCCGAGGCCTGCTTCAGCAAGAACCGCCCATTGCCTGCGGATCTCCGTCTCGCCGCGATCGTCGAGGAGCAACTCCACCGACTGCACCATGATCTGCAGAAACTAGTCGCTGCGGCGTGTCCGCACGGCCCACTCGCTCGATAAGGCCCGGACACGCGCGAGGATGGGGGAGTGAACGGTGCGAAGGCGAACCTGCGACTCGGTGTGATCGACGGCGACGGAATCGGCCCCGAGGTGGTGGCCGCGACCCGAGCGGTCGTCGACGAAGCGATCGGCGCGGCCGGGCTGGCGCCGGTGGAGTGGGTGCCGCTGCTGATCGGGCACGACGCGATCGCCGCCTACGGCAACCCGCTGCCGGAACAGACCCTGACCGCACTCGAGGATCTCGACGCCTGGATCCTCGGTCCGCACGACAACGCCTCCTACCCGTCGGATATGCGAGTGGCACCGGGCGGCGTCATCCGCAAACGGCTCGAGCTCTACGCGAACATCCGCCCCGCCGCCGCGTTCACCGGGGTGCGCGCGATGGCGCCCGATATCGATCTGGTGATCGTCCGGGAGAACAGCGAGGGCTTCTACGCCGACCGCAATATGTTCGCCGGCTCGGGGGAGTTCCGCCCCACCGAGGACGTGGCGATGGCGGTCGCGGTGATCACGCGCAAGGCGTGCGAGCGGATCGCTCATCAGGCGCTGCGACTGGCGCAGGGCCGGCGCAAGCGGGTCACCGTGGTGCACAAGGCCAATGTGTTGCCGATGACGACCGGCCTGTTCCGTGACGTCTGTTACGAAGTGGCCGAGCAGTATCCGGACGTGCGGGTCGACGACGAACACGTCGACGCGATGGCGGCGCACCTGGTCCGCTCACCCGCCGAGTTCGATGTGATCGTCACCGAGAACCTGTTCGGTGACATCCTCTCGGACCTGGCCGGTGAGCTCAGCGGTTCCCTCGGCATGGCCGCCTCGCTCAACTGCTCCGATACGCGCGCGATGGCGCAGGCCGTGCACGGCGCGGCGCCGGGTCTGGCCGGACATAATCGGGCCAATCCCGCCGCGCTGCAATTGTCGGCGGCAATGTTGTTGCGCTGGTTGGCGGTTCGTGACGACAATAGGGTGCTCCATGATACGGCCGACCGCATTACCCACGCCGTGACGGCGACACTGGCGGCCGGAATCGCGACCGCGGATCTCGGCGGCCTGGCTTCCACCAGCGAATTCACCGAGCAGGTCAGTGCCCGCGTGCACCGGAGGTGAAGGGACCCCTTTCACATTGGCTGATTAATCTTCGGTTACTGTCGCACCACGCTGTGTCCGGTTCGCATACATTGCCAAACAGGCGCTGACACGTGGCCGGCGTCGACGTGAAATGTGGAGGCTCCTTTGTCTGTTCGAACTGTCCTCGGCCGTGGTGCCGTGCGGCTGCTGTGTACCGTCGCCGGCGGTGCCTTGTTGTTGACCGGCTGCGCCGAGAACACCGAGGGCGACGGCGCCTCGGTGAACAAGGTGTCGGCGGAGAAGGTCGACGCGCTCGCCGCGGCCGTCCCCGACAAGGTGAAGCAGGCAGGCAAGTTGGTCGTCGGCGTGAACGTGCCGTACCAGCCGAACGAGTACAAGGACGCGAGCGGCAAGATCGTCGGCTTCGATGTCGACCTCCTCGATGCGGTCGCCAGCACCCTCGGACTGAAGGTCGACTATGTCGAATCCTCGTTCGAGAAGATCATTCCGGCCATTCAGGCAGGCACCTACGACGTGGGTATGTCCTCGATCACCGATTCGCGTGAACGCGAACAGCAGGTCGATTTCACGACCTATTTCTCCGCCGGTATCCAGTGGGCCCAGCAAACCGGTAAAGCGGTCGATCCGAACAATGCGTGCGGCAAGAAGGTCGCCGTACAGTCCACTACGGTCGAGCACACCGACGAGATTCCCGCCAAGAGCGCCAAGTGTGTCGCCGAGGGTAAGCCCGCCATCGATATGAAGGCTTTCGACGAGCAGAGCGCCGCGACCAACGCATTGGTGCTCGGCCAGGTCGACGCGATGTCGGCGGACTCCCCGGTGACCGCGTACGCGATCAAGCAGAGCGAAGGCAAGATCGAGGCCGCGGGCCCGCTGTTCGATTCCGCGCCCTACGGCTGGGCCGTGCAGAAGTCCTCCCCGCTGGCGGTGGCCCTGCAGAAGGCGCTGCAGCACCTGATCGACAACGGCAAGTACGGCGAGATCACCACCAACTGGGGTGTACAGGAGGGTCAGATCAAGACCTCGGTGATCAACGGTGCAGTGAGCTGACGTGACCGACGAGAAAGACACGGTGGAGGTGCCCGGACCGGGCACCGAACCCGAACCGATCAAAGCGGTCCCGCTGCGCAGGCCGGGCCGCTGGATCGCGGCGGCAATCATCCTGATCCTGGTGGGATTGTTCGTCTACGGCGCTGCCACGAATCCCGCCTACCGGTGGGACACCTACGGCAAGTACCTGTTCGACAGCCGGATCACCGCCGGCGCGATCGTCACCCTGGAACTCACCGTGCTCGCGATGGCGATCGCGGTGGGTCTGGGCACCGTCCTCGCGGTGATGCGCCTGTCGCCGAACCCGGTGTTGCGCACGGCGGCCTGGGTGTATCTGTGGATCTTCCGCGGGACCCCGGTCTATGTGCAGTTGGTGTTCTGGGGCCTGGTTCCCTCGCTCTACAAGCAGATCGACCTCGGCGTGCCGTTCGGCCCGCAGTTCTTCCATCTCGACGTGCAGAGCCTGCAGGCCGCGTTCCTGTTCGCCGTGATCGGCCTCGGCCTCAACGAGGCCGCGTACATGGCCGAGATCGTGCGCGCGGGCATCAACTCCGTCGGCGAGGGTCAGCGCGAAGCGTCGGTGGCACTGGGCATGTCGTGGACGCAGACGATGCGCCGCACAGTGTTGCCGCAGGCCATGCGGGTGATCATCCCGCCCACCGGCAACGAGCTGATCGGCATGCTCAAGACAACCTCGCTGGTCACCGCGATTCCGCTGAGTACCGACCTGTTCGGCCGCGCCCGCGATATCTACGGCGTGAACTTCCAGCCGATCCCGCTGCTGCTCGTCTGTGCCACCTGGTACCTGGCGATCACCAGCATCCTCATGGTCGGCCAGTACTACTTGGAACGCTATTACTCGCGCGGTGCCACTCGGCAGCTCACGGCCAAGCAGCTGCAGGAACTGGCCACGGCGCAGGCGGCGGTGAAGGCGAAATGACCGAACAAGTTGTGGCAGTCCCGCCGATGGTGCTGGCTGACCGGGTGTGCAAGAGCTTCGGCGCGCTGCAGGTGCTCAAGGGCATCTCGCTCGAGGTCGAGCGCGGCAAGGTGCTGACCCTGGTCGGTCCGTCGGGCTCGGGCAAGTCGACGTTCCTGCGGTGCATCAATCACCTCGAGCAGGTGAACGCGGGCAGGCTCTACGTCGACGGCGATCTCGTGGGCTACCGGGAGAAGAACGGCAAGCTCTACGAGATGCACGAGCGCGATGCCGCGATCCAGCGTCGCGATATCGGCATGGTGTTCCAGCATTTCAACCTGTTCCCGCACCGCACGGCGCTGGAGAACGTGATCGAGGCGCCGATCCAGGTGCGCGGGATCCGTAGGTCCGACGCGATCGCCAGGGCCGAGGAGCTCCTCGAGCGGGTCGGGCTCTCCGCCAAGCGCAACGCGTACCCCGCGCAGCTGTCGGGCGGTCAGCAGCAGCGCGTGGCCATCGCGCGAGCGCTGGCGATGGATCCCAAGCTGATGCTGTTCGACGAGCCGACCTCGGCGCTGGATCCCGAGCTGGTCGGTGAGGTACTCGCCGTCATGCGGGAGCTGGCCGATTCGGGCATGACCATGCTGGTGGTGACCCACGAGATGGGTTTCGCCCGCGAGGTGGCCGACGAACTGGTGTTCATGGATGCCGGTGTGGTCGTGGAATCGGGTCCGCCGCGTGAGCTGCTGGCCAACCCCCAGCACGAGCGGACCCAAGCCTTCCTGTCCCGCCTGCTGTGAGATAGCGACACAACGGCCCCGCGGATTCTTGGGTTCTCGCGGGGCCGTTGTGCGTTCAGTGGGTGTCCTGATTCTTCAGGCGCTCGAGGGAAACCTGGGCCTGGGCGATGCGGCGGATGGCGGCCAGGGCGGTGTCGCCGAGCACGGTGAGTACCACGACCGCGTCGATGATGTCGTCGCGGTCGCCCGCGGACAGGGCGGCCGCCACGTCGGTCTCCGCGACTGCGCGCGTGCTGTCGAAATAGGTGGGCAGGGTGGTGGTGGCCCAGTCCCGGTAGCCCAGTTGCGCGAGTCGAACGATCACTCCGGTGAGGGTTTCGATGGCCTGTGGGCTGGGTTTCATGTCCCAGCCGCGCCGGTCCATCTCCGTGCACACGGCCTCGTACGCACGGTCCCAGTCGGCGTCGTGGGCGGCGGGTACCGGCGTGGACAGACTGTCCTGTGCCACCCCGAGCACGTGGAACAGGGGCATCTCGGGGGAGTCGATCGCCGCGAGGACATCGGCGACGGTGGCGACCGGTATCCCGCCCACCTCGATCAACGCGCGGATCAGGCGCAGTCGGCGAAGGTGGTCCTCGCCGTAGCTGGCCTGGTTGGGGCTGCTGCGTTCGCCTGCGGGCAGTAGTCCCTCACGCAAGTAGTACTTGATGGTCGCCACCGCGATGCCGCTGCGTTCGCTCAACTCCGAGATTCGCACTGTTACCTCCGATTTCGTTCTACCCCCTTGCCTACGTCACCCGTAGCGGATAGTCTAACTATCCATAACGGATAGTATAGCTATCTATCTCTGGGAGATTCGAATGTCAGCCCTGACCGTCCCCTCGCTACCCCGCCCCAACGCCCCCCTGCATCGGCCACTGATGTATTTCGCCGCCGCCAACGTCGCGCTCGTCGTGGTCGGCCTGATCGGGATGCTGGTCGATGACCGGGTGATCGCCGGATCGGCCGCCTGGTTCAAGCCGACCAAGTTCGCGATCTCGTTCGTGTTCTACGGCGTGGCGCTGGCTTGGTTGATGTCGTTGCGGCCCAAGCCTTCTCGGCTCGCCTCGTGGATGGCCTCGGTGATCGTGGTTGCCGGGGTGATCGAACAGGCGATCATCTTCGGGCAGGTGATCCGCGGGACTCGCAGCCACTACAACATGACCACCGCCCTGGACGGCACCCTCTGGGTGATCATGGGATCCACCATTATCATCTTGTTCCTGGCAACTCTGGTGATCGGGATCGGACTGATGCGCGTACGCCTCGGCGACGCCTCGATCACCTGGTCGATTCGTCTCGGCATCGCGATCACGTTGGTCGGGTTGGCGCTGGGAAATCTGATGCCGCAGCAGGAATCCGGCGTCGAGGCAATCGCGGGCGCACACACTGTCGGAGCTCCCGACGGTACCCCCGGCATGCCGCTGACCGGGTGGAGTACGACCGACGGCGACTTGCGCATTCCGCACTTCTTCGGCATGCACGCACTACAGGCGTTGCCGCTACTCGCCGCGCTGCTGGTGTTCCTGGCGCCACGGATCCCCGCACTGCGGCCGACGCGGGTGCGGCTGGGCCTGATCATCACCGCGTCGTCGGGTTACGCGGCGGTCCTCGCCCTGGTCACCTGGCAGGCGTTGCGTGGGCAGCCGTTGATCCACCCCGATCAGGCCACGCTCACCGCCGCGGCCGCGATCGTCACCGGAGTTGTTGTCGGAGTATTGATCTCGGTCGCGAGCGCGGCCGGTGCCCGAAAGGTAGTCACCGCATGAGCACGCTGTTCGACCTGTCGTTCTTCGTCACGGTGCCGTTCTGGGCCTTGATGATCTTCGCCCCGACCTGGCGCTGGACCCGCGCGATCATCTCCTCACCGTGGATTGTGCTGGTGCCCTTGGTGGTATGGGCGATCGTCGCGGTGCCGGTGCTCGGCGCGATGTGGTCGCTGGTGACCTCGCCCTCGCTGGACGCGATCACCGAAGCCACCGCCGACCCTGCCGTACTGACCGCGCTGTGGGCGCAGATCATCGCGTGGGATCTGTTCCTCGGGCGCTGGGTCTACCTCGACAGCCGCGAGCGCGATATCCATCCGCTGCTGATGGGGCCGCAACTGGTCGGCACGATCCTGTTGTCGCCCATCGCGTTTCCGATCTACCTAATGGTGCGCGAAGTCGCACGGCGCGGTACTTCGCCTGTGCCGCAAGCGAGTTCGGTCAGCACATAGTCGCCGTGAGCCGGACTCCGAGGAGTCCGGCTCACGTTGTTCGCCTAGGCGGGGTCGGCAAGGCCCTCCGGTTCACCGAGCGGTGCCAAGCAGGGGCGCTGTCAGTTGTCGTCGAAAGTGATGTGCGAGCGTGCGTGCAGGCCACCGCGTCGGGGCGGTGACGCCCGGCGCTACAACGGCATCAGGCGATGTTTGCGCGGGGCCTGCTCGACGTGTTTGTCGCCGAGCAGTCGCAGCGCTTTGCGGATTTCCAGCCGCGTGGTCGACGGCTCGATGACCGCGTCGATGTAACCGCGTTCGGCGGCGGTCCACGGTGTCGCGACCGCGGCGTTGTAGAAGTCGACCATCTGCTGTCGCACAGCAGGCCGCTCGGCCGCCGGAACGGCGGCGAGCTGCTTGCGCTGCGTCAGACCCACCGCGGCTTCGGCACCCATCACGGCGATGCGCGCGGTCGGCCAGGCGAGGTTGATATCGCCGCCGAGCTGCTTGCACCCCATCACCGCGTAACCGCCGCCGTAGGCCTTGCGAACCACCACGGTGACGATCGGGACGGTGGCCTCGACAACCGCGAAGAAGAATCGGCCGCCGCGTTTGATAACGCCGATCCGCTCCTCCTCGACGCCCGGCAGCACGCCCGGTGTATCGACGACGAACACCAGCGGAATGTCGAACGCGTCGCAGAGGCGGATGAAATGCGCGGCTTTGTCCGATCCGCGCGCATCGATCGCGCCGCTGGCCACCAGCGGCTGATTGGCGACCACCCCGACACTGCGTCCGTCGACCCGCGCGAATCCGGTGATCAGATTGCGGGCGGCGCCGTCGCCGATCTCGTGGAACTCCCCGTCATCGAAGATCCGGAGTAGGACCTCGTACATGTCGTAACCCATGCGATCGGAATCCGGTATGAGCGAGTCGAGTTCGCGATCGGAGTCGGTGATCTCCGGTTCCAGACCGGGATTGACCAGCGGCGCCCGCTCGTAGCAGTTCGACGGCATGAAGCTCAAATATGTTCGCGCCCACTCGAACGCGGCCTTCTCATCCACCGCTACGTGGTGGATATTGCCGTTGTTCGCCTGGTTGAACGCGCCGCCGAGCTCGTCGAGGGTCACTTCCTCGCCGGTGGTCTCGCGGATGATCTCGGGACCGGTCACGAACATATACGCCGACTCGGTCGCGATCAGCACATCGGTGTTGATCGGCGAATACACCGCGCCCGCAGCGCATTTGCCCAGCATTACCGACACCTGTGGCACCACCCCGGACAGCCGCGTCTGCCGCCTGCTCATCTCCGCGTACCAGGCCAGCGAGGTGACCGCGTCCTGCACCCGCGCACCGCCGGAGTCGTTGATCGCCACGAACGGGCACGCGATATCGGCCGCCAGATCCATCGCCATCGCGACCTTGCGCCCGAACATCTCACCCACCGAGCCGCCGAACACGGTCTGGTCGTGGGCGATCACCACCACCGGCCGCCCGTCGATCCTGCCGTGCCCGGTGACCACGCCGTCACCGTAGAGCCCGTCGGCCGCGCCCGGCTGCTTCACCAGCGCGCCGATTTCGGTGAAACTGCCCTGGTCGAGCAGTATTTCGATGCGTTCGCGTGGGCTGGGAATTCCTTTCGCCGCACGCTTGGCGATCCCCGCATCTCCCGCCGGTTCCCGCGCCGCCGTCAGATTGTCCCGCAGCTCTTGCAGTTTCGCAGCAGTATTCGACTCCACCACGCACGCCCTTCCTCGTCCTGGTCGAGCTCGCCTCCATCGGTTAGCCACAGCGTAACCCGATGTCCTGCGCGACATCAGCGGCACGGCGTCAGATGCCTGACGAATCATCGGAGATCGGCGTCGGCGTCCGGGGTTCGGGCGCCGAACGCGATGCGCAATTGGCCGAGCAGCACCGTGGCGGCTGGGCTGAGTGGGCGGTCGGTGCGCCAGGCGAGGGCGAGTCTGCCGTGGATTCGTGGGGCGACGATGTCGAGGGTTCGGACGCCGAACTCGGCGGCTTCGGCGGGGGTGAGCGCGGGGACGATCGCGGTGCCGAGGCCGCGCGCCGCGAGCTCGAGCAGCAACGGGGGAGCGGCGGCTTCGAAAGCGACGTTCGGGGTGAAACCGGCTGCGGTGCAGGATCGTTCGAATATTCCGCGCAGACCCGTGCCCCTGGTGAGGCAGATCAGCCGGCGGTCGGCGAGAGTCGCCAGGGTGATGGAGTTCGCCGATTCGGCAGGGTCGACGGGTGCGTCGCGGGCGACGGCGGCGACGAGTGGGGTCTCCAGGATCACGTGCAGGCCGATGTCGGAACCTGTTGGGGCGCCGGTCAATCCGGTCAGCGCGATATCGAGGTCGCCGTGCTCGACGGCGGTGAGCATCCTTTCCGCGGTGTCCTCGGTGAGGCTGATCCCGACCTGCGGATGATCGTGGTGGAAATCGGCCAGCACTCCCGCGACATCGAATACTTCCGACGCCGCCCCGGAGATCATGCCGAGCCGCACCTGCCCGCGCAGCAAGCCCGTGAACTCCCCGACCGTGTCGCCGATCCGGTCGGTGGCGGCCAGGGCGGCCCGCGCGTGCTCGAGCACGGCGGCGCCGACGTCGGTGAGCGTCACGGTGCGCGCGCCGCGGTCGAGCAGGCGCTGACCGAGTTCGCGTTCGAGTTGCCGGATCTGGGTGCTGAGGCCGGGCTGGGTCAAGTGCAGCCGTTCGGCGGCCTTGGTGAACCCGCCTTCGTCGACGATCGTCACGAAGTAGCGCAGCTGCCGCAGTTCCATAACTATCAATTATAGGTTACAGAAGAACTATCTCTTTTACTTATTTCCTCGCGGGACGCAGAGTCGAAGACATGACCGATATCGCAATGAAGTTCGCTGGTCCGGTGTTCACCCCGGACGACCCCGGATACGCCGAGGAGATCGCCGGTTTCCAAACCGCCTACGCCCACCGTCCGGCGTTCGTGGTCGGCGCCCTGCACGGTCAGGACGTGCGCGCCGCAGTGGAATTCGCCGCGCGGCACGGGCTCTCGGTGGCTGTGCAGGCGACCGGACACGGGTTGTCGGTCGCGGCCGACGGCGGGGTGCTCATCACGACCGGACGCATGGACAGCATCGCCGTGGACCCGCAGGCCCGTACTGCCCACATCGGTGCGGGGGTGCGCGCGGGTGCGTTGGTCGAGGCGGCCGCTCGGTATGGGCTGGCGCCCTTGAACGGATCGTCGCCGTCGGTGGGTGTCGTCGGGTATGTGCTCGGCGGTGGGCTCGGATTGCTGGCGCGTGAATTCGGTTATGCCGCCGATCATGTGCGCCGCATCGAGCTCGTGACCGCCGACGGCAGAATGCGCTCGCTCGGCCCGCGAGACGAATTGTTCGGGGCGGTACTGGGTTCCGGTGGGAACTTCGGTGTGGTGACCGGGCTCGAACTCGATCTCGTCCCGGTCGACGAAATCTATGGTGGTCAGCTGGTTTTCGATGCACCACTGGTCGATCTGGCGCTGGAGACCTGGCGGGCGTGGACCGCGACTGTACCGAGCGCGCTGACCTCGACGATCGCGGTGATGACCTACCCCGATATCCCGCCCGTGCCGGAATCCCTGCGGGGCCGCCACGTCGCCTCGATCCGGGTGGCCTTCGACGGGTCGGACGAGGAGGGCGAGCGGTGGGTCGCGCCGCTGCGGCAGATCGGACCTCGGCTGCGCGAGGACCTGCGCACGATGCCCTACGCCGAATCGCACACCATCCACAGCGATCCGCCCTTCCCGCACGCCTACGCCGCGACCAACGCGCTGCTCTCGGAGCTGACACGGCAGAGTCTGTCCGCGCTGCGCGCACTGACCTCGCCGGGCGGACAGGTCGACGCGGTGATCGACATCCGCCACCTCGGCGGCGCCCTCCGGCACGGCGGCCCGGCCTCGATCGATCATCGTGATGCCGAGTACATCGTGCGGGTGATCACCGGTCCCGGCGCGGGTGACTCGGCGCCCGAAGGGCTGGCATTGGTCCGGGAAGCGTTGGCGCCGTGGACGATCGGACACAGCCTCGCGTTCCTCTACGGTGCGGGCGGTGCGGCGGACGCGGCCCAGACCGCGGCCGGGTACTCCCCGGACACCTACCGCTGGCTGGCGGCGGCGAAAGCGAAGTACGACCCGCGAAACATGTTCCGGGCCAACCGCAACATCGCTCCCAGCGCCTAGCGGTCTCTTGCTCGGCCTCCCGATATCTACTATCTTGGTGATATCACTCAGATATCGGGAGGATGTCATGGAGCTGCGATCCGCATTCCGCGTCAATGGATTCGTCGTCTTGCTGGGGTGCCTGGTGCTCACCCTGTTGTTCAGTGCCGCTGCCGTTTTCGCGTTCGTCGCGGCCGCGCAACACGGTGGCGGCGCGCCGGCCTGGATCGGTGCGGTGGCTGCCTCGATCGCCGCGTTTGTCATGATGCTGCTTGCCACCGGGCTGACCATCGTCAACCCCAACGAGGCCAAGGTCGTCACCTTCTTCGGCCGCTACATCGGCTCGGTCAGCGATCCCGGGTTCTTCTCGGTGGTTCCCATGGCCGACCGCAAGTCGATCTCGCTGCGGGTGCGCAACTTCGAGACCCAGAAGCTGAAGGTCAACGACGCCGACGGCAACCCGGTCGAGATCGCCGCGGTCGTGGTCTACAAGGTCGTCGACAGCTTCAAGGCGGCTTTCGCTGTGGACGACTACGAGGAATACGTCGAAACCCAGTCCGAAGCCGCCGTGCGCCACCTCGCCACCACCCACCCCTACGACGCCCACGACGATTCACGCACCAGCCTGCGCGACGGCGCCGAGGTGGCCGAGGAACTGACGGCCGAGCTGCGCGAACGCACCCTCACCGCGGGCATCGAGGTCATCGAGGCCCGCATCACCCACCTCGCCTACGCCCCCGAGATCGCCCAGGCCATGCTCGTGCGTCAGCAGGCCGCCCAGGTCGTCGCCGCCCGCACCCAGATCGTCGAAGGCGCCGTCGGTATGGTCGCGCTCGCTCTCGACCGCCTCGCCGAACAAGGCACCGTCGAACTCGACGAGGAACGCAAGGCCAACATGGTCTCCAACCTGCTCGTCGTCCTCTGCGGCGACCGCGCCACCCAGCCGGTCGTCAACACCGGATCCCTCTACTCCTGAGCCGCGGCGATGACCCAGCCGAAGAAGGAACCCAAAAAGATCCTGCTGCGGCTCGACCCGGCCGTCCATGAGGCACTCGCCAAATGGGCGGCCGACGACCTGCGCAGCGTGAACTCTCAGATCGAGTACGCGCTGCGCATGGCCCTCGAGCAGGCCGGACGTAAACCCAAGCGGGACTGAGTCAGGGTCATGAACTCCACGGGAGGGGTGATGGTCCCGTGGAGAATCGCCTGGCTCGCGTCATCCGAGATCGGGCATGTTCTTGAGCTGTCTGCGCGAGGTGATACCGAGCTTGCGGAAGATGTTGCGCAGGTGGGCGTCGACCGTCCGGGGGCTGAGGAACAGGTGCGTGGCCACCTCCCGCGATGTCGCGCCCGCCGCGACCTGGCGAGCGATATGCATCTCCTGCATGGTCAGGCGGTCGTAGGTGTGCTCGGAACGGGCACGGGCCACTTCGCCGGTCGCGCGTAGCTCGTCCGCGGCCCGTCGCGCGAACGCCTCCATGCCGATCTTCGAGAGTTGTTCATGCGCGGTACGCAGGTGTTCGCGTGCGTCACGACGGCGGCCCGCGCGGCGCAGCCACTCCCCGTACCGCAGGTGTGCCCGCGCGAGGTGCGCCATCAGCGCGCTGTCCGCCAGGTACTCGAGTGCCGCCATGTGGTCCTCTTCGGCATCGTTGACCAGCGCTCGCGCACCTGCCGCCACGCCGAGGGCGAAGCTGGTTCCCGCGGGCTCGGTGCGCTCGATCAGCGACGCCAGCGCCGACCGCGCGACGGCGGTGTCGCCGCACCGGACCGCGGCCTCCACCAACTCGGGCAGCGCGAATCCGGCGAGGAAGAGGTCGCCGCCCGCCACCGCCCGCGTGGCCGCGTCCATCGCGGCCGGGTATTCGGCCAGGCCGTTGTACAGCACGGCCGTCGCCCAGTGAGCGTTCGCGGTCAGCTGACCGGTGCCACGGCTCATCACCTCGGCGAACACGTCCAGGACCTCCTCGCGGCGGCCACGCATCGCCGCCACGTGCACTCTCGGGTACAGCTGCGGCAGATCGCCGAGGGCGTCGGCGATCGCTTCCTCTTCGGCGATCGCGGCCATCGCCTGCCCGAAGTCGCCGGCGAACACCGCCGATACTGCCGTTTGCGACAGGCCGAGCCGGATGGTGATCGGCGACCCCGTGTCCCGCCCGGTCCGCACCAGCCACTCGGTCACCGTGGCGTGCAGGTCGATGTCCCACAGTTCGCCCGCGAGCACCGTGGCCAACGCGGGCGCCTGAGTCCAACCGGCATCGTCGCCGGTGAGAATCCGTCGAAGCGCAGGTACTCCGGCGCTGTGTCCCGCGGTGCTCAACAGCATGAGCGCGTCGAGCAGATCCGGCGCTCGCGTGGCCGTCGGCGCCGAGCGGGCCGCGTCGAGCACCCGGTCCATCACCCCCGCGGCCCGCCCGACGACGAGCCCCATCTCCAGTGCCGCGACGAAGCACGCACGCGACTGTTCCGGATCGACGTCGGCGAGCCGCTGACCTGCGCTCATGATGAGCTCTGGACCCCGGACGGCCCCGTCGTCACCTTGGACGAACGCGATCCGTCCGCGCAGTAGGTCGACCGACGCGTGCCGACGATCATCGAGCGTCTCGGTATCGATACTGGCGAGCAGATCGGCCGCCGCGCTCGCTCCGCCTGCTTCGAGTGTCGCCCGAGCGGCCGTCAGCGTCCGCTCGGTCTGCTTGCCTGCGTCGAGCGACAGCGCCGCCGCACGTTCGAGAAACGCGGCGGCCGCCGCTATGCCGCCCCGTGCCTGCGCACGCCACGCCGCCGACTCCAACTCCGCCGCGACCTGTTCGTCCGGCCCGCTGGTGGCCTGAGCACGGTGCCAGGCCCGCCGGTCCGGAGCGCCGTCCGGGTCGGTGGCATCGGCCAGCGCTCGATGCGCGGCATGACGCTGTTCCGGTTCGGCCGCCCGGTAGGCGGCCGAACGCGCGAGCGGGTGGCAGAAGCGCGCCCGCGTATCGACCTGCATCAGCGCGGATGCCGAGGTGGCGGCGCTCGCGGCGGGCACGTCGATGCCCAGCCGCCGCGCGGCCGCCCACAGCAGAGCGGGGTCGCCGGTGGGATCGGCGCTCGCGACCGTCAGCAGCAGCCGTGCGTTCGGGGGCAGTTCCGCCATCCTGGCCAGGAAGCTCCGCTCGATCCGGTTCGCGACCGGCGACGGCGTCGGCAGCGCGAAGCCACCGGCTTTCGGCAATTCGATCAGGGCCAGCGGGTTTCCGCGTGCCTCGGCGAGCAGGCGGTCGCGCACCCGCTCGTCGAGTGTCCCGGTCTGCTCCGCGGCCAGCAGCTCGCGCGCGTGGGCGTCGCCGAGGCCACCGATGGTCAGCGCAGGCAGCTCGTCGAGCCCGCGGGTGGCATCGTCGCGCGCGGCGAACACCATCACGATCGGCTCCGCCGCGATGCGCCTGGCCAGAAACGTCAACGCCCGCGCGGAGGCGCCGTCCATCCAGTGCGCGTCGTCGATGAGGCACAGCATCGGGCGATCCGCGGCGGCGGCCGCCAGCAGTTCGAGTGCGGCGAGGCCGACCCGGAACGGGTCCGGCGTTCCGTCGGCCATCCCGAAGGCGACCAGGAGGAAGTCACGGTAGGGAGCCGACAGTTCGTCGAGGTGCGCGAGCACCGGGACACACACCTGATGCAGTGCCGCGAACGGCATTTCACCCTCGAACTCGGCCCCGGAGGCTCGGATTATCCGGAACCCGGCCGGCGTCGCGTGTTCGACGTGGTCCAACAGCGCGCTCTTGCCGATGCCCGGTTCGCCGCGCAGGACGAGCACGCCGCCCGCACCCTGTTCGGCCGCGCGGACGAGGGCGAGGAGGCAATCGATCTCGGTGTGCCTGCCGACGAGCGAGCCGCGTGACGTCGTGCGCATGGTGCGAACAATAGGGGTCCGCGCCGACCGGCGTGCCGGCGGAAGTAGGTAATTGTCGCCGACGCGAGCAGGGGCGTGCCCAGTGGATCGTGGTGGCATGACGACACAAGCTCGCAGCACATCAGCGCCGCCGACAGTGCTGACCCGTTCGGGGATACCCCGCCCAGTGGCGATGATCGGCCTCGCGACGGCCATGTTCCTGGTCATTCTCGATGCCGCGATGGTGAACCTCGCCGGGTCGACGATCCGGGACGGTCTCGCGCTGACGGCCGCGGAACTCACGATCGTCGTCGACAGCTATCTGGTGGCGTTCGCCGGTCTGCTCCTGCTCGGCGGGCGGCTCGCCGACGTGCTCGGCGCCAGAAAAGTGTTCCTGGGTGGAATAGCTGTCTACCTCGCTGCCTCGGCCTTCTGCGCGGTCGCCACCAGCGGCACGATGTTGATCGCCGGACGGATCGGGCAGGGTGTCGGTGCCGCGATCGTGATGCCCGCGGCGCTCTCGCTCGTGCTCGCCCTCTATCCGTCTCCCGCGGAACGCACTCGGGCGATGGGCATCTGGGGCGCCGTCGCGGGGGCAGGCAGTCTCCTCGGTGTCTTTCTCGGTGGAACGTTGACCGAATTGCTCGGCTGGCAGTCGGTATTCGTGACTCCGGTGCCGTTCGGCATCATCGGGGTGATCGTCGTGGTGCGCGCGGTGCCGTCGGTTCCCGGCAGGCCAGGCCAGTTCGATGTGCTCGGCGCCGTCACCATCACCACCGCGATCTCCGGCCTCGCGCTGGGCATGGTCGCCGCCGCTGACGCCGGATGGACCGCGCCCGCCACGGTCACCGGCCTCGCAGTCGGCCTCGCCTCGCTCGTGGCGTTCGTGATCGTCGAGCGCAGCGCGGCCCGTCCACTCGTCCCGCTCGGGGTGTTCCGTCGCAAGGCTGTGGCCACGGCGAACCCGGTGATGCTGCTGATCGGCGGCACGCTGACGAGCCTGTTCTTCTTCCTGCCCCAATACCAGCAAGACATTCTCGAGATGAGCCCGCTCGCCGCCGGGATGGCGCAGATCCCGATCGCCGTCATGATCATCGTGGGCAGCATCGTGGCACCCCTGCTGGCTCAGCGACTCGGAGTGGCTCGCGCGCTGCCGGTCGGCCTCGCCGTGCTGCTCGTCGGCTTCTTATGGCTGGCGCTCGACCCGACGACCAGCGGCTTCTCCGTCAGCCTGCTCGGCGCGTTCCTCCTGATCGGCACCGGCCTCGGACTCGGTGCGGTCAACGCCACGGCGATGGCGGTGCGCGACAGCGCCGACGGTGAGTCAGGTCTGCTCAGCGGACTCGTCAACGCCGCGCAGCAGCTGGGCGGCGCGGTCGGGCTCGCCGCGCTGGCCGGAATCGCGATCGGCACCGCGGGGACAGACGGCGACATCTCGTTCACCACCGCGTTCCTCGGTGAGGCCGCGCTCATCCTGATCGCCCTCGCACTGGCGCTCATTTCCACTGTCAGCACACGGCGGCCCGAGCCGGCCGCCGCGCGCTGACCTCCTCTACTGAAGGGACCTTTTGACGATGAAAACCCGCACCGTCCTCGTTACCGGCGCGACCGGAACCGTCGGATCCGCACTGATCCCCGCGCTGCAAGCCCGTGGTGTGACCGTCCGCGCGATGACCCGCAACCCCGATCACTCCGTCCCCGGCGTCGAGACCGCTGTCGCCGACCTGCAGGATCCGGCCTCGGTCGCCGAGGCGCTGAAAGGCGTCGACGCGGTCTTCCTCAACAGTCCATCGGCACCCGACGCCGCCGCGCTCCAGATCCAGTTCGCCGACCTCGCCCGCGACGCGGGCGTGCACCGGCTCGTGCTGCTCTCCCAGTACGCGGCACGCATCGACTCGCCGGTGCGGTTCCTGCGCTGGCATGCCGAAGTCGAAGCACATGTCAGCGAGCTCGGGCTCGACTACACCGTGCTGCGCCCGAACCTCTACCTGCAGGCACTACTCGGCTTCGCCGGCACCATCGCGCAGGGCTGGTTCGCCGCACCCATCGGTGACGCGGCTGTCAGCCTCATCGACACCAGAGACATCGCGGATACCGCCGCCACCGTGCTGACAACAACGGGACACACCGGCCACACCTACACCCTGACTGGACCCCGCGCCCTTACCCACGCCCAGATCGCCTACGCGATCGCCTACGCCACCGGGCGCGACATCACGTTCCACGACGCACCCGCCGACCAATTCACCGCCGTGCTGACCGGGATTCTGCCGCCGTGGCAGCTCGACGGGCTCGTCGAGGACTACGCCCACTACGCGCGAGGCGAAGCCGCCGAAGTGCACACGTGTGTCACCGACCTCACCGGCCGCCCCGCACGCGACATCACCGACTTCGCCCGCGATTACGCAGCCGCCTTCATTCCGGCATGATCTACCACTGCATTCGATTCACCCTCCGGCCCGGAGTCTCGGAGGAGGAGAAGGTGATCGGTCTCGCGCAAATGCGCGAGCACATCCACGCCATCCCGTCGATCAAGGCACGCGTCGTCGGCCCCGACTTCGGCGGTGAATTCGAGTACGGCGCTGTGTCTTTGATCGAGGATCTCGAGGGTTACGAGGAGTACATGAACCACCCGGCGCACTTGGCGATGGACCGAGCCGGGCTGCCGCTCGTCGACAAGTTCGTGTCGTTCGACATCACCGACGATCCGGATCCGGAGGTCGGCGCGAAGATCGCCGAGATCCACCGACGCAGGTTCGACAACGTCCCCGATATCGCCGAATTGGTCTCCGGCCTAGCCGAATACACCGGCAGCGCAGCGCCCGGCGAACATGGCCCTGCGCTGCCGGGAGCCGCAGCGGGTTGAGACCGCATCACAGGTCCGCTGGAGCGCGTGCCGCCAGCGGACCTGGGTCGGCCCGGCCGGAATCCTGAGTAGGTGCCGAACCATCCGCCTGCGACGCCGAGCTAGGTGATGGTCGCGTTGCGGAACGCCAGATACGGGGCGCTGGAGCTGAAGCAGATCGCTGAGCCCGCGGTGCCCGTCGCGAGCCCACTGGTGGTTTGCCCGGTTCGCAGAATCGTGGCTGACGGGACGATCGGTCAGCCGACGCCCAGGACTCGGGAGAGGAGGCGTTGGCGGGTTCGGGTGCCGGATTTGGCGAGGATGGCTTTGACGTGGTCGTTGATCGTGTGTTCGGACAGGAATAGTTCTGTTGCCAGTTCGTGGGAATCCAGGCCTGTCGCCACGAGGGCCAGGACCTGGGATTCCCGGGCGGACAGGGCGTGGGCTCGGGCGAACAGGTCGAGGCGTTCGGCGGCGGTGCTCGGTTCGAGGGCCACGGCGATGTCGGTGCCGATGCGGTCGGCTTTCACGGTGAGCCAGCGGTTGCCGCCCAGATGGACGCGGGCAGTGGCGGGGCCGAGGGGCGTGGCTGCCTCGATGGCGAGCAGGGCGGCGCCTACGTTGTAGACCGAGGCGGGGACGGGGGGAATCGGATCGTCCGGGGGGAGCAGGCGGAGCAGGGAATCCGCGGCGGCTGCTGTCTGGGAGCGCACGCGCAGGGTGTCGTCGAGGAGTACAACCGCGGGGCCGAGGGGTGCGAGCCGGGCGTCGGATTCGACGAAGGTGGCACCGACGGTCCGGCGCAGGCCGACGGTGACCGTGGTTGTCAGCGTGCTCAGCGCAGCGAGTTCTGCTCTGGTGAAAGGGGATTCGGTGTAGCGGAGCAGTTCGAGAAAACCCCAGCAACCGTAGCGGTCGGCGAAGGTGACGGTGGCGGAATCGGTGATGCCGAGATCGCGCTGCGCGGTGCGCCACAGCAGGGAACGGTCCGGGTCGCCGTCGGTGGCGCCGAGCAGGGAATGGGCGCCGGTGCCGCGCACGGTGTCCCAGCGATTGAGCGGGGTGAGATAGCGGGCGCGGATCAAGTCCGGCACGAGCCCTAGGTCGAGTCCGGGGAGATCGGCGAGCGGCGCCGTCGCGACGGCGGTCACAGGATCGGTGAGCGCGAAGACATGACCGGCGAACGGGATCGCCGCGCGGATCTCGACCAGGACGAGTTCCCGCAGTCGTTTGGCGGAGTGATCGGCGCGGCACAAACGGCCGATCCGGTCGGCCAAGATACTCGGCACCTATCCAGCCTACGGCGCAATCCCCCCAGGATCAGGGATGTTCCAGCGCATCGGGCCGGCCGATGATCGGGGTATCCCATCCGGCACGACGACGGAGGTCATCATGGCCATCACCCTGCACATCGACAACACCGTTCGCGACTACGACGACTGGAAGGTCGCCTTCGACCAGTACGAGCGGTTCCGCGCCGACCACGGCGTGCGCGCCTACCGTGTCGGCCGGGTCGACGGCACGCCACCGCGGGTGCTCATCGACCTCGATTTCGACGACCGCGCGGCCGCTGAGGCGTTTCGCACCGCGCTGGCGACCGTGCTCGCCACCCCGCGCAGCACCGCGATGGTGATCAGTCACAAAGCCTGGCTCGTCGACGTGGTCGACGAGCGCGTTTCTCCCTTGATCGACGCGCCGAGCGCCGCACGGGGACAACCTAAGTCGGCGGCGCCGGTAGTTTGATCGGGTGCCCATCTCGTTCGACATTCCTGGAATGCAACAGTTGGACGACACGACCTGGGGGAATCCGGCCACTCGTGACGTCGTCGCGCTGAACTATGTCTACGGCGCGCCCGACCTACCCGCTCGACTCGACGACTTGAAGCGGTTACGCAGGCGGCTGGCCGAGCACCACGCGCGGACCGGCTGCCTGATCGAAGCCTTCGTGGTGTGGGTCGACCAGCTGCCTGCCCTGCTCCGGGTGGAGAAGACTCAGCTGCCCGGTCCGCGCGGTGAACTCGTTTTCGCGGCGTCGATCGTGGTGCCCAAGGACCGGTGCTCGGCGGTATTCCAGATCATGTGCCCCGAGACCGGTCCGCCCGGCGCGCGCGAAACCTCGATCGGCAGGCAGGTTCGGCGCAGCGAGATGTGTCCGCCCCACCCGTACGCGCCCGGCCTGCGCGGACGGTTGCCCTATCTATTGTCCGATGACGTCCGCTTCGATGCCGAGTTCCCCGACCACGCGCTGACCAGGGCGCGCCGCTGGGTCGCCGACACGGTGCCGAACGTGCGGGTCGACGCGTCCTTCGCCGCGCTACCGGCGTTCTAGGGCTTCTCGGCGATGAAGATGGCGGTTCCGGGGAAGATCTGCCCGCGCAGCGGCGACCACTGACCCCATTCGCGGTCGAGCCACTCCGGCCACTCCGGTTCGACGATGTCGACCAGGTGCAAGCCGGCGCCGACGATCTCGCGGACGCGGTCCCCGATCGTGCGATGGTGCTCGACATAGGTCGGCACACCGTCACCGTCGACCTCTACATAAGGGGTGCGGTCGAAATAGGGGATCGTGGCGGTGAGACCCGCCTGGCCCGGATCGTCGGGGAAGATCCAGCGCATCGGATGGTTCACCGAGAACACCCAGCGCCCGCCCGGCCGCAACACCCGCGCTACCTCGCGCATCACCAGCGCCGAATCGGCGACGAAGGGCACCCCGCCGAACGCCGAACACGCCAGGTCGAACGACGCGTCGGCGAAGGGCAGCGCCTCGGCCCCCGCCTGCACGAGGGGCACCCGCGGTCCGCCCTGATCCATCGCGGCCACGCCACGCTCCAACATCCCCATCGATACATCGAGCCCGACCGGGAACGCGCCGTGACCGGCCAGCCACCGCGAGCACGGCGCCGAACCGCAGCCGATCTCCAGGATGGTCTTGCCGGTCACGTCCCCGAGGAAGCCCATGTCACCCTCGTGCAGGCCCTCCGGGCACCACACGAACTCGCCGCCGGGGGAGTCGACGCCGAGGAAGTCGGCGTGGGTCTGGTGGTACTGCTCGGCGTCGGCGTCCCACCAGCGGCGATTCGCGCGTTCGCTGTCGCGCGAGTCGATCTTGGTTCGGGTGGTCGCTGAGGTACCCAGCAGCGCGTTGGCCTGCGCATGGCGTTCGTCGTCGGACACGCCGAACAGGGTATCGGCGTGGTGCGGGGGGTGGTTTGCCCGGCTCGGCGCCGGTCGCGTAGGCTGACACACGCTGTAGAGGGACGCTGAAGTTGATCAGCGGCAAGTGCGACAGTCCATGCGATACTTTACCGGTATCCCTTCGTCGCGTCGTCGCGGTGATCTCGCAGCGTACCGAAAGATCCAATGTCCGCAACCGACCACAATCCGTCCGGAGCAAACCCACATATGCCCACCACCGTCACCTCGCCGCAGGTAGCCATTAACGACATTGGCTCCGCCGAGGATTTCCTGGCCGCCATCGACGCAACGATCAAGTACTTCAACGATGGTGACATCGTCGAAGGCACCATCGTCAAGGTCGATCGTGACGAGGTCCTGCTCGACATCGGTTACAAGACCGAAGGTGTCATCCCCTCCCGCGAACTCTCCATCAAGCACGATGTCGACCCGAACGAGGTCGTTTCCGTGGGCGACGCGGTCGAGGCCCTGGTCCTCACGAAGGAGGACAAGGAAGGCCGCCTGATCCTGTCGAAGAAGCGGGCGCAGTACGAGCGCGCGTGGGGCACGATCGAGGAGCTCAAGGAGAAGGACGAGGCCGTCAAGGGCACCGTCATCGAGGTCGTCAAGGGCGGCCTGATCCTCGACATCGGCCTCCGTGGCTTCCTGCCTGCCTCGCTCGTCGAGATGCGTCGTGTCCGCGACCTCCAGCCGTACGTCGGCAAGGAGATCGAGGCCAAGATCATCGAGCTCGACAAGAACCGCAACAACGTGGTTCTGTCGCGTCGCGCCTGGCTCGAGCAGACCCAGTCCGAGGTCCGCAGCGAGTTCCTGCACCAGCTCCAGAAGGGCCAGGTCCGCAAGGGCGTCGTGTCCTCCATCGTCAACTTCGGTGCCTTCGTGGACCTGGGTGGCGTCGACGGCCTGGTGCACGTGTCCGAGCTGTCCTGGAAGCACATCGACCACCCGTCCGAGGTCGTCGAGGTCGGCAACGAGGTTACCGTCGAGGTTCTCGACGTCGACCTGGACCGCGAGCGCGTCTCCCTGTCGCTCAAGGCGACCCAGGAAGACCCGTGGCGTCAGTTCGCCCGGACCCACGCCATCGGCCAGATCGTGCCCGGCAAGGTCACCAAGCTCGTTCCCTTCGGTGCCTTCGTGCGCGTCGAAGAGGGCATCGAGGGCCTGGTCCACATCTCGGAGCTGGCCGAGCGCCACGTCGAGGTCCCGGACCAGGTTGTGGCCGTCGGCGACGACGCCATGGTCAAGGTCATCGACATCGACCTCGAGCGTCGTCGTATCTCGCTGTCGCTGAAGCAGGCGAACGAGGACTACAACGCCGAGTTCGACCCGTCGAAGTACGGCATGGCCGACAGCTACGACGATGCGGGCAACTACATCTTCCCCGAGGGCTTCGATCCCGAGACCAACGAATGGCTCGACGGGTTCGACAAGCAGCGTGAAGAGTGGGAAGGCCGCTACGCCGAGGCCGAGCGTCGCCACAAGATGCACACCGCTCAGATGGAGAAGATGGCAGCCGACGCTGCCGCCGAGGCCGCCGCTGGCGGTCCCGTCGCGGGCAACTACTCCTCCGAGACCGGTGGCAGCGCGGCTGCGTCCACCTCCGGTCCGGCCGAGTCCACGGGCGGCTCGCTGGCCAGCGATGCCCAGCTCGCGGCTCTGCGGGAGAAGCTCAGCGGCAACGCCTGATTCAGTCGGCTGACGCCTGAATCAACAACTGCATTACCGAAGGCCCTGGTCCACACGGACCAGGGCCTTCGGCCTTTTCGGGGGTAAGTTCCCGTCAGCGTCCGACAGTGAAGCGACGCTGGAGGTGGCGCGGCTGGTCGACCTCGTCGAGGAGCGCGACGGCGAGATCCTCGGCCGAGATATCGGTGTCGGAGTCGAGGAGCTGATCACCGCCGAGCCGGTAGCGCCCGGTGCGCGGGCCCGGTTCGATGCGGCCCGAGGACGGGCTCAGATAGGTCCAGTGCCGATTGGACTGGCGGTAGATGTTCAGTGCGTCGCGACCGGCGAGTACGGGTTCGCGATACTCGGTCGGTACCCGCAGTTCCTCGGTGAGCACCCGGGTGAAGTCCGGGGTGTCGACCAGCTGCAGGCCGGGGGCGACCTCCAGGCTGCCGCCGCCACCGACGACGATCAGCCGGATCTCCGGATGTCGTTGCAGCGCATCGACCATCGCCCGCGCGCCGACGACGAAATTACCGGCCTTGGCGATGGTGTCGGCGATGCCGTGCCCCGCGTTGACTGCGCTGATCACCACGTCGAGTCCCGCGATCGCCGTGGCGATGCTGTCGGCGTCGAGCCAGTCGGCGGCTCGCCATGTTGTGTCTCCACGCTCGGTAGGAAAGCGGGCCGAATCGCGGGTGAACGCTGTCACCCGGTGTCCCCGATACTGTGCTTCGGCGACTACTCGGGAGCCGATGACGCCGGTCGCGCCGAATACTCCGATATTCACAATGCCACTCGTTTCTGCGTGGTGTTCGATTACTACACGGCGTTCAGTAATGACACGGCTGATAGTAGACGAACACTGTAAGGTGTCAACCGTGGTCGAGGTGAGGAATCGGCGCGAGCGATTGCGCGAGGAAGCGACAGCGGAGATCAAGGCGATCGCGTTGCGGCTGTTGACCGAAGGTGGCCCCGACGCGATCTCGTTGCGCGCCATCGCCAGGGAGATGGGGATGACCGCGGGTGCGCTGTACGGCTACTTCCCGGCCAGGGACGACTTGATCACCACCCTCATCGCCGACGTCTACACCTCGCTCGTCGACCGGGCCGTAGCCGCGCGTGATGCGATACCCGATACCGATCCGGCCGGTCGGATCGTGGCTTGGGGTGAGACCGTCCGCGAGTGGGCGGTCGCCAATCCGGCTGGGTTCAAACTGATCTACGGCGATCCTGTCCTCGGCTACCAGCCGCCGGTCGGTGGTCCTTCTCGCGATGCCGAACTGCGGGCGTGCAGCGGATTGGTGGGTCTGGCCGCGGCGGCGTGGCCCTACGCCGCCGGCTTGCAGACCATTGGTGCGCCGGCTTGGTCGGATTTCGATCCCGGGCTCGTCGATCATGTGCGCGGCGACTTCCCCGACCTGCCTGCTGCGGGATTGGCTCTCGCACTGCGGATGTGGGGGCGCATGCACGGGCTGCTCGCGCTGGAGATCTACGGTCATCTCGGGCCTCGGGCGCAACATCCGGACAAGCTCTACCGGGCCGAGATGCTCGATCTGGTCCGTTCACTCGGGTTGCGAGAATAGGCCCATTCCCAGGTGGAGTACCGTGTGCGCGATTGCTCCATCCCCCTACGGGAAAGGTGCTCCAATCCGATGAGTTCTGGTCCCTTCGCCGGTCTCAATCGGCGGCAGTTCCTTGCGAAGGCGATGGCCGCCGGTGCGGTGGGAACGCTTGCCACCTGGGCGAATCCGATTATCGACCGAGCTTTTGCCGCCGATCCAGCCGGTATGGGTGGGCTCGGCGATATCGAGCATTTCGTCTTGCTCATGCAGGAAAACCGGTCCTTCGACCACTATTTCGGCACCATGTCGGGTGTGCGCGGGTTCGGTGAGGCGTCGGCTTCGTGGCGTCAGTTCGGGTGGTCGCCCGGAATCGGGCCCACCGCAGAGGGTTTCGTCGAACCGTTTCGGCTCGACACCACTCGCGGCGCCACCCTGGACGGGGAGTGCATCAACGACCCCGACCACACCTGGCCCGGCATGCACAAGGCATTCAACAACGGGCGCAACGACGGCTGGATGCCGATGTCGGTGGCCTCGGTAGGGCCGGGTAACGCGCCCGCGGCGATGGGTTACTACCTGCCGGAGGACATTCCGATCCATACCGAGCTCGCGCAGGCATTCACCCTCTGCGACAACTACCACTGCTCGGTGCTCGGCCCCACCGACCCCAACCGGCTGTACTGGATGAGTGCGAGTATCGACCCCGACGGCCTGGCGGGCGGTCCGCTGGTGGAGACGCCCCTCCTGCTCCCGAAGAACGTCTACAGCTGGCGCACTTACCCGGAGAACCTGTCCGAGGGTGGGGTGCCGTGGAAGATCTACAGCAATCGCGATATCGGCGAGGCCTCGTCGATGATTCTGGACGGCATGATGGGCTGCTTCACCCAGGCCGCCGACCCGAATTCCGAACTGGCGCGCCGCGGTATCGCCCCGACCTATCCGAACGATTTCCAGGCCGACGTCGCCGACAACACCCTGCCCGCGGTGTCGTGGGTGGTCCCGTCGGTGCTGCACTGCGAACACCCCGCGCTGCCGGCGGCTTTCGGCGCGCTAGGGATAGTGCAGCTTCTCGATATCCTCACCTCGAATCCGGCGGTGTGGGAGAAGACCGCGCTGATCATCAGCTACGACGAGAACGGCGGCTTCTTCGACCACGTCACCCCGCCGACCCCGCCGCCCGGCACCGCGGGCGAATTCCTGACGGTGCCACTGGACCGGGTGCTCGCGGCGGGCGGGATCACCGGCCCGATCGGACTGGGCTACCGGGTGCCGTGCATGGTGATCTCGCCGTACAGTCGCGGTGGGCTGGTCGCCTCGCAGACGTTCGACCACACCTCCCAATTGCGTTTGCTGGAAACCAGATTCGGCGTCGACGTGCCGAACCTGACCGCCTGGCGACGCGGCGTCACCGGTGACATGACCTCCACCTTCGACTTCGCGGCGGCGCCGGATGCCGCGAAACCGGTGCTGCCCGACCCGCGTCCCAAGGCCGACGCGGCGATCGCGCAGTGCGGTCCGAATATCGCGGCGGGCACGCTGGGACAGGGTGTGCCGTACCCGGTGCCGCCGAACGCGATGCCGGCTCAGCAGCCGGGGACTCGGCGCGCGCCGAGCGGTCTCGTCGGCGTGTGAGCCGGGGGTGGGCTCGGTATCAGGCCGGGCCCACTGTCAGCTCGCGGCAGCGGGCGACCAGTATCCGGTGGCCATGCTGGGGCGTTTGCGCATCGCGGCGAAGCTGTGTCTGGCGGGGGAGAGCAGGGTGCTGAACCAGGAACGCCGGTATTCGGCGAGAGTCGCTGCGACGGCGGGGAATTCGATGCAGTGCACACCGCCCTGCATGCCGAGGCGGTGGCGAGCCGCCCGGTGGTTCCTGGTACCCATGATCATCCTGTCGGTAGTCGTGCGGCCTTCTCGCCTGCGCGGAAGATTAATCCACGCGACGCGCCCGGCCCGGGATCTTCCGCCGCTCCGGGGGTGGGCGTGTCGCAGGAGCTGCCCCGACCCGGCGGTCGAGATGCGAGACTGGGCCCATGTTGCGGATCGGCCTCACCGGAGGCATGGGAGCGGGTAAATCCACAGTGGCGCGGACGCTGGTCGAGCTCGGGGCGGTGCTCATCGACTCCGACGCGATCGCTCGCGAGGTCGTCGCCCCTGGCACGCCGGGCCTGGCTGCGCTGGTCGAGGAGTTCGGTGCGGCGATCCTGAGCCCCGACGGCAGTCTGGATCGGCCCGCGCTGGCCGCGGTGGCCTTCGCCGACGACGAGTCGCGGGGCAAGCTCAACGCCATCACCCATCCGCTGGTCGGTGCCCGCACCGCGGAACTGATCGGCGACGCGCCCGCGGATGCCGTTGTGGTGCAAGATATTCCGTTGCTCGTCGAGAACGGGCTCGCGCCGCTGATGCAACTCGTCGTTGTGGTCGGGGCCGAGGAGAAGACCAGGCTGCGCAGACTGGTCGAACACCGCGGGGTAGCCGAAGCGGATGCGCGAGTCAGGATCGCCGCGCAGGCCACCGACGAACAGCGCCGCGCGGTCGCTGATGTGTGGCTCGACAACAACGGTGCGCCGGAGGTGGTCGAGGCGCAGGTCCGGGAGCTGTGGACGCGACGGCTGGTGCCGTTCGAGCGCAATCAGCGCGAGGGCGTCCGCGCGCGCGCCGACTACCGCCTCGTCACCGACCAGGAATGGGACATGCAGGCGCGCAGGATCATCGCCCGGCTGCACCTGGCGTGTGGTGCGTCGGCGGTGCGCATCGATCACGTCGGATCGACCGCGGTGCACGGACTACCCGCCAAGGACATCATCGACATCCAGGTGACGGTGGCCGACATGGCCACGGCCGAATCGCTGACCGATGCGTTGACGGCGGCCGGGTTCCCCCTGGCCGCGGGGGTGACGCACGACAATCCGAAACCGAGTCAGGGTGATCCCGAAGGCACCGACCTCGCCCGGTGGGGCAAGCGCCTGCACGGCAACGCCGATCCCGGTCGACCCGCCAATATCCATCTGCGTGTGCGGGATTCGCTCGGCCAGCGGTTCGCGATCGACCTGCGCGACTGGTTGCGGGCCAACGAAAGCGTGCGGTCGGAGTACCTGGCGGTCAAGCGTGGGGCCGAACTCGCGGCGGCGGATCTGACCGATGACGCGGCCGGTGATGCCTACTACGTGGTGAAGGAACCGTGGTTCGACGCGGTCTATCCGGTGGTCACCGAGTGGGCGCACGCCCGCGCGTGAACCGCGTACCAAACTGTTAAACATCATTGTTTCGGAAACCGTCCGCACGCTGTCGCGCGCTGTGTAAATTGTGCGAAGTCACCACGGGGTGACTCAATTCACAGGGAAGTTGTAGCGCGTATGACAACACATCACCGTCAGTTCGGCCGTGCGGGCTTCGGTATCACCGCACTCGGCGCCGTCGCCGCCAGCCTCGTGCTGGCCGCTCCGCAGGCCTCGGCCTGGGTCGGCAACCTCGGCGTGGCCGGAACCGACCACAAGGTCGGTTGCAGCTACAAGCTGACCGCGAGCGTCGAGGTCGACCGGTTGACCTCGGTGAAGTTCACCGACAACGGCGTGGATATCCCGGGCAGCCCGGTGTCGCCGTCGCTGCTGTCGGGCACGGTGAGCATCACCTGGAAGCCGACCACAGCGGGCCAGCACAAGCTCGAGGCGCGTCAGCTGCTGATCAGTGACTCGATCACCGTCACGGTCGGTGCGGCGGGCAGTACCGGTAGCGCGTCGTGCGGCGGCGGCCTCGCGGATCTGTTCCCGAGCCTGTCGGCCGGCTGACACCGACTCCCCGCACCGCCCGGACCCCTACCGAGGTCCGGGCGGTTCGTCGTTTCGGCGCCAGGTCAGGGTCATCCCGAAGGTGCTCAACCAATTCTCCAGCGAATACCCGTGCGCGGCGATCCCGTCGATCGCGGTGGTGGCGTGTTCGATCGCGGCCTGGCATTGGGCGGCGTCGAGCAGGCCGTCGGCGTGCGCGCCGAGCAGTTCGTCGACATCGACGAGCCGGACATCACGCCCGGTGCGGACCAGCAGATCGAGGTAATGGTCGATCGAGCGCCACAGCGTCGGCGACTCCCTGGTGAACGCGCCGACATCGACATAGATGTCCTGCCACTGATCGACACCAGGGTTGTAGTGCAGTTTCGACGCGCGCAGCGACAGCTCGGGGAGCAACCACGATTCCAGGTAGTGGAAGTGCGCGTGATCGGAGTGACGACCCATGTACAGGCCCCACGGCTCCACCCGATAGATCTCCACCGGTCGGATGAACCCTTTGGGGTCGGTGTTCGTTTTGGCCGCGACGTCGAAGTACTCGACCTTGGGTGGATGCACGTGCACGGTGGATGCCTGCGTCATGAGCGCAGAATCTACCGGCGCGTGCCCACCCTCGCCCGGTCGCCGGCTACATCCAGGTCAGCGTGATGTCCCGGGAGCGCAACCACTGTTCGACATCGTGGTCGTTGGCTGCCAAACCGTCGAGCACGCGCGCGGCGCGTTCGAATGCCCGGTCGGCGTGCTCGGTGTCGACATGGCCCGCGGCGTGCGCGGCGAGCAGTTCGCTCGATCCGGACAACGTCGACGACCGGCCGCGCCGCACCGCGACGTCGAGGAAGTAGTCGGTTGCCATCCACCGTTTCGGCCCGACCTGGGCGAACTCGACGATGTCGAGCACGTAGTCGTGGCTGCGGTGATGGCCGGGCCGGTCGTGGCTGATGGTGGCGCGAATCGCGTGGCCGGGCAACATCCACGACTCCTCGTAGCGACCGTGCGGCCGGTCGAGAATGCGGGCCAGGTAGATGCCCCATGGCTGCACTCGGTACCGGTCGACCGAGTGGATGTAGCCCTTGGCATCGGTAACGGTCAGCTCGGCGAGGTCGAAGTATTCGACCCGGGGTCTGGCGGCCGGTGAAACGGTTGTCGAATCAGTGGTCGGTGTGTGCGGGCCGCGTATCTCTCTGGCGAAGTATCCGGCGAATCCGGTTACCGCGGGAGCCGCGACGAGCAGGGGAAGTAGAACGCTCATGGCCTTGTCCTTCACCACGTGCCGATGATCAACTCAGGGTACGCCCGCATCGGGCCGTATGGCGTGTTCGATTCGGTACCGCGATCGGCGAATATCTTTGGGGCAAGCGACTTTTCGGGCATCAGTCGAGGTGCCCGGAATTCGCCGAGTTGGGGCTTGATGCCTCTACCAGGCGAAACAGTAGTCGCCGCCGGTTTGCGTGCAGTGGTTGCTGTCACGTTCGCGCAGCGCTGTGACGGTATCGATGAGCAGAAGTTCACCCGAACGACCACGTCCCGACCGACGGTCATCGGCGCGGCGCAGGGCGTGGCGAACGGGCGGTGGTTCGCCGGCGCCGAAACGTGTCAGTGGTCGCGCCTAAGCTTGGTCCATGGCATTCGCAACCGAGATCCCGACGGAAGGGTACGAAGAGCGGGGTCACCCGATCGCCCATTCCGAGCACCGCCCCGTCGGCACGATCGAGCGCACGGGCGCCCGGTTCGAGGTGGTCAGCGAGTACTCGCCCGCAGGCGACCAGCCCGCGGCGATCGCGGAGCTCGAGCGCCGGGTGAACGCGGGGGAGAAGGACGTTGTCCTGCTCGGTGCCACCGGTACCGGTAAATCGGCGACCACCGCGTGGCTGATCGAGAAGTTGCAGCGACCCACCCTGGTGATGGCGCCGAACAAGACCCTCGCCGCGCAGCTCGCCAACGAGCTGCGCGAGATGCTGCCCAACAACGCGGTCGAGTACTTCGTCTCCTACTACGACTACTACCAACCCGAGGCGTACATCGCCCAGACCGACACCTACATCGAGAAGGACAGCTCGATCAACGACGACGTCGAGCGGCTACGGCACTCGGCGACCTCGAGTCTGCTCTCGCGTCGCGATGTCGTGGTGGTCGCGTCGGTGTCGTGCATCTACGGCCTCGGCACCCCGCAGTCGTATCTGGATCGGTCGGTGCAGCTCGAAGTCGGTGGCGAGATCGATCGCGACGCGTTGCTGCGGCTGCTGGTCGACGTGCAGTACACCCGCAACGACATGTCGTTCACCCGTGGCTCGTTCCGGGTGCGCGGCGACACCGTGGAGATCATCCCGTCCTATGAGGAGCTGGCGATCCGCATCGAGTTCTTCGGTGACGAGATCGAGGCGCTCTACTATCTGCATCCGCTCACCGGTGATGTTGTGCGCCAAGTGGATTCGGCGCGCATCTTCCCGGCTACCCACTATGTGGCCGGTCCGGAGCGGATGGAGCGGGCGGTCGTCGACATCGAGGCCGAATTGGCCGCGCGGCTGGCGGAATTGGAGCGTCAGGGCAAGTTGCTCGAGGCGCAGCGGTTACGCATGCGCACCGAATACGACCTGGAGATGATCCGTCAGGTCGGCTTCTGCTCGGGTATCGAGAACTATTCGCGCCACATCGATGGGCGTCCGGCGGGTTCGGCACCGGCCACGCTGCTCGACTACTTCCCCGACGATTTCCTGCTGGTGATCGACGAATCGCACGTCACGGTGCCGCAGATCGGTGGCATGTTCGAAGGTGACATGTCGCGCAAGCGCAACCTGGTCGATTTCGGTTTCCGGTTGCCCTCGGCAGTCGACAACCGCCCGCTGACCTGGGAGGAATTCGCCGGGCGAATCGGTCAGGCGGTGTATCTGTCGGCGACACCCGGCAATTACGAGCTGGGTCAGGTCGGCGGTGAGGTGGTCGAGCAGGTGATTCGCCCGACCGGCCTGGTCGACCCGAAGGTCGTGGTCAAACCGACCAAGGGCCAGATCGACGACCTGGTGCACGAGATCCGTGAGCGCGCCCAGCGCAACGAGCGGGTGCTGGTCACCACGCTCACCAAGAAGATGTCCGAAGACCTCACCGATTACCTGCTCGGCCTGGGCGTGAAGGTCCGCTACCTGCACTCCGAGATCGACACGCTGCGCCGCGTCGAATTGCTCCGCCAGCTGCGCCTCGGCGAATACGACGTGCTCGTCGGCATCAACCTGCTGCGCGAGGGTCTCGACCTGCCCGAGGTGTCCCTGGTGGCAATCCTCGACGCCGACAAGGAAGGGTTCCTGCGGTCGAGCACCAGCCTCATCCAGACCATCGGCCGCGCGGCGCGCAATGTGTCCGGCGAAGTGCACATGTACGCGGACAAGATCACCGACTCGATGCAGCACGCGATCTCCGAGACCGACCGTCGCCGTGCCAAACAGGTCGCCTACAACGAAGAACACGGCCTCGATCCGCAGCCGCTGCGCAAGAAGATCGCCGACATCCTGGACCAGGTGTACACCGAAGCCGAGGACGAGGTGGCCGTGGGCGGATCGGGTCGCAACGCCAGCCGCGGCAGGCGTGCTCAGGGTGAGCCGGGCCGGGCGGTCAGCTCGGGCATCTACGCCGAACGCGACGTGAAGTCGATGCCGCGCGCCGAATTGGCCAACCTGGTCACCGAACTCACCGCGCAGATGATGAACGCGGCCCGCGAACTGCAGTTCGAGCTGGCGGGCCGGTTGCGTGACGAGATCGCCGACCTGAAGAAGGAGCTGCGCGGCATGGACGCCGCGGGGCTTTCCTGACGACAATGACGACGCCAGAGCCTGTCGGCGGCCGCGCACCCGGGCTGCGCGACGGATCGCGCAGCTCGGAGGCGAGGTCCCCGCAGTCGAGGACCCAGCCCAGTGCGTCGCTACGCCTGCTCGGCCATCCACGCGGCCACCCGGCGGTCGGCCTCTTCCTTGGAGACGTCCTCGACGCGGGTGATCACCGCCCAACGGTGCCCGAAGGGGTCGATCACCACGCCGAAGCGGTCGCCGGTGACGAAGGTCTGCGGCTCCTCGGCGCTGCGGGCACCGTGGGCGAGCGCGCGGGCGATCACCGCGTCCACGTCGGGGCAGTAGTGCACCACCGAGGTGTGTACCCAGTCCTCGGGGGCGCGAACATTGTTGTCGGGGATGGGCATTCCGAGCTGCAGCGTGGAATCGCCGATGAGCAGTTCGGCGTGCGCGGGCTGGCCGTCGGGCCGATCGGCCCGGCTGAGTACCTTCGCGTCGAAGACCGCGGTGTAGAAGTCGATGGCCGCGTTACCGTCCGGCACGGCCAGGAAACAGGTGATGGAGTGGTAGCCCTCCGGAATGGGCGCAACGGGATTGGTCATGACTGCGATCCTGCTCCGCCACCGGCGACCCGTCTTGTAAGAACGCGACAGATCGGCCGGTGATGACAGCGGCGCCGGATCCCGGTGATGTGAAAGGAATCCTGCACCCCGACGAGCAGGCCAGACACCGGTCGCTGCACCGGCTCGGGGTCGGGCCCGCGCTGGCCGAATTCGCGGACCGGTACTGGGTGGTGCGCTGGGATCTGCGTGGGCAGCCCAGCTATTCGGCCGAGGTGCTGTCGTTCCCGTGTGTGAATGTCACTTTCGAACGCAGCACCACCCGCACCGGCGGGTTCGTCAACGGTGTGTGCACGACGAAGTACGTGCGCGAGCTCGAGGGGGAAGGCGAGACCTTCGGCATCCGGTTCGCCCCCGGCGGCTTCGGTGCCTTCACCGGCATGGATGTCGGAGCGCTACGCGATGATTCGGCGCCGTTGAGTGCGGTGTTGCCAGAGGCCGCGGGGCTGGCCGAACGGGTGCTGGCCGAACAGTCCGACGAGCGAAGGCAGGTCATCGTCGAGGAGTTCTTCGCGGGCCGCGGTCGCACCGACGATCCGCACTACGCACTGGTGACGCGCATCGTCACAGCCATGGCGAACGATCCGGAGCTCACCAGGGTCGACCAGGTCACCGACCGTTTCGCGATCCCGATCCGCACCCTGCAACGGCTGTTCCGCCGCTACGTCGGGGCAGGCCCGAAATGGGTGCTGTGCCGGTTCAGATTGCAAGACGCCGCAGACCTGCTCGCGCGTGGCCGCCTCGATCTCGCGGTACTGGCCGCCGACCTCGGCTATTTCGACCAGGCGCATTTCAGCCGCGAATTCACCGCCGAGATCGGGATGTCACCGACGGAATACGCCCGCAGCGCACAGGTGGTCTCCACGGCACGGTGACCGGTGGAACGACCCCAGAATCGGGGGGTTTGAAATATTGACGTTCCAACTTGGTGTGGCGGTATTCGTCGATAGTGTCACCGCATTCGCAGCGGCCATTGCTGCGTGGAGAAGTCAGGACATCAACAGTGACAACATCTTTCGACCGGACCGCCCGTCTGGGCGCCGCCCTCGGGACCGCCCTGGTCGCCACCGCATTGCTCGCACCGACCGCGCATGCCGATGGCCAGTGGGTCAGCGTCTCGAGTCAGGACCCCAAGGCCGGCTGTTCCTACACGCTGGTCGCAGTCAATGTCGTCGGCTACAGCTCCGGCTACGCCGGTGCGCCGGTGACCTTCTATGACAACGGCGAGGTGATCGACACGGTCACGGTCCCGGCGTTCGGCGAGACCAAGACCTCCTGGCGCCCCTCCGTGGCCGGTTCACACGAAGTGACGGCGAAAGTCGACGGCTATGGGCGTATCTGGTGGATCACCCCCGCCACGGTGACCGTCGCGCCGAATACCGGTACCGGCAGCGCCGCCTGCGGATTCCCCAGTTTCTCCGGCTGATGTGATCGAAGTCCCAGTCGCACTGCGTCGTTGATCGTGTTGTGATAGGCCACAATTTCTTCGACCTGCGGTTCTATCGCCGCAGGTGGATGTTCTCGACTGTCGCGAAAGCCACCGTGACATCGGCACACACGCCAACACTCCGGGATGTGATCTATTGCGAATTGTCGATAAATCGGCCTGATTTGGCGTTAGGGTCGAGCCGATTGCCGCGCTGACGCTCGATTCCCGAGTGGTTCGGTGCTGGCACCGACCAAGTTGGAGGAGAGATGACCGCCTACCGGACCATTGTCGTCGGTACTGATGGCTCGGATTCGTCGTATGTGGCGGTGGAGAAGGCCGCGGCGCTCGCCGGGGACGCGGAGGCAACTCTCGTGCTGGCCTGCGCCTACTTCCCGACCGACGACCGCGACGTCGCCGCCGCCGCCGATGTGCTCAAGGACGAGGCCTACCAGGTCCGTGGCTCGGCCCCGACCAACGAGATCCTGCACATCGCCCGGGAGAAGGCCCTGGCCGCCGGTGCGAAGAACATCGTCGATCGCGCGATCGTCGGCGAGCCGGTCGATTCGCTGCTCGACCTCGTCAACGAGGTGGACGCGGATCTGCTCGTCGTCGGTAACCGAGGCCTCAACACCCTCACCGGCCGCCTGCTCGGCTCCGTCCCCTCGGACGTAGCCCGCAAGTCCCGTTCGGACGTGCTGATCGTCCACACCGTGCGCTGACCGCCTCTCCGGGTATTCAGGCCAGACCTAGGTGGGAGTTGCGAGCGTAGGCGGCCGGCGGTAGAGCGCGGGGGCGTTAGCCCGTCCCGGTGAGTTACCCATGTGCTTGCGAGATCATGGGTGGGCTTGTGTAAAGGAAGGAACGTGGCGTCGCGGATCGTGCGACGCCACGTTTTTTCATTGGGCGAAGTGTGCGGCGAGGGTCTCCGGCAGTCGTTCGGCGTGCACGACTGTCAGCCGCTGTGTCGCGCGGGTGAGTGCGACGTACAGGTCGTTGAGGCCGCGCGGGGATTCGTCCAGGATCGCCTGTGGCTCAACGAGATACACGCGGTCGAACTCGAGACCTTTCGCGTCGTGCACCGTGAGCACCTGAACGGATTCGCCTGCCAGGGAAGATAGTTCCGGCACGAGGGCGGCTGGAGCGAGGACCGCGCTGGTGCCGGGGCCGTGCTCGGTTTCGAGCAAGCGTGCCAGCTCGCCCGCCAGGTCGGCGGGCCGAACCCGGTGGGCGCGTGGGGGATTGCCGGTTTCGCGGACCGAGCGCGGCACCTGGGTGCCGGGATCGATCGCGGCGAGCACGTCGGCCGCGACCGCCATGATCTCGGCGGGGGTGCGGTAGTTCACGGTGAGCTCGGTGAGCTTCCAGCGATTGGCCACATACGGTTCGAGCACCCGCTGCCAGGACGACGCACCCGCCGGGTCGCCGGTCTGCGCCACATCGCCGACGACGGTGATCCAGCGATTCGGGATGCGCCGCATCACCATTCGCCACGCCATCTCCGAGAGTTCCTGTGCCTCGTCGACGATCACATGACCATAGGTCCAGGTCCGGTCGCCCGCGGCGCGTTCGGCGGTGGTCTGCCGGTTGCCGAATTCCTGGCGCTGGGCCAGCTGGGAGGCGTCGATCAGGTCGTAGGCCATCAGGATCTCGGGATCGAGTTCGTCCTCGATGTCCTGCGGTGCCGAACCGGTGAGGATGTCGAGGGCGTCCTGGGCCTCCTCGATCTGGGCCCGCCACCGGCGACGCGAGCGTTCGCGTTCCTCGGTGTCGTCGACGCCGAGCAGTTCGGCCAGCTCGTCGAGCAGCGGGGCGTCGGCCGCGCCGAACATGCCGTCATCGGAACGCACCAGCTCGGCGCGATCCGCACCGCTCAACGTCTTGGCCGCGCGGTCGAGGCGGGCGGGGTCGGCGAGCAGGTCGGCGAGCACTTCCTGGGGCGACAGCACCGGCCACAGCGCGCTGATAGCGGCCTGCACGTGCGGGTCGCCGCGCATCTCGTCGCCGATCTCGCTGAGGTCGGCGGAACTGAGCAGGCTCTTGCCACCGGACAGGTCGGCACCCATCGTCGCGGCGAGCTGATCGGTGAGCGCGTCGATCACCGACGACGCGAAGATCGGCCTGGCCAGGTTGTGCGGGCGCCGCGAGGAGCGGGCCCGGCCGCGGGCCCGGGTCGCGATCTTGCGATCCAGGGTCACCGGATAGCCGTCGAAAGCGAGGCGGACCGGTTCCGACGGCACTTCCTGACGGTCGCGCACGGCCTGCTTGAGCACCTCGAGCATGTCGAGGGAGCCCTTGATCTCCCCGGCGCGCAACGAATCCTCGCGTACCGCCTTCACACCCGGATACAGGTCGCCGATGGTCGACAACAGCACACCGGTCTCACCGAGTGAGGGCAGCACCTGGCCGATGTAGTCGAGGAAGGTGGCGTTCGGGCCGATGATCAGCACGCCGCTCTTGGCCAGCTGCTGACGGTAGGTGTAGAGCAGGAACGCCGCCCGATGCAGCGCGACCGCGGTCTTGCCGGTGCCCGGCCCACCCTGCACCACGAGCACGCTCTTGTGCTCGGAGCGGATGATCGCGTCCTGCTCGCTCTGGATCGTCTCGACGATGTCGTTCATGTGCCCGGTGCGGGCGGCGTTGAGCGCCGCCAGCAGCGCGCTCTCGCCACCGACGCCGTCGTCGGTGCCGACCACACCGTCGCGTTGGGCGGCACCGAGATCGAGGTACTCGTCGTTGATCGCGGTCACCGCTCGGTTGCGCGAGCGAATGTGCCTGCGGCGGGTGACGTCCTCGGGGTTGGCGGTGGTGGCCAGGTAGAACGGGCGGGCCATCGGTGCGCGCCAGTCGAGCAGCAGCGGCTCGTAGTCGTTGTCCTCGTCGAGGATGCCGAGCCTGCCGATGTAGCGCGCCTCCTCCTCGGTGCCATCGAGGTCGATCCGGCCGAAGCACAGACCGTGCTCGGCGGCGTCGTATTTGGACAGGTCCTCGCTGTAGAGCTGAGTGAACGACTCGCGTTCACTGCGCGCCTGCGGTGTGCCACCGGCTTCGAGGAGCACGGTCTTGAGCCGGTTCTGCGCGTAGTCGCGCATGCCGTCGAGCCGGTCGTAGAGCACCGAAACGTACTTCTGCTCATGTTCGATCTCGCGGTCGTGCGCGGCCGGGGAGGCGTCGGCGAGGCGGTCGGGCAAAACAGGACTCCTTTGTCACCGCGTTGAGAACAGAGTTGTCGAGTCTACGTGCCCGCCGGCATGGCCGCCGCGACCGGGAAGACTTCGTCGCCCAGGACCGGTGTGAAGTGTTCGACCACCGGGAAAGGCTCATAGAAGTGGTGCAACAGCGCACGCCAGCGCTGATATTCCGGCGACTCCCGGAATCCCACTGTGTGATCGGTCAGCCGCTCCCAGCGCACCAGCAACAGAAAGCACTCGGGCCGCTCGACACACCGCGACAACGACAACCCACCGAAACCGGGCATTCCCGCGATGATCGGATACGCCTGCGCGAAGGCCGCTTCGAAAGCGGCGGTGGCACCGGGGCGAACGGGTAACAGCGCGTGTTCGACGATCACGCCGACCAGTCTGTCAGGAGGCGTGGGTGTTGTTCGAGCGTCGATTCTGACCGAGACCGAGCTCACGATGCGCCGACGGCTTGTCGCGATACATCGCCAGGTCGGCGTCGTGCAGCACGGCCTCAGGGGTGCGGTTCTCGTGCGGGCCGAGTTCGGTGATACCCACCGAGGCGCTCACCTCGAGCCGGTGACCGCTGGCGATGATCGGTTCCGACATCGTGCCGCGCAGCCGCTCCACCAGCGCGGGCAGGTCGGCGCGCTGCGGATGACCGGACAGCAGCACCAGGAATTCGTCGCCGCCGAGCCGTCCTACCAGGTCTTCGCTGCGCAACGACTGCTGTAGCCGCTGGGCGACGATCTGCAACACCGTGTCGCCGATGGCGTGCCCGAGCGTGTCGTTGATCGCCTTGAAGCCGTCGAGGTCGATGAACAGCACCGTGGTGACCAGGCTGCCGCCCTCGTCGGCCAGCGCCGAGGACAGCTGCGACAGGATCAGGGACCGATTCGCGAGCCCGGTCAGCGCATCGTGGGTGGCCTGAAATTCGAGCTGGCGCCTGCTCGCCCGGAACTCGGTGATGTCGGCGAACGAGGACACCCCCGACGAATCCGGGCTGTCCGGGTTGAGCAGCCTGCAGTTGCACGACAACCACACCTGGTGGCCGTCGGCGTGCTCGACACCGAAGATGAACTGGGTGATCACCTCACCGGTCGCGAGCGTGTGCGCCATCGGGTGTTTTCCGGGCGGTAGCGGCCGTCCGTCGCTGTCGATCATCGTCATCGGCAGATCGTCGATGAGGCAGCCGAGGACCGGCCCGACGTCGTCGATGCCGAGTATGTGTATGCCCGCCGGGTTGATCGATTCGATCCGGCCCCGCCGATCGACGACGAGCACGCCCTCCTCCAGTTGGGAGACCACGGTGGTGAAATGTGCTTCCGCCCGCCGCGCCGATGCCTCGGCGGCTCGCTGCGCGGTGAGATCGTGCACCACCACCTGGTAGGCCGGTTCGCCCTGCCACACCGTGAGCACCGACACCGTCTGCACCGGCACCGCGCGCCCGTCCACCCGAACCAGGTCCATATCGGAGGGTGGCGAGGCCGATCCCTCGGCGGTGAGCTGGTTGATCCGGTCGAGCATGGCGGCCACGGAAGCGGGATGAACGAAGGTGGTGATCGACAAACCGAGTAGTTCTTCGGCCGAGCGGGCTCCGAGTAGGCGCACCATGGCCGGATTGACGTAGACGACGGTTCCGGATTCGTGCACACAGATGGCGTCGGGGGTGTGTTCGACCAGCGACCGATAGCGCTGCGCGAGTTGTTCGGCGCTCGCCGCGTCGGTCTTTCGTTCTCCCACTGCGAAACCCCCGATCTCGGCCTGCGTCGGCGGACGGCGTATCGGACTAGTCTGGTGATCCTTCATGAGATCCGCGAGGAGCGATGTGATACCGGACCTGCTCACGGGCGGCATGGCTCACCGCCTCGATTCTATGTCGATAGCCGGCATCGGTGTCGTCTCCGGTTACGGGTGGGGTCGCGAATTCCTGTGGCAGGGATTGCTGGGGGGTAAACCGGCGGCCCGTTTGTACCCCGGTTACGGGCCGGGACGCGATGAACACGCCTGGGTCGGCCGGATTCCCGACGGCGGTGACCCGGCGTACGGAACCGGTCTGTTCGGGCGTGCCGTGCATGCCGCGGCCACCGAGGCGATCGCCGACGCGCAGGCCCGCGGGTGGCGCCACGAAGGCCGCACCGTCGGCCTCGTCCACGCGTTCACCCTGGGCGATGTCGCCGACTGGCGCGATTTCTACCTTCGTGACGACGGCCACCGGCGCTCGCGTGACTATCTGCGGATGCTGCCCTCGACAGCCATCTCGGTGGTGATGCAGGAGTTCGGTTTTCATGGGCCCGCGATGAACGTGTCGGCGGCCTGCAGTTCGGGAAATGTCGCCCTGCTGACGGCGAAGATGTGGCGTGACGCGGGTCTGGTCGACGATGTTCTGTGCGTGACGACCGACCTCTCGGCCACCTCGGAAATGCTCGAACATTTCGTCGGTCTCGGTGCCGCGATCGCCGCCGCCGACCCGTTCACCGCCTGCAGGCCCTTTCAGGAGGGCACGCTCGGGTTCACCATCGCCGAGGCGTCGGTGGCGCTGCTGCTCACCGACGCGGTCGAGCTGCCCTATGCCCGGGTACTCGGCGGCGCGATGACCAACGACGCCTTCCACGTCGTCTCGGTCGATCCCACCCACACCCAGATCATCGCCTGCGTCCAGCGCGCGCTGGCGAACGCCGGGATCGATGCCGCCGACGTGGCGTACTACAACGCGCACGGCACCGGGACCCGGCAATGCGATGCCGCCGAACGCGACGTCATGACCACCGTCTTCGACGACCGTCCCGCCATCGCCGCGCTCAAACCGCTCACCGGGCATTGTCAGGGCGCGTGCGCGGCGATCGAAGTCGCCGCGATCGCACTGTCCTACGAGCGTGGCATCGCCGCATCGGCGCCGATCGTGGCCCCCGCGCACCCGGGACTGCTCGACGGCCCGACCCCGATGCTCGACGGTCCGACTCTCAAATTGTCGATGGGGATGGGCGGCAACAACGCGGCCGTAATCCTGGCCAAGGTTTGACGTCGCCGGTTCCGGCTCAGTCCTCGCCGGTCTCGGGTCCGCCGGCGAGGGCGAATCCGCCGGTCGTCGGCGCGTCCTGGGGGAGTGGCACCGCCCAGCGCAGCTGCGTGCCCGACATCTCCGGGTGGTTGCCGTCGGCGTCGGGGCGCTCGGCCGGACCGACCTCGAAGTGCCCGCCGGCCTCCTGTGCGCGTTGCTCGAGATTGCGCAGCCCGCTGCGGATGACGTGGTTCGGAATGCCCCAGCCGTTGTCGGACACCGTGATCACCAGATCGTCGGCCACCTCGATCACGATGGCGACGGTGTCGGCGCCGGAATGGCGCACCGCGTTGCTCACCGCTTCGCGCACCACCGCCTCGGCGTGGTCGGCCAGCTGCGGATCGAGGACCGACAGCGGGCCCGACACCTGGATCGTCGCGCGCAGGGCGATGTCGGCGGTCTGGCGCCGGATCGCGACCTCGAGGCGCTGCTGTAGCCCCTCGCTGTGGCCCGAGCCGCTGGCGTGGAGATCGAAGATGGAGGTGCGGATCTCCTGCACCACTTCTTGCAGATCCATGATCACCGTCGAAAGCCGTTGCCGCACTTCGGGAACCACGGCCTTGGGTAGGGTGGCCTGTACCGTGAGGCCGATCGCGAACAGGCGCTGGATCACATGATCGTGCAGATCGCGCGCGATCCGGTCGCGGTCGGCGACGAGGTCGAGTTCGCGCATCCGCTGCTGCGCGTCGGCCAGCCGCACCGCCAGCGCGGCCTGATCGCAGAACGCCGCCGTCAGTTCGAGCATCTCGTCGGAATACGGTGCGAAACCCGGCGGCCGGAACGTCACCAGGACGCCGAGGGTGGCATCGGGTGTGCACAGCGGCAGCACGAGAGCCGGTCCGGCGCCGGGCAGTTCGGCCACCGGGAACTCGACGCCCAGCGTCACCTCCGACACATCGTCGAAGCGCAGCGGTGTCCGTCTGCTGAACGCGTCGCCCACCACCGTCCCCGCGATCGGAATGGTCTGCCAGTCCTGGCCCGCGTCCGGGCCCGTCCACTGCGTGACCACCAATTCGCTGATCTCGCTCGGCAATTCGTCGGGTACGGGCACCGAGGCGAGAAACGCCTGATGCGATCCGGTCAGCCCACGCGCGTGATCGACCACATGACCCAGCACTCGGTCGGATTCGGTACCGGCGAGGAATTCCGTCGCGATATCGCGGGTGGCCTCGATCCACGCCTGCCTGGTACGTGCCTGCTCGTAGAGCCGCGCGTTGTCGACCGCGATGCCCGCCGCGGCCGCCAGCGCCAGCACCAGGACTTCGTCTTCCTCGGTGAACGGCTGCCCATTGGACTTCTCGGTCAGATAGAGGCTGCCGAACACCTCGTCCCGAATGCGTACGGGCACACCGAGGAACGTGTGCATGGGCGGATGTCCCGCCGGAAAACCGATCGAGGTTTCGTGTTGGGTGAGATCGGCCAGCCGCATCGGTGCCTTGTGTGCGAACACCGCGCCGAGTACGCCGTGGCCGGCGGGTAATCGCGCGATCCGGTCGCGGATCTGATCCGGCATGCCCTCGTCGATGAACTGCGCGACCTGCTGATCGTGGCCGCGTACCGCCAGCGCGCCGTAGCGGGCGTCGACCAGATTCATCGCGGTTCGCACGATGGTGCGCAGGGTTTCGTCCAGGTCGAGCCCCGCCGTGACGGTGAGCATGGCCTCGACGAGGCCATCCATCCGATCGCGCGAGCCGATCATCACCTCGACCCGATCGGCGACCTCGCCGAGCAGGCTGCGCAACATCTGCCGCGACACCGTCTGGTCAGCCGAATAGCGGCCGCCCCGACCGTCATTCGCCATCGCAGTATCCCGTCTTCGCAGCTCCTCGAGTGAGTCGCAACAAAGTCTAGTCCGCAATGAGGGGACTTTCGGCCCTTCACTCGCACCGGCGGTAGTGGTGGCATTGGGCACCGGGAATTGGGATCGAGAAGTGGGGCACATGATGAATTCGTTGTCGAGCACCCAGCACTGGACGACCGCCGCGGACCCGGAGCTGGCCGTGACCACGCGTGGCGAAGTACCGGCCCAGGACGTCACCCGTGCCGTCCGGGCCATCACCCGCGTCATGCGCAGGCATCACCTCGACAGCCCGGCCAGGGTGCGCGTCACCGCGCCGCAGGGCTACGACGAGCCGACCCTTGTGCAGGCCAATATCCGTACCAACGACACCTTCACCCGGGTCCAGGTCACCGGTCCCGGCGGTTTCGCGGTGACCTTCGCCGCCGAACGGCTCGACCGCCAGCTCGCTCGCCGCGCGGGCAAGGAAGCGCGCGGCGCGTGGCCCGATCCGGCCCGCCGCCCGCTGGCCCAGATCACCGAGACGCGGCCGATCATCCGCCGCAAGGACTGCGCCCTGATGACCGGCACCCCGCTGGAAGCCAGCACGGTCCTGGACGCGATGGACTACGACGCCTACCTGTTCACCGACGCCGACACCGGCGAGGACGCCATCGTCACCTGGGCCGACCCGCACGGTGTCGCGCTGGCCCGGCAGCGGCGCACCGCCGCGGCGGACCAGCCGGCCGAACTGCCGTTGACCGCGAGCGCGATGCCGGTGCGGGTGGTTCAGGACGCGGCTCCCGTCTTCGCCGAGGACGAGGCCTCCGACGCGCTGTGCGCCGCCGGACTGCCCTACCTGTTCTTCACCGACAGCCACACCGGCCGCGGGAACCTGCTCTACCGCCGCTACGACGGGGACCTGACCATCGTCGTCCCGTCCTGAGCTGTCACGGCTCGCGGAGTTTGGTCGCCAGGACAGCGGCCTGGGTGCGGCGTTCGACACCCAGTTTCGCCAGCAGTCGCGAGACATAGTTCTTGACCGTTTTCTCCGCGAGGAACATGCGCGCGGCGATCTGCCGGTTGGTCAGGCCCTCACCGAGCAGTTCGAGTAGCCGGCGTTCCTGGTCGGTGAGCCCGGCCAGTGGCCCTGATGGTTCGGCGCTGCGGCGCAGCCGGGCGCGCAGCGCGTCGGCCGCGCGGGTATCGAGCAGCGAGTGGCCCGCGCCGACCTGTTTGATCGCGTCGGCCAGTTTCATCCCGTCGATGTTCTTCACCACATAGCCGCTGGCACCGGCCAGGATGGCATCGAGCATCGCGTGCTCGTCGGAGAACGAGGTCAGGATGAGGCAGTGCAAGTCGTCGAACTCGGCCAGCAGGTTGCGGCACAGTTCGATGCCGTTGCCGTCGGGTAACCGCACATCCAGGACCGCGACGTCGGGGCGAGCCTCGCGGATGCGCACCATCGCCTCGGCGACGCCGCCCGCCTGACCGATCACAGTGAGTTCTGGATCACCCTCGAGCAGGTCGATCAACCCACGCCGCACGATCTCGTGGTCGTCGACCAGGAACACCTCGAGCACGTCGGCTCCTTCATCATGTCGAACGATCCACCCTTGTGGTCCAACATAATCCGCGCATCTGGGTTGTGGGGCGGGTCGGTGAACGAGGTTCGTCACGTCCCCTGCGCAGCGCGCCCCGTCCCGGGGTCCGTTCGCCCCGCGCACCGAAACTTGTCGGACCCCCCGCCTAGCATTGTCAGCGGGGGATTATGTCCGGTCGGCGGATGACGATGGAGAAGGGATTCACCAGGTGGCGGAACGCCTCACTGTGCGCGGAGCTCGGGAACACAACCTGAAAGGTGTCGACCTGGATTTGCCACGCGACAGCCTGATCGTGTTCACCGGTCTGTCCGGTTCCGGGAAGTCGAGCCTGGCGTTCGACACGATCTTCGCCGAGGGGCAGCGCCGCTACGTCGAATCGCTGTCGGCCTACGCGCGACAGTTCCTCGGGCAGATGGACAAGCCGGATGTCGACTTCATCGAGGGCCTCTCGCCCGCGGTGTCGATCGACCAGAAGTCGACCAACCGCAACCCGCGGTCCACGGTCGGCACCATCACCGAGGTCTACGACTACCTGCGCCTGCTCTACGCCCGCGCGGGCACGCCGCACTGCCCGGTGTGCCACGAGCTGATCGAAAAGCAGAGCCCGCAGCAGATCGTCGACCAGGTGCTCGCCATGGACGACGGCCTCAAGTTCCAGGTCCTCGCGCCGGTGGTACGTACCCGCAAGGGCGAGTTCGTCGATCTGTTCGACCAGCTCAAGACCCAGGGCTACTCGCGCGTGCGGGTCGACGGCGTGGTGTATCCGCTCACCGATCCGCCGAAACTGAAGAAGCAGGAGAAGCACGACGTCGAGGTGGTCGTCGACCGGCTCTCGGTCAAGGCCGCCTCCAAGCAGCGCCTCACCGACTCGATCGAGACCGCGCTGCGGCTGGCCGACGGCATCGTCGTGCTCGATTTCGTCGACCGCGACGAGCACGCCCACGACCGTGAGCGCCGCTTCTCCGAGCGCCTGGCCTGCCCCAACGGCCACCCGCTCGATATCGAAGACCTCGAGCCCCGCTCGTTCTCCTTCAACTCGCCCTACGGCGCCTGCCCCGACTGCACCGGCCTCGGCATCCGCAAGGAAGTCGACCCGGAACTCGTGGTGCCCGATCCGGACCTGAGCCTGGCCGACGGCGCGATCGCCCCGTGGTCGCGCGGGCAGACCGCCGAGTACTTCAACCGGTTGCTCGCCGGCCTGGCCGAGGCGGTCGGCTTCTCCATGGACACCCCGTGGCGTGACCTGCCGGCGAAGGCGCGCAAGGCGGTGCTGGAAGGCAGCTCCGACCAGGTGCACGTGGCCTACACCAACCGCTACGGCCGCAAGCGCTCCTATTACGCCGATTTCGAAGGTGTGATGCCGTTCCTGCAGCGGCGCATGGACAACACCGAGTCCGAGCAGATGAAAGAGCACTACGACGGCTACATGCGCGATGTGGCGTGCCCGGTCTGCAACGGCTCCCGGCTGCGCCCGGAGATCCTGGCCGTCACCCTGGCCGCGGACGGCACCGACAAGTCGATCGCCGAGGTCAGCGAGCTGTCCATCGGCGACTGCGCGCACTTCCTGAACTCGCTCACGCTGGGGGAGCGCGAGACCGCGATCGCCGGTCAGGTGCTCAAGGAGATCCAGGCCAGGCTCGGCTTCCTGCTCGACGTCGGCCTCGAATATCTGACGCTCTCGCGCGCCGCCGCGACCCTGTCCGGCGGTGAGGCCCAGCGCATCCGGCTGGCCACCCAGATCGGATCGGGCCTGGTCGGTGTCCTCTATGTCCTCGACGAGCCGTCGATCGGCCTGCACCAGCGCGATAACCGCAGGCTCATCGAGACGCTGCTGCGCTTGAAGAAACTGGGCAACACCCTGATCGTCGTCGAACACGACGAGGACACCATCCGAGCTTCGGACTGGGTGGTCGACATCGGTCCGCTGGCCGGCGAACACGGTGGCCGGGTGGTGCACAGCGGCCCGTATGCCGAACTCCTGGAAGTGCCCGAATCCCTCACCGGCGCTTACCTTTCGGGCCGCGAGCAGATCGAGCTGCCGCTGGTGCGCCGCGCGATCGACAAGAAGCGCAGGCTCACCGTCGTCGGCGCCACCGAACACAACCTGCACAACGTCGACGTGGCGTTCCCGCTGGGTGTGCTCACCGCGGTCACCGGTGTCTCGGGTTCGGGTAAGTCGACCCTGGTCAACGACATCCTGGCCACCGTCCTGGCCAACAAGCTCAACGGCGCCCGCCAGGTGCCGGGCAGGCACACCAGGATCAACGGCCTCGACAACCTCGACAAGCTGGTGCAGGTCGACCAGTCGCCGATCGGTCGCACTCCCCGCTCGAATCCGGCCACCTACACCGGCGTCTTCGACAAGATCCGCACCTTGTTCGCCTCCACCACCGAGGCGAAGGTGCGCGGCTACCAACCCGGCCGGTTCTCGTTCAATGTCAAAGGCGGCCGCTGCGAAGCGTGCTCGGGCGACGGCACGCTCAAGATCGAGATGAACTTCCTGCCGGACGTCTACGTCCCCTGCGAGGTCTGCCATGGCGCCCGCTACAACCGGGAAACCCTCGAGGTGCACTACAAGGGCAAGACCATCGCCGAAGTGCTCGATATGCCGATCGACGAGGCCGCCGATTTCTTCGAGGCGATCACCTCGATCCACCGCTACCTCAAGACACTGGTCGAGGTCGGCTTGGGTTACGTGCGGCTCGGCCAGAGTGCGCCGACCCTGTCCGGCGGTGAGGCCCAGCGGGTGAAACTTGCCGCTGAACTACAGAAACGATCCGCCGGGCGGACGGTCTACATCCTGGACGAACCGACCACCGGTCTGCACTTCGAGGACATCCGCAAACTGCTCAAGGTGATCAACGGGCTGGTCGACAAGGGCAATACGGTGATCGTCATCGAGCACAACCTCGATGTCATCAAGACCTCCGACTGGGTCATCGATATGGGTCCCGAGGGCGGTTCCGGCGGCGGCACCGTGGTCGCGACCGGCACGCCGGAAGACATCGCCGCGGCGTCGGACAGCTACACCGGGCAGTTCCTCAAAGAAGTCCTGGCAGCGCCCGCGCCGAAGAAGCCCGCACCGAAGAAGGCCGCCGCGAAGAAGGCAGCCGAGAAAACCGCCCCCGCGGCGAAGAAGGCACCGGCGGAGACGACCGCGGCCAAGCGGTTGGCGCGAAAGGCGGCCGCGCTGCGCTGAGCCGGGCTACCTTCCTTTCGAGACATCCCGGCAGGGACTTTCGGAAACCGCCACAAAGTGAAACAGCCGTAGGTAACATTCGCCTCACCGTCCCCGGAATACCGGGAAGTAGCGGTTTGTCGACGGCTCGATCGTCGTGTAGCTCGAAAGGAACGTCCTCATGGATGAAGCCACCACGGCGCTCATCGCCCAGATTCTCGGTTTCCTCGCAGGCGGGTCATCGCTGGCTTACGAGCCCACCAAGCCGACTGTCTGACCTGGATTCGAAAGGAACGCCTGTAATGGATACCGGAAGCGCGGCCATGATGGCCGCAATCGCGAATATGATCACCTCCGGCTCGGCCGTGTCGGTCACCCCCGGCGGTCCTACTCCGACTCCGACCCCGACCCCCGTGGTCTGAGTCGCGACTCCGTTCGCAGCACAGAAAAGATCCGCCGACGCATCGCGTCGGCGGATCTTTTCGTTGACACCGAACTCAGTGCACCGGACCGGTGTACTTCTCGCCCGGACCCATCCCCGGCGCGTCCGGCACCGAGGACGCCTCGCGGAACGCGCGCTGCAGCGCCTGCAAGCCCTCGCGGATCGGACCCGCGTGCGGGCCGAGGTACTCCACCGACGCCGTGACCAGCCCGGCCAGCGCGGTGATCACCCGGCGCGCCTCGTCGAGATCGACGCCAGCGCCCGAATGGGGGTTCTCCCCGGCCAGGCCCAGCTTCTCCGCGGCCGAGCTCATCAGCATCACGGCGGCCCGGCTGATCACCTCGACGGCGGGGATGTCGGCCAGGTCGCGCACAGGGGGATCGAGCTCGTCAGTCATGCTGATCAGGCTATAGCGGGCCCGATTCCGGATGCTCGCGCCCGGCTGATTCGGTGATAGCCCAACGCCATGCTAGACTTTCCGCTGACGACCGCCCCTGGATGTGTCATGCATCCGTGGGGCAGATAAGTGGAGCCCGACTCCCACCGTTACCGGCGAGCAATCGTTCGGATATACGGTCCCGGTCACCCGCTCATTGTGGTGGGTTTCCCGTGTGCCTGGCACGCGGGGGTCGACAACCGAGCTCGTGAGGGCATCGGCTGTGGGCGATCGGTCGACATCGGGCCCCGTCGCGGAGAAATACCGCAACGGGGCTTTCGTGTTGAAACAGGGGTTGCAGTTATTGCGTGCGGTCGTTAAGACGACACCGCTTGACCTAGGAGGCCCCATCAGCACTGAGACCCGCATCAACGATCGCATCCGTGTTCCCGAGGTTCGTCTCATCGGACCCGGCGGCGAACAGGTTGGGATCGTGCGTGTTGAAGATGCACTACGCGTCGCGCTCGAAGCCGACCTCGACCTCGTCGAGGTAGCACCCGATGCCCGTCCGCCGGTCTGCAAGATCATGGACTACGGCAAGTTCAAGTACGAGACCGCGCAGAAGGCGCGTGAGTCCCGTAAGAACCAGGTCCAGACCGTGATCAAGGAGCAGAAGCTCCGTCCGAAGATCGACGACCACGACTACGAGACCAAGAAGCGCAACGTTGTTCGCTTCCTCGAAGCCGGGTCCAAGGTCAAGGTCACGATCATGTTCCGCGGTCGTGAGCAGTCGCGTCCCGAACTCGGCTTCCGGTTGCTCCAGCGTCTGGGCTCCGACGTGGCCGATCTCGGATTCGTCGAGACCTCGGCCAAGCAGGACGGCCGCAACATGACCATGGTCCTCGCTCCCCACAAGGGTGCGAAGACGCGGGTGAAGGCCCAGCAGGACTCCTCGGCACCGGCGGCGACACGTGCGCCGCTGCCGACCGGTCCCGCCGGTGCCGAACCGGCCGCACCGGTCGAGCAGGCAGCACCGGTCGAGCAGGCCGCGCCTGCCGAGCAGGCTGCGCCGGCCGACCCGCAGTAAACGATTTCAACGACTAGATAGAGGAATCCATGCCGAAGAACAAGACCCACAGCGGCGCCAAGAAGCGATTCAAGGTGACCGGCCGGGGCAAGCTGCTTCGCGAGCAGGCGAACCGTCGCCACCTCCTGGAGCACAAGTCCTCTCGCCGGACTCGTCGTCTGGAAGGCACGGAGTCCGTCGCTTCCGTCGACGTCCCCCGCGTGAAGCGGCTGCTCGGTCTCGCCTGACCTTTCCGGTCAGCTCGACCGTCGCAACCCGACGATTCCGCGGCCGGGATAACCGGACGCCGACAACTACCGAATTCGGGCGCCGCCGCGCCCCCAGATGATCAAGGACTACCAAAGTGGCACGCGTCAAAAGGGCCGTCAACGCTCAGAAGAAGCGCCGTTCCATCCTCGAGGCCTCCAAGGGCTACCGGGGCCAGCGTTCGCGCCTGTACCGCAAGGCCAAGGAACAGCAGCTCCACTCGCTGACCTACGCCTACCGTGACCGCAAGGCGCGCAAGGGTGACTTCCGCAAGCTGTGGATTGCTCGTATCAACGCCGCCGCGCGTCTGAACGACATCACCTACAACCGCTTCATCCAGGGCCTCAAGGCCGCTGGTGTCGAGGTGGACCGCAAGATCCTCGCCGAGCTCGCTGTTTCCGACGCCGAGGCCTTCGCCGGCCTGGTGGCTGTCGCCAAGGCCGCACTGCCGGCCGACGTCAACGCCCCGGCCACCGCTGCCTGAGCTTGACAACACACAGTGATCTGTCGGAACGACCCGTGGACGCGCTCTCCGAGCGCAATCCGCGGGTCGTTTCCGCTGTCAAGCTCCAGCGCGCGGCCCAGCGCCGCAAGTCCGGCCTGTTCCTCGCCGAGGGCGCCAACGCCGTGTCCGCCGCGCTGGCGACCGGCCGGGTCCGCGAGATCTTCTACTCGCTCGCGGCCGCCGGTCGGGATAACGCGCTGATCGCCGGTGCCACCGCCGACGGCATCCGCACCACGCTGGTCAGCGACCGCGCCGCCGAACATCTCGGCGAAACCGTCACCGCGCCCGGCCTTGTCGCTGTCTGCGAGCTCCTCGACGTGCCGCTCGGCGAGATCCTCGACCGCGGTCCGCGCATGCTCGCCGTTCCCGTCGAGATCGCCGAACCCGGCAACGCGGGCACCCTGATCCGGGTCGCCGATGCCGTCGGCGCCGATGGTGTGGTGCTGGCGGGGGAGACCGTCGACCCACACAACGGCAAATGCGTGCGCGCCAGCGCGGGCAGCCTGTTCCATGTCCCGGTAGCCCGCAGCCGCGATATCACCGCGACTCTCGACGCGATCTCCGCCGCGGGCGTGACGATCCTCGCGACCGCCGCCAACGGCGAAGTCGACCTCGACGCCGCCGATGACATCCTGCGCGGACCGGTCGCCTGGCTCTTCGGCAACGAGGCCCACGGCCTCGACCCCGCCGTCGCCGCCCGCGCCGACCACCGCATCCGCATCCCCATCCACGGCCGCGCCGAAAGCCTGAATCTGGCTGCGGCAGCGGCGATCTGCCTCTACGCCAGCGCGCGCGTCCAGCACGCGAAGTAGTTCTTACGACGGCGCGCTACGGCCACGCAGACGTTCGATCTGGGTGTGGCTGAGCTGCTCGGCCTTGCGCATGTGCTCGGTGATCACCGTGAGCTCGTCCGTCGTATGGGTGTCGAGTAGCGCCTCCCAACCTTCGCCGAGGTCGTCCCACACGGCGGTGACGCGGGCGACGCGATCAGGTACGGGGGAGACCAGGACCCGACGGCGATCCTCGGCGTCGGGTTCGCGCACCACGTAGCCGTCGCGTTCGAGCCGGTCGACCAAGCGGGTGGCCGAGCCGGTGGTGAGTCCGGTCATGTCGGCGATCTGCTTGACGGTGAGTGGCTGCGGCTCGGCGGTGAGCAGGCTCAGGCATTGCAGATCGGTGGGGTGCAAGCCCAGATGGTCGGCGACAGCCTGGTTGAACAGGACATACGAGGCCATGTACTGCCGCGAGACGCGCGACAACTCCGCGTAGCGGGCACGTCGACTCCGCTCTGTCATCCGGATCACACTCCTAATCAGCTGCGCGGCGCAGTTAAAACGGTTAGATTGCTGCGTGGCGCAGTTAATGCGCCGCACAGTAAAATCATACCGGAGGAGACATCATGCTCACCATCGCAGTCACCGGCGCCACCGGCGCGCAGGGCGGCGCCACCGCTCGTGCCCTGCTCACCATGGGTCATCGCGTCCGCGCGCTCACCCGATCTCCCCAAAGCCCGGCCGCTGTCGCGCTCGGCGATCTCGGTGCCGAGGTCCGTTATGCGGACTTCGGCGACCGCGATTCTCTCGATGCCGCCCTGGCGGGCGCTGATTCCCTGTTCGCCGTGACCACGCCCTTCGGCACCGACACGACCGTCGAGACCCGCCATGGCATCACCTTGGTCGACGCCGCTGTCGCCGCGCGCGTCGGCCACATCGTCTTCACCTCCGCGGCGCACGCCGACCGCGCCACCGGAATCCCGCACTACGACAGCAAATTCGCGATCGAAGAGCACCTACGTGCGAGCGGTGTCCCGTGGACCGTCATCGCACCCGCCGCCTTCATGGACAACTACGCCACCGGCTGGACCCTCGACGCCCTCCGGGACGGCACCTTCGCCTGGCCGATGCCCGCCGACCAGCCGCTCACCCTCATCTGCGCCGAGGACATCGGTGCCTTCGCCGCGCTCACCTTCGATCGCCGTGCCGAATTCGCGAACCGCCGCATCGACCTGGCCGCCGACGAACTCACCCCGACCCGACTTGCTGCCACACTGGCCGTCGCCATCGATCGCCCGATCGCGCACCACGAAGTCCCGCTGTTCGTCGTCCGCCGCCACTCCGAAGATCTGGCCGCCATGTTCGAATACTTCGGCACCGTCGGACTCGATGTCGACGTCACCGGCCTGCGCCGCGACTACCCGGACGTCGCCTGGCACTCGTTCGCCGACTGGGCCCGCGGGCAGAACTGGCCCGCCCTGCTCGCGCGCTGAACGGTTTCAGCACTCGGGCGCGGTGGCGCTGTGCAGGTCGTTGAGAATTTCGGTGGCCCAGGGGAGTGGGATCGCGTCGCTGCCCGCGACTTGCATCGCGGTCATGATCGTCAGCAGCATCCCGGTGGCGACGAAGCGGCGTGATTGCAGGGTGTCGGCGCCGGTGAGTTCGCCGATCAGGCGATACATCCGCCCGAAGCGTTCCCGCATGTGGTCGCCGATCGCCGGATCCGCACTGGCGGCGGCGCCGTGCAGCAGGACGAGGGGGAGTTCGCGTTCGGCCAGGAAGACGTCGAAGCCGTGGCCGAGGGAGCGCAATGCCTCCGCGGTGTCGGCATCGGGGGCGATCTCGGCGTCGCGGAACACCTGCTCGATGCGGGTGCACACCTCGAGCAGGCAGGCGATGAACAGCTGCTGCTTGGTTCCGAACAGGCGGATCACGTAGGGCTGCGACACGCCGGCCAGCCTGGCGATCTCATCGGTTTTCGTTGCGGCATAACCCGTTGCGGCAAACGCTTGGATCGCGGCTTCGAGCACCTGGGCGCTGCGCTCGGTCGCCGTCATCCGGGTTCTCGTCATGGGCGCCACTGCCTCCTCGTTCGTTTGCCTCTTGACATGTTATCAGCCGATGCATAACCATGGACAGGGAAGTTATCAGTCAATAACAACTAAGGGCTTGGCATGACGCAGACACTCGAATCCGGCGACGCGCGAGCCGCCGTTGCGCCCGCGAACCCCGGGGTGAAGAACAAGCCGCTCGGCGCGGTCATCGCCGCCGTCGGCATTCCGATGTTCATGGTCACGTTGGACAACCTCGTCGTGACGAACGCGCTGCCGGTGATCAAAACCGAACTGGGAGCGTCGCTTTCGGACCTGCAGTGGTTCATCAACGCCTACACGCTGTCCTTCGCCGCGCTGCTGCTGTCGGCGTCGGCCCTGGGTGACCGGATCGGCCGTCGCCGCGTGTTCCTGGCCGGTATCGGGATCTTCGTCGTCGCCTCGGCGGCGTGCGCGCTGGCCACCGAGCCGTGGATGCTCATCGCCGCCCGCGCGGTGCAGGGCGTCGGTGGCGCGGCCGTCATGCCGCTGTCACTCACTCTGCTCGCCGCCGCGGTGCCCGCGACGATGCGCAGCGCCGCGATCGGCATCTGGGGTGGGATCGCGGGCCTTGGTGTCGCGGTCGGGCCGGTCGTCGGCGGTGCGGTGGTCGACGGCCTGAACTGGCAGTGGATCTTCTGGCTCAATGTCCCGATCGGTCTGCTGGCGCTGCCCTTCGCCGCCCGCATGCTCGCTGAATCACGGGGCGCGGCGAGGAAACTCGACTACCTGGGCGTGCTGCTCTCCGCCGGTGGCGTGCTAGCGCTGGTGTGGGGTGTCATCCACGGTGCCGAAGATGGCTGGACCGCACCGCAGGTCCTCACCGCCCTGATCGGCGGCACCGCGCTGCTCGTGGCGTTCGTGGCCTGGGAAACCTACGCCACCGACCCGATGCTCCCGCTGCGCATGTTCAGATCCCGCGGCCTGAGCCTCAGTTTCATCGTGTCCTTCGGCTTCTCGTCCGGTGTCTTCGGCTCGATCTTCCTGCTCGCCCAGTTCTTCCAGGTGGTGCAGGGTTACTCGCCGCTGGAATCGGGGATCCGTACGATGCCGTGGACGATGGTCCCGATGGTCGTCGCACCACTGGCCGGCCTGATCGTCGACCGCGTGGGCGCCCGCACGCTCATCGCGATCGGTCAGCTCTGCCTGGCCGTCTCCCTCGCCTGGATGGCGATGATCACCACCGCCGACGTCCCCTATCTCGCCTTCGTCGCCCCCTTCGTCCTCGGCGGCATCGGCATGGGCCTGACCTTCGCCCCCTCCTCCACCATCGTCATGGCCAGCGCATCGCCGGCTGACCAGGGCATGGCCTCAGGAATCAGCAGCACCGTCCGTGAAGTCGGCGTAGCCATGGGCATCGCCGTCCTCGCCTCGGTCTTCGCCTCCTACGGCTCCTATACCGACCCCCAGTCCTACGTGGACGGCTTGGTCCCGGCGGTCTGGGTCGGTGCGGCCCTGGTCGCCTGCGCCGCGGTGGTAGCGGCCTTCCTTCCCCGGCACACTCACCCCGCGGAATAGCCGCTGATCGCAGACGGATCCCGGAGCAGGTGGTTGTCGCCGAACGGCACGACAACCACCTGCTCGGCATCGTCGTAGATGATGTCCCCCGGCGCAGCGGAGTCCAACCGCTCCCACCCGACTCCGTGCGCATCGAGAATCGCGAGATATCCCTCGACCCGCTCGATCATCGACACCGCACTCGACTTGAACCACGAGGCCGCGCCCGGATACAGCTCACGGTCGTACACGCGCGGATCCACCTGGCTCGGATTCGTCAGATTCTCGCTGAACCAGTCGTTTCCGCCACGGCGAAACCGCACCTCCCGGGCACTCAATTGCCCTGCGGCCCATAACCCGTTCACCAGGCCGAACACACCCGGATACCGACCGTGTCGATGGGGTCGCGCCGCCTGGAATCGAACGTAGGACCGTTCGCCGGCCGATAGGAACCGCCGGTCGCTGAGCCCTGTCATCCGACACTGTCCGGGTGCTGCCCCTGCTCCGGAGCCGCCTGCTGCTCGGGCCGGTGCGCGCACAACCCCGCCGCACGGGGGAAAGGCCGCCGCTCCACCGACCGAATCCCGAAGCCACACAACGCAAGACCGCTCCCCGGAGCAGTGAGTCGAGCACGTCGCCCCTGCGGAGACGTCGGATCGCCTGTCTGTTCAGCCATCGAGTCGTCCTGTTCTCGAGTCGAACACGCTGGTGTGTTTGATCATTTGGACGCGCCCCGACCCCATTCGGTTCCCTCGATCTCCGATCGATTTCCGATTGCCCTGGGAAACCGGCGATTTCGGGCGCGGCACCCGGCACCACGCTCTACCCGGTGTTGCGCGGTACGGTGCAGTCCGTGGGATCGATGGGGGAATGCGACGCACCTGGCTGGCCAGAAACGTCCCCGTGAGCCGCGAGGTAGCCAGGTCACGAAGCTGAGCCGGTTGATCATTGGCTTGACCAGATCGCGGTATTGTTGACCACGGCAGTCCGCACGAATGGAGCGAGGCGCATGACCCTTCCCTCGATGCATCCTCGGCCAGGCAACCTCCGTGAGGTGGCCGAGGAGATCGAGCGCGCGACCGGTCTGCGTGTCGAGATTCTGGGAGGGGCGCTCGTGATGTCACCGACCCCGCGTGGAAAACACGCGGGTTCCATCCGCCGCCTGCGTCAGCAGTTGGAGGCATCGATGCCGGATGGGCTGGCCGCGTATGAGGTCACCTCGATCGCGATGCCCGATGATGACGACGATTACTGCACTCCCGACCTGGTCATCCTCCCTGATACCTGGGACACCGACGATGACTGGCTCGCCGACCCACTCGATGTCGAACTCGCCGTCGAGGTGATCTCGAAATCGGAGCGGGCGGCCCAGATCAACGGCAAGAACGGCTGGTACGCCGCGGCGGGCGTGCGCGCCCTCCTCGTCATCGACCCTCGCGTCGGCCGCTGGGCATTGTTCGCCGGTCCCGCCGCAGGCGGCTACGCCGAGTTGATCGAAGGCGCGTATGGCGACTCGATCGTGCTCCTCTCCCCGCTGACGATCTCCCTGGATACTGCCTGCCTTCCCCGGTACGACGAGCAATAAGGCCATCAGCGTCGGGTCCCGGTGAATTGGCATCGAGACCGCTGACGTATCGCGCTGACCTGGATCAGTCCATATCGCGACCCTCTTGACCAGCAGTGATCGCCCCGCGAGTAATCCGGATGAATCGCGCGAACCCCATCCCATAGGATTTACGCAGCACCGATGCGGGATGGCAATGACGCGCCCGCGAACCGATCCCCAGGGGAGAGTCGAGAAGATCGTGGCCGACGACAACAGTGGAGTCGAGCAAAACGCCTCTTTGACCGAGGAGGCGCTCGCGGCAGCGGCGGCGGAAGCCGAGAAGGCCTTCTCCGCGGCGGCTGATCTGGATGCGCTGGCGGTCGCCAAGACCGACTACATCGGCGGCAAGTCGCCGATCGCACTCGCGCAGCGTGGGCTGGGCAGTGTGCCCAAGGAAGAGAAGGCCGAGGCAGGTAAGCGGGTCAATGTCGCGCGCAAGCGGGTCTCCGATGCGTTCGAGGCACGCCGTGCCGCACTCCTGGAGGAGCGCGACCAGGCTGTGCTCATCTCCGAGAAGATCGACGTCACGCTGCCCGCCCGTCGTCGGCCTGTCGGCGCCCGGCACCCGATCACCGTCATCTCCGAGCAGATCGCCGACTTCTTCGTCGGTATGGGCTGGGAGGTCGTCGATGGTCCCGAGGTGGAGACCGAGCACTTCAACTTCGACGCGCTGAACTTCCTGCCCGATCATCCGGCGCGCACCATGCAGGACACCTTCCACATCGCCCCGGAGGGTTCGCGCCAGGTGCTGCGCACGCACACCTCCCCGGTGCAGGTGCGGTCCATGTTGACCCGTGACGTGCCGATGTATATCGCGTGCCCGGGCCGCACCTTCCGCACCGACGAGCTCGACGCGACCCACACCCCGGTCTTCTCCCAGGTGGAGGGTCTGGCGATCGACAAGGGTCTCACCATGGCCCACCTGCGCGGCACCCTGGACGCCTTCGCGCGCGCCATGTTCGGTCCCGAGACCCGCACGCGCATGCGCCCCAACTACTTCCCCTTCACCGAGCCATCGGCCGAGGTCGACGTGTGGTTCCCGAACAAGAAGGGCGGCGCGGGCTGGATCGAGTGGGGCGGCTGCGGCATGGTCAACCCGAAGGTCCTCATCGCCAGCGGCATCGACCCCGAGGTGTATTCCGGGTTCGCGTTCGGCATGGGCATGGAGCGCACTCTGCAGTTCCAGACCACCATCCCCGACATGCGCGACATCGTCGAGGGTGACGTGCGGTTCACCCTGCCCTTCGGTATCCGGTCTTAGAGAGAGAGCGAAACGTCAAGTGCGAGTAGCACAGTCCTGGCTGACCGAGATCCTGCAGCGCACCACCCCCGAGTGGTCGGTGTCGGCGGAAGAGCTCGACGCGGGCTTCGTCCGTGTGGGTCTGGAAGTCGAAGAGGTCGACAAGCTCGAGCCGATCGGTGGTGAGATCGACAAGCCCCTGGTCGTCGGGCGCGTCGCCGAGATCACCGAGCTCACCGAGTTCAAGAAGCCGATCCGCTTCTGCAAGGTCGACGTCGGTAACCCCGAGTTGCAGGAAATCGTCTGTGGCGCACGCAATTTCGCCGTCGGCGACCTCGTCGTGGTCGTGCTGCCCGGTGGTGAGCTGCCCGGCGGGTTCAAGATCTCCTCGCGCAAGACCTACGGCCACACCTCCAACGGCATGATCTGCTCGGTCGCCGAACTCGGCATCGGCAAGGATCACGACGGCATCCTGGTGCTCGAGCCCGGTTCCGCCCAGCCGGGCGACGACGCGAACGTGCTGCTCGGCACCGATGACACCATCATCGAACTCAACATCACCCCCGATCGCGGCTACTGCTTCTCGGTGCGCGGCCTGTCCCGCGAACTGGCCTGCGGCTTCGACCTCGAATACGCCGACCCCGCCGTGCGCACGCTGCCCGAGGTCGACGCGCTCGCCTGGCAAGTCCGCCTGGAAGACGACTCGGACTGCACGCGCTTCGGCGCGCGCCGCGTCACCGGGATGAACCCGAACGCGGTGAGCCCGCTGTGGTTGCAGCGCAGGCTGATGCTGTCGGGCATGCGCCCGATCTCCCCGGCTGTCGACGTCACCAACTACGTGATGCTCGAACTCGGCCAGCCGCTGCACGCCTTCGACGCGGCAAAGCTGCACGGCGGCTTGGTCGTTCGCTCGGCGCACAAGGGTGAGACCCTGCGCACCCTCGACGACACCGAGCGCACCCTCGACGCCGAGGACGTGGTGATCGCCGATGATTCCGGCGTGATCTCCCTCGCCGGTGTCATGGGTGGCGCGAGCACCGAGGTCGCCGCCGGGACCACCGATGTGGTCTTGGAAGCCGCGGTCTGGAATCCGCTGCGGGTGTACCGGACCTCGCGCCGCCACAAGCTCTCCTCGGAGGCGGGCAAGCGCTACGAACGTGTCGTCGATCCCGAGATCAATATCGCCGCGCTCGACCGCGCCGCGACCCTGCTCGCCGACATCACCGGCGGCACCATCGAATCCGCGCTCACCGACATCCGGGTGCCCCTGGCGGCGGTCGCGCCGATCGCGATGGACATCGACCTGCCCGACCGCATCGCCGGCGTCACCTACCCGGCGGGCACCTCCGTGCGCAGGCTCGCCCAGATCGGCGCGGGCGTCGAAATCGAGGTCAACGACGCGGGCAAGACCCAGCTGCTGGTGACCCCGCCGAGCTGGCGCCCCGACCTGTCTCAGCCCGCCGACCTGGTCGAAGAGGTCCTGCGGCTGGAAGGCCTCGAGCAGATCCCGTCCATCCTGCCGACCGCGCCGGGTGGCCGGGGCCTGACCGTGCAGCAGCAGCGTCGCCGCGCGGTGAGCAGGGCACTGGCCTTCGCCGGTGCCGTCGAGGTGCCGCCGCCTGCCTTCCTGCCCGGCGGTGTGTTCGAGGTGTGGGGTCTGGACGCCGACGACCCGCGCCGCAACACCACCCGCGTGCTGAACCCCCTCGACAGCGACCGCCCCGAGCTGGCGACCACGTTGCTGCCGGGTCTGCTGGAAGTGGCCGCCCGCAACATCTCTCGTGGTGCGCGCGACCTGACCATCTACGGCATCGCCCAGGTGGTGCGGCCCGGCGCGCAGACCCACGCGGTCGAGGCACTGCCGGTGGATCGTCGTCCCACCGACGAGCAGATCGCCGAACTGAACGCGTCGCTGCCCGCCCAGCCGGTGCACGTGGCCGCGGTCCTCAGCGGTAAGCACGATCCGCGCGGGCCGTGGGGTCCGGGCCGTCCGGCCGAGGCCGCCGATGCGTTCGCGCTGGTCGACGACCTCGCCGATGCGGCGGGCGTCGTCATCGAGCGGCGTTCCGCCGCCTACCTCCCGTGGCACCCCGGTCGCTGCGCGGAACTGCTCGTCGACGGCGTGGTCGTCGGACACGCGGGCGAACTGCACCCCGCCGTCCTCGAGCGTGCCGGTCTGCCGCCGCGCACCTGCGCGCTGGAAGTCGATCTCGACGCCCTGCCGCTCGATGAATCCCTGCCTGCCCCGACGATCTCGGCGTTCCCCGCCGTCCTGCAGGACGTGTCGATCAGCGTCGAGAAGGCCGTCCCCGCCGCGCAGGTGGAAACCGCGCTCCGCACCGGCGGCGGCGACCTGCTCGAGAGCATCGCCCTGTTCGACGTCTACGAAGGCGCCCAGGCAGGCGAGGGCCGCAAATCCCTCACCTACGCCCTGCGCTTCCGTGCCCCCGACCGCACCCTCACCGAAGACGAAGCCAGCGCCGCCCGCGACGCCGCCGTCGCCTCGGCCACCACCGCGGTCGGCGCCGAACTGCGCGGCTGATCCCGCTCGACACCCGAAGGCCGTCCGGTTCCACCGGGCGGCCTTCGTCGTATGCTGGAGTCCCTCAGGCGATTTCGCGTCTCCCGAACCCGAATCGCCGACTCTGCGGCGCGGGTGCAGCGCTCACCAGTAGCGCACCGCCGATCATCACCGGCACCGCGTAGTCGGCTGTCGCGGCCAGCCCGATCGAGGTCGCCATCGCCACCGCGAATATCGTGAACAGCGCCGCCGCGGCCGCCGCGGTGATCCGGGGCCGCACCGCGAAGATCAACGCCACGCCGAGCACGGCCTCCGCGACCGTCGCCGCCCCCGCCGCGATCGGCGCCGCGTCAGCGGCGAACGCCGGTAGCAGTGTCCGGGTGTAGTCGACGAACTCCGCGTAGGACCCCCACGACACCCCCGCGCTGCCCGGAGCGCCGAACATCCCGAAGCGGTCCGCGACCGAACCCGCGAACAGCACGCCCAGCGCCACCCTGGTCACGACCACCAGCGCCCGCACGCGCCCCAGTGTCACGGCCGTCACCGCGACCAGAGCCACAACCCCTATCGTGACCGGCCCGATCGTCGCATCCCCTAACGCGAGCCACGCGACTTCGACCAGAACCGCCACGCTCGTGAAAACCGCCGCCGCTGTGCGCATCGCCTCCGCCTCTCAACTAGTAAGGTTCTTGACCAACCATAGAAAGGCGGAAGAATTTGGTCAAGCACCTGACTAATCCCTTGCTCGATCGACCGGCACCGCTGGGAAACCTGCTGTCCGCTGCCGCTCGCACCCTGTCCGCCGAACTCGACGCGGGCCTGCTCGCCGCCGGGTTCGACGACATCCGCGCCGCCCACGCGCCGGTGTTCCAGGTGATCGACCCCCAGGGCACCCGCCTCACCGTGCTCGCCGAGCGGGCGGCAATGACCAAGCAGGCGATGGGTGAGCTGATTCGGCACCTGGCCGACCGCGGCTACGTCGAGGTCGGACCGGACCCCGCCGACGGCCGGGCGCGGCTGGTACGGCTCACCGAACGCGGGTGGTCGGCGGTCGAGGCGGGCGTCCGGGTGGTCGAACAGTTCGATCGGCACCTCGATCAGTTGATCGGCGATGCCGAGGTCGACCGGCTGCGCGAAATCCTCACGCGCATCATCGCGGGCGAAGGGTCCACCTACACGGCGCGACGCCAGAATTCGGCCGTCATGCGGCTCGAGTAGGGGCGACGGGTTGGGCCCGGTCGGGGCGCGCGGGATAGGTTGGACGATGTGTCGATGACGAAAGGCGCCAATGTTGCGGTGCCTGCCTCCGCGGTCCGCGTCGAATTGGGTTGGCGGTCGGGGCAGGGTGTGCCCGATGCTGATGCGTCCGCGCTGTTGCTTGCCGGGGCGAAGGTGCGTTCCGATGACGACTTCGTCTTCTACAACCAGGCCGTGCATCCTTCGGGGGCGGTTCGGTACGAAGGAAAACAGCAGGGTCAGACCGTTGTCGACGCGCTGTCGGTGAATCTCGGGCAGGTCGAGCCGCAGATCGAGACGATCGTGCTCGCCGCGTCTGCCGACGGGGGGACCTTCGGTCAGTTCCATGGGCTCTACATTCGGGTGATCGACACCGCGAACGGTGCCGAGGTCGCGCGTTTCGACAGTAGTGGGGCGACCACCGAAACCGCGTTCGTGCTCGGTGAGCTGTACCGCCGCCAGGGTGCGTGGAAGTTCCGGGCTGTCGGCCAGGGGTACGACAGCGGATTGGCCGGGCTCGCTACCGATTTCGGTATCTCCGTCGACGATGCCCCGCCCGTGCCCGCGCAGGGTCAGTCATTCGCCTCCGGCCGGCCGAACCAGCAACAGTCGTACACACCGCCGACGCAGCCGTTCACCCCCGCGCCTCAGCCGAACCGGTCCCACACCCCACCGCCTGCGCCGCCGGCACCTGCGTTCCCGCCGAATCAGCAGCCGCAGCACGCGCCGCCGCCGAACCAGCCCCACGCAGTCGGCGTTTCGCCGCAGCAGAACCCCCAATTCGCCCCGCCCCCACCACCTCCGGTCAACCTCGCCAAGGTGTCGCTCACCAAAGAAGCCCCGTCGGTCTCCCTGACGAAACACGGTGCGACCGGCGGCGTCATGCGCGTGAACCTCAACTGGACCTCGATGGCCGCCACCGGCCGCCTCTTCGGCAAACTCCGCGGCAAGAACATCGACCTCGACCTGTGCTGCTTCTTCGAACTGGTCAACGGCGCGATCGGTTCCGTGCGCGCCCTCGACCGACGCTTCGGTGCCCTCTACGAACCGCCGTTCATCCACCTCGACCAGGACGACCGCACCGGCGCCAGCATCACCGGCGAGAACCTGTCGGTGAACCTCGACTGCACGCAGTTCATCCGCCGCATCCTCGTGTTCGCCTCGATCTACGACGGTGCCAGTGACTTCCGCAATGTGCACGCCACCGTCACCCTCAATACCGTGAACTCGGCGCCCATCGAGATGACCCTCGACGGCTGCACCGACAACTCCCGCGACGCGGTGCTGTTCGCGCTGGAGAACGTCAACGGCGAGTTCGTGGTGCGTCGCGAGGGCGCCTTCGTTCGCCCGCCCGCCGGTCAGCCGGGCGGTGGCGTGGTGGAGATCGCCCGCCTCTACAACTGGGACTTCGGCTTCCAGTCTGGGCGCGGCAAATGATGCGACACCCCGCGACGCGTGTGCTCAACGCGCTGGTCTACCACCCCGAAAAACACCTCGCCCAAACCCCGGCGGCGCTGGGCCTGGACTACCGGGATCTGACCATGCGGACCGCCGACGGCCTCGACGTGCACGGCTGGTTCGTGCGCGCCGATCGGCCACGCGGCCACATCCTCTACGCGCACGGCAACGCTGGCACCATCGGCGACCGCGTCTCGATCATCGCGCTGCTGGTCGAAGCCGGTTTCGACGTGCTTGCCTTCGACTACCGCGGTTTCGGTCACAGCGCGGGCACCCCGAGCGAACAGGGCACCTACCTCGATGCCAGAGCCGCCCGCCAGGCCCTGCTCGACCAACCTGAAGTCGACCCCGATCGGGTCTACTACCTGGGTAAATCCCTCGGCGGCGGGGTATTGCTCGAACTGGCGGGCGAACATCCGCCCGCGGGCATGATCCTCATGTCGACGTTCAGCGGCATGCGCGCCGCCGCCCGCTCGGTCTACCCGTTGCTGCCCGCCCCGCTGATCCCGAACGCGTACCCGAGCCTGCGGCGCATCGCGAACCTGCGCGTCCCGGTCCTGATGATGCACGGCGACCGCGACGAGCTCCTCCCGCTGCGCCACGCCGAACGCCTGTACGCGGCGGCGCGGGAACCGAAACAGCTGATCGTTGTCCCCGGTGCGGGCCACAACGATGTGATCGACACCCTCGGCGCGGAATGGGCGAAGATCATCGCCGACTGGGCGGACCGATAACGGGCACCTGGTGGCAGCCGATTCTGCGTAGCCTGGCGGTATGAGCGAAACGAGCGAACTCCTCGGCCGCCTGGCCGCGTTGCCCGACGACGAGCTGGTTTCGGTGCTGCGCGCCGCGGTGGCCGCACGCCCCGGGCTCGGCGCCGTCGCCGCCGCACTGGCCCAGGCCGAAACCGGTCATGCCGAAACCGGAGACCCTGTGACTCTGGACACGAACGTCATCGACGCGGATGTGGTGCCCGTCGCATCCGGGCAGGTCGGAGGCGCGATGCCGGTACCGCCGGTACCGTCCGGGCTACCGGTGACCGGCGCACCCACCGCCACCGGCGGATATTCCACTTCGGGAGTGCCGACATTCGACTCGGTTCGGGATAAGGTCGAGCAGCGTTTCGGCACCGCGCAGGGAATGGACGAGCTCGACCGGCAGACTCCCGCGGGTCGCAGCGTCGACGAACAGTGGGAGGCGCGGGAAAAAGCCGCGCGTGAGCGCCTTGATCAGATCCGGAAATCGGTGCAGGGCAACGATTCCGGCGACAAGTAGCCACCCGTCCTCCCTTTCAGCAACGACCGTGATGGGTGGACTCAGAAGATGACGCAGGCGCGCCAGATCGCCGACCGACTGCTCGACGCGCAGGTGGAATTCCTGCTCGCCGAGGTGACCGGTGACCGGTTCGCCGAGGTGATCGCCCGCGACGTGGCCGCCGTGCTGGCCGTCGGTGAGACGATCCGGTTCGGTGACGTGGTCTCCCTGGAACAGGGCGAGCAGACCGTGGCCACGGTGTTCGACCGCATCGGCGGTAGCCCCGTGATCGCCGACACCGTCGGCATCTTCTCCGACGCCATCTACGACCACATCGCGTCGAACACCGAATACACCCTCGGTGACGTCGTCGACCGTGAACCGGTGGAAGCGTTGCTGGAGAAGATCTTCGGCATGCACCAGGCCCAGGAGCGGATTCTGGACCGGCTCACCGAGAGCCCCCTCGTCGCCACCGTGGCCTCGCGTTTCGTCGACAAGCTGATCGGCGACTTCATGGCTGCCAATCGTGAACGCGCCGAGAAGATTCCGGGCGTCTCCTCGCTGATGTCGCTGGGTCAGTCCGCGGCCAACCGGGCCAAGAAGGTCGCGGCCGACAGCACTTTCGTCGGTGATCTCGCGGGCAAGGGCGCGCTGTTCGCGCTCAAGCGCACCAACAACGCGATCCGCGACATGCTGCGCGACGCCCCGGTGCACTCGGCGGCGATGGAATTCTGGGACCTGCACGCCGACGAGCCCGTCGCGGGCCTGCGCGAGTACCTCACCCAGAAGGACCTCAACGAGCTGGTCCAGATCTGCTACGAGATCGCGGTGACCACCAGGGAGAAGGAGTACTTCGGCCTGCTCGTGCGTGAGTGCGTCGCGGTGTTCTACGCCAGGTACAGCAACCACACGCTCTCGGCGATGCTGCCCGAGCTCGGCCTCGACGCCGACGACATCAGTGCCGAGATCCTGCGCTACGGCCCGGCCGTCATCGAGTCGGCCAAGCGCAACGGTGTGCTGGCCGGGCTGATCAGGGAACGCCTCGAGCCGTTCTTCTCCTCGGATCAGGTGCTGGGAATTCTCGGCGGCGAGTAATTCCCCGAATGGTGTTCGACCATTCGCTGTGGTGAATTCTGATCGCCTGAACGAAATGTGTTGCGTGTCACTATCTGTGGTGACCTGTATGTATCCGGCAGCGCACCGGCCGACCACCTCGCTGCCGGCCCGGCTGTGAGTATTCGGCTACACAAACCCCGCTGGATTTCCGGCATGTTTAGATCAGCCGACGAAATGCTGCTTTACACCGTTCCGCATTGACCGCGCAGTGCGCGGAGTGCGAGTTTGCACCTGACTTTCCGTGGGCCATCGCGAATTACCTCGTGGTGGCATTGCAAAGGAGTAGGTGTGCGTGCACGTTCCCGGCCGACCCCGACCGGAACCCGATCGGACGACGGCGTCGGCCGTCAGGTGGCCGGCGCCGGGCTGATCCGGCCGCGCACCATTTCCGGTCAGCTCGCCCGGATCTTGGCGGTGTCGCTGATCCTGGTGCTCGCGTTGCTCGGGCTGACCATGTCGTCGCAGGTCAGCGCCTACCACCGCAGTGGTGAGACCGTGGACGCCGTGGTGGTCGCGCTGGCCGCGCAGGACCTCGTGCAGCAGGTGCAGCGCGAGCGCGGTCTGAGCAACGGCCTGCTCGGCGGTGATCAACGCCTGCGCCAACCCGTCACCGACCAGCGCGCGGGCACCGACGCGGCCCTGCGCGCCCTGGTGAACACCGTCGCGGGCGACCCACCGGGTGCGGGGGAGGTGCGTTCGGCGCTGGGTCATCTGGCGGGGATGCCCGCGATCCGCTCCCAGGTCGACAATCGCAATGTCACCCGGCAGGCGGCGTTCCAGTTCTATACCGACGGTATCGACGCGTTGAACCGCCTCTCGCTCGGTCTCGATCAGGCGCGCGATCCGGCCGTCCGGCACGGTCTACAAGCGCTCTACGCCCTCGGTGACGCGAAGGAGTTCGCGGCCCGCGAGCGCGGGTTCCTCAACGGCGTCTTCGCCGCCGGGGAATTCGTGTCGGGGGAGTACGTGCAGTTCCTCGACATCCGCGCCGCCCGCAATGCCGCGCTCACCGCGTTCGGCCACGACGCGACCCCCGCCCAGCAGGCTCAGCTCGACGCGGTGCTGGCGAGTGAGAACGCCAGGCGGGCAACCGAATCGGAGAACATCGCGATCGCCTCGACGCTGGGACCGCTGATCCAGCCGGTCGACCCGGCCGTCTGGTGGGCGCAGATGACCGCGGTCATCGACGAACAGCGCACCGTGCAGCAGGTCATCGGCGATGACGTCGGCGCGCGGGCCGAGAAACTTCGCCGCGATGCCGCGCTGATTCTCGCCGGATTCGCCCTGGCCGCGCTGCTGGCGATCGCCGCCGAAGTCGCGCTGGTCTTCGCCAGCATCAGGGCCATCGTCCGCCCGCTGGCTCGACTGGCCACCGAGGCCGACGACGTCGCCTCCACGCGACTGCCCGAGGTGATCGAGGCCTGGCACAGTGCCGCCGACGCCCAACCCGATCCGCCCGCACCGGTCCGCACACCCCGCGGTGCGAGCATCGAGATCGCCGCTGTCGCTGGGGCTTTGGATCGGGTGCAGACCACCGCCTTCGACCTCGCTTCCGAGCAGGCGCTGGTGCGGCGCAACACCACGGAATCGATGGCGAATCTGGCCCGCCGCAATCAGAACCTGGTGCGGCGTCAGCTGGGATTGATCAGTGAGTTCGAACGCGAGGAACTCGACCCGAAGGCGCTGTCGAACCTGTTCGAACTCGACCATCTGGCCACCCGCATGCGGCGCAACGCCGAAAGCCTGCTGGTGCTGGTCGGCGAGGCCAGCCCGCGTCGGTGGGCCGAACCGATCGCGCTCACCGACGTGATCCGGGCCGGGTTGTCCGAGGTCGACGACTACCGGCGGGTGGTGCTGCGCCGGATCGACGACATCGCGGTGACCGGCGCTGTTGTGAGTGAGCTGGCGCATATTCTGGCCGAACTCATCGAGAACGGGCTGGCCTTCTCGCCGCCCGATCTCGAGGTCGAGGTATACGGGCGCAAGGTCGCGGGCGGCTACCTGCTCGCCGTCGTCGACCACGGTGTCGGCATGCCCGCCGAGCAACTGGCCGAAGCCAACGCCCGGCTGCGCGGCGAGCAGGACTTCATCGTCGCCTCCACTCGCTACCTGGGCCACTACGTGGTCGGTCGGCTGGCGGGTCGTCTCGGCATCGACGTGGAACTGAACACGTCACCGGTCAGTGGCATCGTCGCCCGCCTGCTCCTCCCGCCGTCCCTTCTCACCGACGAAAAGTCCGGGCAGACAGCGGATTCGAGGAGCGGCACTGCCGCAGGCCCCGGGGAGGGTGCGGGCCGGGCCACGGCTGACCGCACGGCGCTGGGGCGCAGCACCACCTCCGGCGTCGCGGACACGCATTCATCCAGTGCTGCTCGGGTTGACGAGGCGACGCCGACGAGTAGCGGCGCGGTCGCGGCCGCGGACAGCAGCGCCGACCTCGGCGCGGCTATCGCTGGGCGCGGCGATGCTGCTGGCTACTCGACGGGGTCAGCGCGCAATGGCGCCACGGTCGGCGCGGCGACGCCGCGACAGCACGGGAACCTGACCGGTGCGGCAGGTTCAGAGTGGGCCGACGGTCGCCCGGTCGAGATTCCCGACGACTCGTCCCACGCCGTCTACCGCAACGGCACCGCGCGGCCGACCGACACCAACGGTCGATCCCGGCACAGCCGAAACATGGAATCCGGACCGAGCAGCAGCGCCAACGGCAGCGTTCAGGGCTCGGCGAACCACTCATCCGGCGGCTCGGTCTATGCGCAGTTCCTCAGCAGCACACCCGATTCCGTGCACCCGTCGCGCAACGGCGCAGATCACTTCGGCGCGACAGCCCCGGAGCGCCCCGAGTCGGTGTCCCGAGACCGCAACGGCTCGTCGGCACCGCAACCGCGCGAGCTACCCGCCGTCGAGTCCATCGGCGCCCCCGCCGTCGAACGCACCCGCAACGGCCTGGTCAAACGCGGCAAGCGCGCCAAGATCACCGGCGCACCGGAGCGAACCCGCCGCGATCCGGCCGACCGGCAGGAACGGCCACCGGTCGTGGAACGGACCCCCGACCAGACCCGCAGCATGCTCTCGTCGTTCCGCACCGGCCACGAACGCGGCGGCGCGACCGAATCATCGTCCACCCCACTCGATCCCATCCGCTGACCGATCGGACCAGACCCCAGGAGACCCGGTGACCACCCACCTATCGACCGTCGATCCACACACCTTCAACTGGCTGCTCGGCAACTTCGTCCGCAACACCGACGGGGTGCGCGACACCGTCGCCGTCTCCTCCGACGGGCTGCTGATCGCGATGTCGGACGGCCTCGACCGCACCGGCGCCGACCGGCTCGCCGCGATGGTGTCGGGTCTGTCCAGCCTCGCCCGGAGTGCCTCGCGCAGTTACGATTTCGATGGCCTGAAGCTGATCATGATCGAGATGAAACGCGGCTTCCTGCTGGTGTCGGCGCTGGGCGACGGCAGCTGCCTCGGCGTGATCGCCGACGGTGGCTGCGATGTCGGCCTGGTCGGCTACGAGATGGCCGTCCTCGCCGAACGCGCCGGATCACTGCTCGACCCGCTGCTGATCAGCGAATTGCGAGAGTCGTTGCGCAGATGAGAGATCCCGATCTCCCGCGGTTGCCCGACCCGCGCATGATCCCGATGCACCAGCCGGCGGGCTGGCGTGGGCCCGTCCCGACGGTGCCGGTGACCCCCACCGATCACGACGATGCCGACGACCGCTTCGTTCGCCCGTTCGTGCTCACCGCGGGCCGCACCGTTCCGGTGCTGGACGGGCTACGCATCGAAACCCTCGTCCAGGCACCGCCGTCCGCGCTGTCGGCTCCGCTGCGGTTCGAGGAGCGCACCGTTGTCCAGCTGTGCCTGACACCGCACTCCATCGCCGAAATCGGTGCCGCTCTGCGGGTTCCGATCGGCATCGCCAAGGTGATCGTCAGCGATCTGGCGGCGGCGGGGCATGTGACCGTCCGTGACGCGCCGGAACTGTCGACCGCCGCCATCGAGAGGATCCGCGACCTTGTCCGCGCACTCTGAACTCCGCACCACCGCACCGGCTATGCCGTCCTCGGTGAAGATCGTGGTCAGCGGCGGCTTCGGCGTCGGCAAGACCACCTTCATCGGCGCCATCTCCGAAATCGAGCCACTGGTCACCGAAGCCTCGATGACCGAGGTCTCCATCGGCATCGACGATCCCGGTCGCCGCGCCGAGAAGACCGCGACCACAGTGGCTTTGGACTTCGGCCGGATCACCCTCGACCAGTCCCTGATCCTCTACCTCTTCGGCACACCAGGCCAGGACCGGTTCGTGTTCCTCTGGGACGACCTGGTCGACGGCGCACTCGGCGCGGTCATCGTCGTCGATACCGGCCGGGTGGAGGACTGCTACCCGGTCCTGGACTACTTCGAAGAACACCACACGCCCTTCGTCGTGGTGGTCAATCGTTTCGCCGACGCCACCCGCTTCGACCTCGGCGAGGTCCGCGAGGCCCTCGGTCTCGACGACTGGATCCCGGTACTGGACTGCGATGCCCGCGACCGCGATTCGGTCCGTGATGTCCTCGTCGCACTCCTCGAGCAGGTCCTCCTGCACCGCGTCCAACCCCGCCAACGGGAGGTGAGCTGAGCCCAACCCCGGTGTCGATCAGTGCCGATTCAGGGTGAGATCCGATAAGGGGTGTGCCCGTGTCTCACAGCCATCCCGCCGCGCCGAATCCGATGAGAGCGATCGCGTCGATCCCGAAGATCGTGCCGACCACCAGCGCCTTGCTTCGCACGGTCGGCAGATCGTGCACGAAGAAGCAGGCGGTGAAGAACGGCACGTACCCGATGATCCAGATCAAGAACGGGAAGCTCGGCTGCCACCACGACCAATCCCAGGTGAGGACTCCCGCCTTGTTCAGCAGCACCTCGACACCCACTGCCGCGGCCGAGTTGACCGCGATCAGTACCGGCCGGTTCGGCAGCCCGAAGATCCGAGTCTGTTTCGGCGGCAACATCTTCGCCGCCGCGATCCCCATGATGGCGAACATGAAGCAGATCTCGATATTCAGCCCGATCAGGATCTGATAGGCCGTCGGTCCGCTCGCGGCCCAGACCGGCGCCCGTTCGGTGAAGTGGAAGACGAGCGCGTTCCAGATCTCGTTGAACCAGTCCATGCCCCAGAGCGCGAGTCCGGCGAACAGCACATTCCAGTTCCGTCGCTCGACCTCGACGGAATAGATGTACACCACGATCAGTAAGAGCGGAATGACGTACCACTTGAACTGACCTGCGTCGCGAAGAATCTCCAGTGCTGCCAGCGCGCTATCGGTCAATGACTCTCTCCTGCTCGGGCTCGACGATCCGGCCGAGTATGATACAAATCGACATCAAACGTCAATATGTATCGCCGATCTCAGCGAGCGCCGAGTGGAGTGCCGAAGAGCGTGGCGAACTTCGCGGCGAGCGATTCGCCCAGGAAGTCGAGCGCGCCGGGAGTGGCGCCCATCGTGCCCGCGTCGCTGATAGTGCAGCCGGGGGCGGCGGGGACGCCGTCGAGCCGGTCGCGCAGCCACAGCAGGGCCGCGGGGCCGCCGACGACCTCGGCGATGATGTGTTCACTGGCGTGATCGCGGGTGTAGGTGAGCGAGGTGGCGGGGTCGCGGCAGTAGGTGTCGACCAGGGTGTCGGTGGCGGCGAGGGGGAGGATCTCGTCCCACGCGGAATGCCAGACGAACAACGGCATGTCGGGCACGGACTTGCCCATGCGGGTGTCGTCGAGCATGGCCGCGACCGGCGGATCATCGAGGGGGTTCCCGTCGGAGCCGATCATGCCGGTCAGGTTCAGGAATGGCAGCAGCGCCGACTGATACTGCACGCACAGCGGCGATTTGATCGCGAACAACGCTTTGCCGAGCGGGTCGAGCCGCTGGTCGAGGTAGGCCGCGAAATCGGGGTACTCGCGGGTGAGGCCGAGAACTGCGGCGAACACCAGGCCCGAGGTGAGCTGGTTGTTCGCCATGCTCAGCGCGGCGCCGAGATCGGCGCCGACGCCACCCTCGGCCGCGCCGACGATATTCAGTTCGGGTGCGTAGGTGCTGTGCAGTTCTGCGGCATGCCCGGTCGCGATAGAACCGCCGGAGTAGCCGTAGAGCCCCACCGGCGCGGTCGGTCCCGCCTCGAGCGGGGCGAAGCTGGTCGCCGCGCGAATGCCGTCGAGGGTGATCCGCCCCGCCAATGGTCCGGCCGCATAGGCCGAATCCGGGCCCTGGTGGTCCGGGATGACCACGGCCCAGCCCTGCGACAGCGCGGCCTGGGCGAACAGGAATTCGGCGGGCACCACGATCTGACCCGCCACCGCGGCCACCGAAAGGTGTTGCAGCGCATAGGACGGCGCGCAATAGCCCGCGGTCGAGTCCTCGGCCAACTGCACCGAAAGCAGCTTGCGCGGCGACGGCGCCTGCCCGCGCGGCTTGATCAGGGTGGCGACCGCGGGGATGGCCTCATCTCGGCTGTTGTTGGAGCGATACGACACCTGCCAGGCGTCGACATCGATCGGCAGGAGCCCGAAGTCGGCGATCCGTACCTGCCGGACCGCGATGATCGCACCCGGCTCCGTCGCCGCCACCACGTCGGCGGGCGGTAGATAGAAGCCCGGATCCCATTCGGGCGGAAGTGGAATCACCGGTGGGGGTGGGGCCGACGGCTCGGCCGTGACCGGCCCGGCCGTCAAAACCGTTGCCGCCGCGAGCAAGCCGGTGGCCAGGGCCAGCCATCGCTGAACGAAGGGAGATCTCATCGCGCACAGTCCTCACATGAATTGAGACGCCTTCGTCTCAATAGCGGCTACTATGACACGGGTGTGGCGTAGATCGCAATCAGCTGCCGGGAGAAACCGCTGAGATCAGGCTGTTCAGGATGGTGGAGAAGACATCGACCAGCTCGTCGACGGGTGGGCGCGGGTCGTCCAGGCTCCACTGGTGCACGGCACCGTTCACCGCTCCGATGAACGCCGCCATCGGCACCCGCCAGCCGCCCGGCGGCAACCGCACCCCGTCGCGCCCGGCCGCGATCGCGGCGACCACCTCACCCCACCGATCCCTGACCTGCGCCCGATACTCCTCGATCTCGGGGCTCACCCCGACGATGTCGACGAAAGCGACTTTGGCACACCGGATGTCGTCGGTGATCGCCTTCGTATACGCCCGCACCGCCGCATCGATGAGCGCGTGGACATCGTCGGATGCCGCCGCCAGCGCCTCGGCCACGGCCGCCCCGGCCTTGTCCTGCACGGAGTCGTACACCGCGACGAGCAATTCCTCGCGCCCGGCGAACTGTTCGTAGAACTGCCGACGCGACAAGCCCGCGACCGCGCACACATCGGTCAGCGAACTGTTGGCGTAGGACTTCTCCGCGAAAACGGTGAGTCCCGCGTCGATGAACAGTGCCCGGCGCTCGACCTGTCGTTCGGCGACCGAGGTGCCGGTGTAGTTGTGTCGGGTCCGCCCAGATGTCACCCTATGACCCTACTGTTCAGGGTTCTGTCGCATCGGTGTCGACCGGTCCGATCGGGACTACCAGCGGGGTTCCGGTGACCGGGTCGTCGATCACCTTCGCGCGCAGCCCGAAGACCTCCGCCACCACTTCTTCGGTGAGGACTTCGGCGGGCGTTCCCGCGGCAACCACGCGGCCCGCGCGCATCGCGACCAGTCGATGCGCGTAGCGCGCGGCGAGATTCAAGTCGTGCAGCACCATCACCACCGTCCGGCCCGCGTCGGCGTGTAGGCGCCGGACCAGGTCGAGCACCTCGATCTGGTGAGCGAGGTCGAGGAAGGTGGTCGGCTCGTCGAGCAGGAGCAGGTCGGTGTCCTGGGCCAACGCCATCGAGATCCACGCGCGCTGGCGTTGCCCGCCGGACAGCTCGTCGAGTGAGCGATCGGCGAATTCGACCATGTCGGTCCAGGTCAGGGCCTCGTTGATGGCGGATTCATCGTCGTCGGACCACTGGCGGTACCAGCGCTGGTGCGGGTGCCTGCCGCGGGCCACCAGATCGGCGACCGTGAGACCCTCGGGGGCGAGCGGTGATTGGGGCAGGATGCCGAGAACGCGCGCCACGTCCTTGGTCGACATGCGGTCGATCCGTTTGCCGTCCAGGTGGACCTGACCACCGGTGGGGCGCATCAGCCGGGCCATCGCGCGCAGGAGCGTGGATTTGCCGCAACCGTTGGGTCCGATCACCGCGGTGACGGTGCCGCCGGTGATGTCGAGGTTCAGGCCATCGACGACAGTCGTCGGCCCGTAGCCGAGGGTCAAGTCGCTGGCCTGCAGCCGAACGGTCATCACACGCCCGCTTTCCCGGCACGATTGCGCCGCATCAACAGATAGATCAGATAGGGCGCGCCGAGCACGGCGGTGATCACGCCGACGGGGAGTTCGCCCGCGGGCAGCAGCGTGCGGGCGACGAGATCGGCGGTGACGGTGAAGGCCGCGCCGAGCAGCGCCGAGGTCAGCAGTGGTGGCTGCGCCGACCCGGTGAGTCGCAGCGCCACCTGGGGCACGGCGAGTGCGATGAAGATGATGGCGCCCGCCGAGGCGGTGGCGACCCCGGCCAACAGCACGGCCAGGACGAGCAGTGTCAGGCGGGCGGCGTTGAGCCGCACGCCGAGCGAGCGGGCGGTGTCGTCGCCGAAGTGCAGTGCGCCGAGCAGGTGGGTGCTCGCCAGCACCACCGGCACCAGGAGGGCGAGGGCGATCGCCACCGGTGTCACCTGGATCCAGCTACTGCCGTTGAGGCTGCCGGTCAGCCAGGTCACCGCCCGTGCCGCGATATCGACTTCGCCGACGCTGAGCAGCCAGAAGGTCACGCTGGAGAGCAGTGACCCGGCGCCGAGACCGACCAGGACGAGCCGATAGCCTTCGATGCCCCCGCGCCAGGCCAGGGCGAAAACGCCGAGCGCGGCGAGCAATCCGCCGAGCATCGACGCGACCGGTACCCCGATCGCGGCGGCGGCGCCGCTGAGCTGGCCGCGACTGCCGGACAGGGCGATCACCGCGACCGCGGCGACGCTCGAGCCCGCGGTGACGCCGAGAATATCGGGACTCGACAGCGGGTTACGGGCGATGCCCTGGGTGATCGCGCCCGACAACGCCAGCGCCGCGCCGACCAGCGCGCCGGTGAGAATTCGGGGCAGTCGCAGATCCCACACCACATAGGCGAGGCCGTCGTCGCCACCACCGGTGAGCACGGCGAGCACGTCCCACGGTGTGACCGGACCTCCGTCGGGCATTGTGTAGGTGCCCAGCGCGAGCGCGACGCAACTCGCGGCACCGAGTATCCCGAGTCCGACCACCAGGACGGCGGTCGTGCGAAATCGCAGTTGCCATGACACCGGTCCCAGTCGAACCGCTCGGACGGTACTCATATGCTCACCAGCTTGCGACGGCGGACCAGGACGACGAAGAACGGGACGCCGACGAAGGCGAGCATGATGCCCGCGGGCAGTTCGCCCTTGTCCAGGACCAGCCGCCCCGCGATGTCGGCGACCAGCACCATGACCACGCCGAGCAGCCCGGCGACCGGCACGAGCCAGCGGTAGTCGGGACCGGTGATGCCGCGCGCCAGGTGCGGAACGACCAGCCCGACGAAGCCCAGTGGCCCGGCGATCGCCACGACCGCGCCGGTCAACAGCACGATCGAGGCGATCCCGACGGTGCGAGCCAGGAAGAGGCGATGGCCGAGTGCGCGGGCGGTGTCCTCGCCGAGGCCGAGCGCGTTGAGCGCGGAGGTGTTGGCCAGGGCGAGGACGATCCCGACGATGATGAACGGTGTGGCCTTACCGAGCAGGTCGAGGTTGGACCCGACCAGCGAACCGGCCTTCCAGAAGCGGTAGATATCGGTGACGTCGGTGTCGAACAGCACCACCGCCGAGATCAGGCCCTGCAACAGGTAGCTGACGGCGGCGCCCGCCAAGGCGAGGGTCACCGGGGTGGGTCCGCCGCGGCCCGTCGCGCCGATGACGAACACGGTGATGGTGGCGATCAGTGCCCCCGCGAAGCCGAACCACACGTAACCGAACAGGCTCGAGATGCCGCCGACCATCACCGCCAAGACGATGCCGAGAGCCGCGCCCTGGGTGATACCGAGCAGCGCCGGGTCGGCCAAGGGGTTTCTCGTGTGACCCTGGATCACCGCGCCCGCGATGCCGAGCGCGAGGCCGGCGAGGATCCCCAGCAGGGTGCGTGGCAGGCGGAGGCCGTTGACGATGGCGCCGGTCTCGGTGTCGGTCGTGCCGCCGAGCGCGCCCAGAACATCAAGGGGAGCAATGAATTTGGATCCGACGGCCAAGCTGAGCAGAACGGCCGCGAGCACCGCGGCCAACAGTCCGGCAATCAGGAGCAACCGGCGAGACCGCGTGTTGGCGAACACGACTCCGGGCGGCGATGCGGTCACTATCCCTCTTCATAGTTGGTAATTAGGTAAGGCTTCGCTAGGTTAGCAACCCTGAGAAACTCTGAACCAACCGGGAGACGTCGATGAACACCCCACTGAGCCGCAGGCTCGCCGCCGCCACGGTCGTCGCCGCGGCCGTACTGAGTCTGTCCGCGTGCGGCCAGGACCGGGCAACCACCGGCGCCGCGGGCAGCGATTGTGATACCTCGAGCAACCTCGACGGCGGCGCCTACCCGCGCACCATCGAGGCCGGGGCGGTCAAGGACAAGGCGGGCACGAATGTCGGCACGGTGGTCGACCCCGCCACCATCACCACCCGACCGGTCCGGGTCGCGGCACTGGATCAGACCTTCGTCGACGCCGCCCTGGTGCTGAACACCGAGCTGGTCGCGTACACGACGTACCAGGCCATGGGCGAGAAGCTGCCCGCGTTCCTCGGCGCGGCCGCCGAGACCTGCGGCGCGCGAGCGGTGAATATCGGCAACCTGCAGACCCCCGATATCGAGAAGCTGGCCGGTGCCCGACCGGACCTGATCGTGTCGGCGAAGGTGCGCCACGAGAAGCAGTACGAGCAGTTCAAGGGCATCAAGCTCGGTTCGGGCAATGTCCCGGTCGTGTTCAGCCAGACCACCGGCGCCACCTGGAAGGAAAACCTCCTGCTGCTCGCCAAGGCGATCGACAAGGAGAACCTCGCCCAGGCCAAGCTCGCGGCCTACCAGGACCGTGCCGCCAAGATCGGCGCGGCGATCAAGGCGAAGAACGGTGGCAACGCGCCCACCGTGTCGCTGCTGCGCTTCCTGCCCAAGGAAGACCGGCTGATGCAGCGGGTGAGCTTCATCGGCGACATCTTCGCCGACACCGGCCTGAACCAGCCCGACAAGTCCGCCGACCCGAAGAACGACTTCTCGATCACGCTGAGCCCCGAGCGTCTGCTCGACGCCGACGCCGACTACGTCTTCCTCACCAGCAACGGCGAGGACGCCGCCGCCCAGCGCAAGGCGGCCGCCGAGGCCAACCCGCTGTGGAATCAGCTGCGGGGCAAGGTCACTCCGGTCGACGACTTGGTCTGGCTGACCTCGGTCGGTCTCACCGGCGCGCACCAGGTGCTCGACGACATCGCCAAGACCTTCGAGGTCGACCCGGCGAAGTAGCCGAAACATCACGCCGTGCGCTGTTCGCCCGCCCCTACACTCGGCGGGGTGGGCGAACAGAAGCAGCGGATGCTGGCCGGGGAACTGTATCGGGACAACGATCCAGAACTCGTGGCCGAACGGCAGCGGGCGCAACGGTTGTGCGACGAGTTCAATCGGACCGGGCCGGATGAGACCGGTCAGCGCACCGAATTGCTGGGCGATCTCCTCGGCAAGCTGGGGGCGGGCTCGTGGATCATGCCCCGGTTCCAGTGTGACTACGGGTACCTGATCGAGATCGGGGCCAACAGCTTCCTCAACTACGACGCGATTCTGCTCGACTGTGCGCCGATCACCATCGGGGACGACTGTTCGATCGGGCCGCGCTGTCAGCTGCTCACCGCGCTGCATCCGATGCAAGATCACGAAAAGCGCAGGCAGCGTTGGGAATCCGCGGCCCCGATCCGGATCGGGAACAACGCCTGGTTCGGCGGCGGGGTGATCGTGTGCCCCGGCGTGACCATCGGCGACGACGTGGTGGTCGGCGCGGGCAGTGTGGTGACCCGCGACCTGCCGGATCGGGTCTTCGCGGCGGGCAATCCGGCACGGGTGATCAGGCAGCTCTAGGCGTGCCGGCTGAGGCCGACATGCGGTGCGGGTGCGGTGTCGGGTCGCGTCCGCGAGTCCGCGGCCATACTGTCTGACCATGGGCGAATCGCGAATCGAGATGGAACCCGAAGCCACCCGGCCGCTGCGCGAGGATATCCGCTTCCTCGGCGGCATCCTGGGCGACACCATCCGTGACCACGAAGGTCCCGAGGTGTTCGACCTGATCGAGCGCGTCCGCATCGAGGCGTTCCGGGTGCGCCGCGAGGAGGTCGAGCGCAGCGCCGTCGCCGATATGCTCGACGGCACCCCCACCGAGGTCGCGATCCCGCTGATCCGGGCATTCAGTTATTTCGTCCTGCTGGCCAATCTGGCCGAGGACATCCAGCGTGACCGGCGGCGCGCCGCGCACGTGGCGGCGGGTGAGCCGCCGCAGGATTCCTCGCTGGCCGCCACCTACGACAAACTCGACGCGGCAGGGCTCGACGGTGCGATGGTGGCCGACCTGCTCACCGACGCGCTCGTCTCCCCGGTGATCACGGCGCACCCGACCGAAACCCGCAGGCGCACCGTCTTCGACGTGCAGTCCAAGATCACCGAGCTGATGCGCCTGCGTCGCAGGCTCGAACCCGGCGAATCCGGTCTCGACGAATCCGAACTGCGGATCCGGCGCGAAGTGCTCACCCTGTGGCGTACGGCGCTGATCCGGTTGGCGCGCTTGCGGATCCAGGACGAGATCTCCGTCGGTCTGCGCTACTACGACCTGACTCTCTACGACGTGATCCCCGCGATCAACGCGCAGGTGCGGGCCGCGCTGCGGACGCGCTGGCCCTCCGAAGATCTCCTGCCACGCCCGATCCTGCGCCCCGGATCGTGGATCGGCGGTGACCGCGACGGAAACCCGTTCGTCACAGCGGAAGTCGTGCACACCGCGGCCGAACAAGCCGCCGCCTATGCCTTCGGCCGGTACCTGGACGAGTTGGTCGAACTCGAGAAGACCCTGTCGCAATCGGCGCGCCTGGTGCAGGTGACACCTGCGGTCGCCGAGCTCGCGGCCGCAGGCTATCCCGACCCCGGCCTGTTCGCCGACGAACCGTATCGTCGTGCGCTGCACGCGATTCGGGGCCGTCTCAGTGCCACCGCCGAGCTGGCCCTCGGTGAACTGCCCGAGCAGGGCCTCGATGCCGGTGCCGCCCCGTATCCGACACCCCAATCCGTCCTCGACGACCTCGACGCGATCGATGAATCCATGCGCGCCAGTGGCGACGGGCTGCTCGCCGACGACCGTCTCGCCGCCCTGCGCCATGCCATCGAAACCTTCGGCTTCCACCTCCAGAGTCTCGATCTGCGCCAGAACTCCGAGGTGCACGAACAGGTCGTCACCGAACTGCTGGCCTGGTCGGGGGTGCACCCCGACTATCCGAGCCTGTCCGAAGCCGCGCGCGTGGAGTTGCTCGCCGCCGAATTGCGCACGCGCCGACCACTTCTCGGGCCGAATGCACGGTTGAGCGAGCTCGCCACCAAGGAGCTCGGGGTATTGAGCGCGGCGAAGGAGGTCATCGATACCCTCGGTGCCGCTGCTATCCCGAACTACATCATCAGCATGTGTACCTCGGTCAGCGACATGCTCGAAGCGGCCTTGCTGTTGAAGGAAACAGGCATCCTCGATCCGGGCACGGCCGATACCGCGCCGAGTTGTCCCGTCGGGATCGTCCCGCTGTTCGAAACCATCGAGGACCTGAGCGCTGGTGCGTCGACTCTGGCCGCGGTGCTGGAGGTTCCGGTCTATCGCGAGTTGGTCGAGGCGGCGGGCATGCGCCAGGAAGTGATGCTCGGCTACTCCGATTCCAACAAGGACGGTGGCTACCTCGCCGCGAACTGGGCGCTCTACCGCGCGGAGCTGGACCTGGTGGAGGTGGCCGGGAAATCGGGAATCCGGTTGCGGCTGTTCCACGGTCGCGGCGGCACTGTCGGTCGCGGCGGCGGCCGCAGCTACGACGCCATTCTGGCCCAGCCCGCGGGCGCGGTGCGGGGTTCGCTGCGACTCACCGAGCAGGGCGAGGTGATCGCCGCGAAGTATTCCGAATCCGGTGCGGCACATCGCAATCTGGAATCGCTGATCGCGGGCACGCTCGAATCGACGCTCTTGGATGTGGAGGGCCTCGGCGCCGACGCCGAACCGGCTTATGAGCTCCTCGACGATCTCGCCGCCCGCGCCCGTGCCGCCTACGCGAACCTGGTGCACGACACCCCGGGCTTCGTCGAGTACTTCCGCGAATCCACGCCGGTCGCCGAGGTCGGCGACCTCAATATCGGTAGCCGTCCCGCCTCCCGCAAACCCACCAATTCGGTCTCGGACCTGCGCGCCATCCCCTGGGTGATGGCCTGGAGCCAAGCCAGGGTCATGCTGCCCGGTTGGTACGGCACCGGCACCGCACTCGAAGACTGGGTCGGCGACGACCCGGCCCGCCTCGCGCGTCTCACCGACCTCTACCAGCACTGGCCGTTCTTCAACACTGTGCTGTCGAATCTGGCCCAGGTGATGGCCAAGAGCGACCTCGACATCGCCGCCCGCTACGCCGAACTCGTCACCGACGAAACCCTGCGCGCCGACATCTTCGCGATGATCGCCGATGAACACGCCCGCACCATCCGCATGTACCTGGCGGTGACCGGCCACACCGAACTCCTCAGCGACAACCCCTCGCTGGCCGAGTCGATCCACAACCGCTTCCCCTACCTGGAGCCGCTGAACCAGCTCCAGGTAGACCTGCTGGCCCGGCTGCGCGGCGGTGACGATTCCGAACTGGTGAAGCGGGGCATCCTGCTCACCATGAACGGCCTGGCCACCGCCCTGCGCAACTCGGGTTAGTGCTCAGAGGCAGACGCTGATGGTGAACGGGCCGACCGGGATGCCGGTGCAGATCGACACCGAGCCGACGACCGGCTGCGCGGGGGCGGCCGATGCGGTTCCGGCGCCGATCGCGGTCACGGACAGGGCAAGGGCGGCGACGGCGAGCGGGCGGGCGAACTTGGCGAACATAAGCTGATCCTCGGGTAGGACGGGGCGAACACCCCCGTGCGGGGGCGTCCCCATCTCAACACGCACGCACCGTCGGCGTCCACGACATGAGGGGAATCGCGGTGGCTCAGTCGGTGACGACGGCGATCGCGTCGATCTCCACCAGCATCTCCGCGCGCGGCAGGCCGGTGAAGACGGTGGTGCGCGCGGGCAGCACGCCGTTGCTGGTGTGCTTGGTGACGAACTCGCCGTACGCCTCGTTCATGACCGCGAAATCTTCGCGCTTGGTGAGGTAGACGCGCAGCATCAGCACATCGTCGAAGGTGGCACCGGAGGCGTCGATGATCGCCTTGACATTCATCAGGGTGCGGGTGGTCTGCGCGGCGACATCGCCCTGATGCAGGTACTCGTTGGTCTCGGGATCCACCGGGCCCTGACCGGAGACCTGGACGAACGGGCCCTTGCGCACGCCCTGGGAGAAGGTGTGGGCGGGAGCCGGGGCGTCGGAGGTGCGCACGGCGGTCTTGTCGGACATGGGGTTCAGCCTTTCCTCGCGTTCACGTCTCGGCGGGGGTCCCAGCCGAGTTCGGTGGAGATGGCGTCGGCCGTCGCCCTGACCTGCGGCAACAACGCCAGCACTTGATCATGGTCGAGCAGCACGTCGGGAACCGAGACCGACACGGCGGCGACTACGGAACCGATCCCGTCGCGCACGCCGACGCCGATGCAGTTGACGAAGCTCTCGTGTTCCTCGTGGTCTTCGGCGAACCCCTGCGTGGCAACGAGATTCAATTCGGCCAGATACTGCTCGGGTGTGCGCAGCGTGCGGGTGGTGAAGGGGTGGTAGTCCAGTCGTGCTGCCACCGCGGGCCATTCGCTGCGTGGCAGCGCGGCCACGAGCACCTTGCCGACCGCGGTGCAGTGCAGCGGTGCGGGCCTGCCGATCCGCGAGTACATCCGCACCGCCTGCTCGGCGTCGACCTTGTCGATGTAGACAGCGTCGCCGGATTCGTAGGCGGCCAGGTGCACGGTCTGCCCGGTGGCCGCGCCCAGCGCGCTCAGGTGCGGGCGGGCTACGGTGCGCACATCACGGTTCTCCAGTGCGCGACTGGCCAATTCGAACATCCGGGTACCGAGCGAATAGCGGTGCGCGTTGTCGTGCACGACGAACCGATCGGCCTGCATGGTCTGCAGCAACCGCAGCACCGTCGATTTGTGGACACCGAGCCGGACCGCCAGCTCGTCGAGGGACTGCGAGCTCTCGCCGAGGGCGATGAGAATGGACAGGGCCCGCGACACGCTTTGACTCATGAGCTGATCGTTTCATCCAGCGCCGCGGGGTAGCGCAGTGTGGCCCAGATATCGTCCGGGAGTAGCGCGAGGCGCTGAATATCCTCCAGCGGTGGCAGTTTCGCGGAATCTCCGGTCGCGGTCAGCGTGGCCGCGGCGCACAGGTGGCCGTACCGCAGGCGCGTGCGCAGGTCCGCGCCGTATAGCAGGGCGGCGAGGTAGCCGCCGGCGAAGGCGTCACCGGCACCGATGCGTTCGGTGATCGCCAGCCTCAGCGCGGGCACCTCGATCGAGGACTCGCCCTCGAAGCCGGTGACGGTGTGCTTGTCGTTCTTGACGATCAGCTGGGCGGGCTCGGGGAACAACGCGCGCAAGGCGGCCGGGTCGCCGGTGCCGAAGATCTCCTCGGCCTCGTCGGCGCCGAGGAACACCACGTCGGCGCCGCGAAGGTGCGCGTCGAGTTCGTCGGCGGCCTCGTCGATGCGCGAACCCCACACTGCCGGACGGTAATTCAGGTCGAAGCTGACCAGCCCGCGCCGGGGCCGGGTGAGCAGTGCGCGGGTGAGCTCGGTCGCCGACTCCGACAGTGCCGGGGTGATGCCGGTGAAGTGCACGAGATCGGCACCGTCGAGCAGGGGCGCCTCGGCCGCGAGGTCGGCAGGCGACAGCGCGCTGGCGGCTGAACCCGTGCGGTAGTAGTGCATGCGGCTGGCGTCGGCATCCAGGTCGTTGGCCGCGCCGGAGCCCGCACCACGTTCCTTGACGTACAGGCCGGTGGGCCGCGTGGGATCGATGGCGACCGCCGCGACATCCACCCCCTGCGCGCTGAGTTCGGCACACAGATACCGCCCGAATCCGTCGTCGCCGACCCGCGACAGCCAGGCCACCGACACGTCGAGCTGAGCCAGCACGACGGCCACGTTGGCCTCGGCGCCGCCCGCGCCGCGATCGAACCGCGCGGACTGTTCCAGGGGCCCCGCGCCCGCGATCAGCACGGCCAGTCCCTCGCCGACGGTGACCGCCCTGGGCTGAGCGGTTGTTGCCTGGGTCACCTTAATCGCCCTTTCGTGCTTGCGGTCACTGCCCTGGAGATGCACAATAACGAGCAGAAACATTAAGCGCAACCACCGTTGCAACATATGCAATGTTTATCCGATATAACCGATCGAGCCGCCACCCCGGGTTCGGTCGAAGAGAAAGGGATGCTGTGATCATCGACAACGACGTCGTGGACGCCCTCGCCGACGAGTTGCTCGGACCCCGTGACAAGAGCGCGCCGCCTGCGGCGTGGGGGAGCACCGTGCGCGAATACCTCGCCGGCGCACCGCGTCTGGATCAGTGGCAGACGCCGTTGCTCACGCTCGACCGCGGCAGGCTCGACGCGAACCGCGACCTCATGGCCGAGTGGACCGCCACGGCCGGCGTCGCGCTCGCCCCGCACGGCAAGACGACGATGGCGCCGCGGCTGTGGCGCGAGCAGCTCGTGGCCGGGTCGTGGGGGATCACCCTGGCCACCGCGTGGCAGGCGCAGCTCGCGCGCTCGTTCGGGCTCGGCCGGATCATGCTCGCCAATACCCTGGTCGACCCGGTCGGATTGGCCTGGGCCGCAGCGGAATCGGCGCACGACGCCGACTTCGAGATCTACTGCTGGGCAGACGGCGTCGCCACCGTCGAACTGATGGACAAGATCCTGCGCGATACCGCCGCGGGTCCGCGTGTGCGGGTGCTGGTCGAACTGGGTGGACCGCACGGCCGGACCGGCGCCCGCACCCGAACCGAAGCACGCGCGGTCGCCGCCGCCATCGGTGCGAGCGAGCGTCTGAGCCTGGCCGGTGTCGCGGGCTACGAGGGCGCGCTGGCTCACGATCGCAGCATCGATGGTGTCGCGGCGGTACGCGGCTATCTCGGCGAACTGGCCGCTCTGCACACCGAACTCGGTGCGGCGGGAGCCTATTCGGGTCCGGCGGTCGTCACCGCGGGCGGTAGCGCCTACCCCGAACTCGTGGTCGACGAACTCGCCGGGCTGGCCGATCCCGAGGGCGCGCGCGGCGTGCCGACCACCGTGGTCCTGCGCAGCGGCGCCTACCTCGTCCACGACGACGGCTTCTACGCGGGAATCTCCCCGCTGGCCGCGCCCGCGAAGCAACCCGGCCTTCGTTCGGCCATGCACGGCTGGGCCCGGGTGGTCTCGCGGCCCGAACCGGAACTGGCCCTGCTCGACGGCGGCAAACGGGATTTCCCCTTCGACGAAGGACTGCCGGTGGCCCAGCACGTGATCGGCGGCACCCTCCCACCGAACGCGGTGGTCACCGCGCTCAACGATCAGCACACCTTCCTGCGGTTGCCCGGTGCCGATGCGGCCGATCTACCGGTCGGCTCCGTCGTGCGGCTCGGTCTCTCGCACCCCTGCACCGCGTTCGACAAGTGGCGCCACATCCCGGTGATCGACAGCGTCGACGCGACCGACCCGCGCGTGGTCGACCTGATCCGCACCTACTTCTGACGGATAACCATGACGCACTTGCTCTTTCGTGACATCGACATCGTCGACGGCACCGGTGCCCCACGCACCCGCGGCGACGTTGCGGTCCGCGACGGCCATATCGCCGAGATCGCGCCACCCGGCACCATCGAATCCGACGCGAGAGTCGTTCCGGTACAACCGGGTTCGGTCATCGCGCCCGGATTCATCGACATGCACGCGCATTCCGATCTGTCTCTGCTCACCCATCCCGACCACTTCCCGAAGATCACCCAGGGCGTCACCACCGAGGTGATCGGCCAGGACGGGCTGTCCTACGCGCCGATCGACGACGCGGCACTCCCGGTGGTGCGCAAGCAGATCGCCGGCTGGAACGGCAACCCGGGCGACTTCGACTTCGACTGGCGCACCGTCGCGCAATACCTGGACCGCCTCGACCAGGGGATCACGCCCAACGCCGCCTACCTCGTTCCGCAGGGCACGCTGCGCATGCTCGTGGTCGGCAGTGAGCAGCGGGCGGCCACCACCGCCGAGATCGACCGGATGTGCGCGCTGCTGGCAGAGGGCTTCGAACAGGGCGCCGTCGGCATGTCCAGCGGGCTCACCTACACCCCCGGAATGTATGCCGACACCGGCGAACTCGCCGCGTTGTGCGCAGTGGTCGCGTCCTACGGCGGCTTCTACGCACCGCACACCCGCTCCTACGGCGCGGGCGCGCTCGAGGCCTACGCGGAGATGATCGGCCTGGCGAAGGCCACCGGCTGCGCGCTGCACCTGACCCACGCCACCATGAACTTCGGCGTGAACCGCGGCCGCGCACCGGAATTCCTCGCGATGCTCGCGCAGGGCCGCGCCGACGGGTGCGACATCACCCTCGACACCTATCCCTATCTGCCCGGCTCGACTACGCTGTCCGCGTTGCTGCCCAGCTGGGCAATGTCCGGCGGGCCCGACGCCGCACTGGCCCGCCTCGACGATCCGGCCGAGCGGGCGCGGATCACCGAGGATGTCGACGTCAACGGCTCCGACGGCTGCCACGGCGTCACGGTCGAATGGGAGACCATCCAGATCAGCGGCGTCGGCGACGACGCATTGTCGGACGTGGTGGGCCGCACGCTCGCCGAGATCGCGGCCGAGCGGGGCATCGCCCCGGTGGCCGTGTTCTTCGACCTGCTGCGCCGCGACCAACTCGCCACCACGATCCTGCAGCACGTCGGCCACGAGGAGAACGTGCGCGCGATCATGGTCGACCCCGGCCACATGGGCGGTAGCGACGGTCTGCTCGTCGGCGCCCGACCACACCCGCGCGCCTGGGGCACCTTTCCGCGCTACCTCTCGCGCTACGTCCGGGAACTGGGTGTGCTCGGCCTCGAGGACTGCGTGCACCACCTCACCGGCCGCCCCGCCGCCCGGCTCCGCCTGGCCGAACGCGGCCTGATCCGAGTCGGTTACGCCGCCGACCTCGTCGTCTTCGATCCGGCGACGATCCACGACACGGCAACGTTCGAACACCCTAAACAGCAGGCTCGCGGTATCCAGCACGTGCTGGTCAACGGCGAATTCGCGGTGGAGAACGCCACCGCGACCGGAGTACGCGCCGGTCGTGCCCTGCGCCTTGACACCACGAAGGAGCGGACCCGATGAACCCGTTGCTCAGCTCGTCGTCGGAAGCCATGGATGTGATCCGCGCGGACCGTGCTCTCACGGTGGTCCGCGCCCCCGACATCCCCGACCCGGCCGCGCTCGCCGGAGCGCTCGCGGGTGCCGGGCTGCGGGCGGTCGAACTGACCTTCACCACCCTCGGTGTGCTCGACGCGATCAGCAAGGCCACCGCGGCCACCGGCGCCGTGATCGGGGTCGGCACCGTGACCACCCGCGAGCAGGCCGAGGCCGCCATCGAGGTAGGTGCCCGGTTCCTGGTGACACCCGCATTGCGCCCCGAGGTCGCGGAAGTGGCTGTGGCACACACGATCCCGGTCATCATGGGTGCGTTCACACCGTCGGAGGTCCTCGCCGCGGCGGAGATGGGGGCGGCGGCGGTGAAGATCTTCCCGGCCCGCGCGCTGGGTCCGCAGTACGTCAAAGATCTGCTCGGGCCGTTCCCGCACATGTTCCTGATCCCCTCGGGCGGGGTCAATTCCCACAACGCCCGCGACTTCCTCCGAGCGGGCGCGATCGCCGTCACCGCGGGCACCGAAGTGGTCGCCCCGTCCGACGTCGAGGCCGCGCGCTGGGCGCACATCGGCTCCAAAGCCGCGCATTTCGTTCATTCGCTTGATTGAGAGGTTTTCCATGGGCGCCACCGTCGACTGGTTGCGCACCACCACCCCCGGGTTGCTGGTGCTGTGCGGTCTCGCGATCGCAGTACTACTCATCGCCATCATCAAGGTCAAACTGGAGCCGTTCGTCGCGCTGCTGTTGACCGGACTCCTGCTGGCGCTGGCCGCCGGGCTGCCGATCTCCCAGATCGTCGGTACACCGCTCAAAGCCGGTGAGTCACTACTGGAAACAGGCTTCGGTGGCATCCTCGGCCACATCGCGGTGATCATCGGCCTCGGTACCGTGCTCGGTGCCATCCTCGAAAGGTCCGGTGGCGCCGACGTTCTCACCGACAAGCTGCTGAAGGTGTTCGGCGAGAAGGGCGCTCCCATCGCGATGGGCCTGCTCGGCCTGATCTTCGGCATCCCGGTGTTCTTCGACATCGGCATCTTCGTGCTCGCGCCACTGATCTATGTCGCCGCCAAGCGTGGTGGGCGTTCGCTGGTGCTCTACGCGATGCCGATGCTGGCCGGGCTGTCGATGACGCACGCGTTCCTGCCGCCGCACCCCGGTCCCGTCGCCCTCGGTGGGCTGCTCGGGGTGAGCCTGGGTTGGTTGATCCTGATGGGATTCGTCTGCGGTATTCCGGGTTTCATCGCCGCGGGCATCGTCTGGGGTTCCTACATCGGCAAGCGCGTCCAGGTGTCGGTGCCCGAGGAGTTCGTGCCACTGGAACCGGACGAGGCCGACAGCTCGGCGGGGTCCGGCGGCACCGCCGTCGTCACGAAGGCGCCGCCTTCGGTCGCGCTGATCGGTGCGATCATCGCGATCCCGCTGGTGCTGATCCTCGGTGCCACCTTCGGTTACCAACTCCTGGACAAGGATTCGGCGCTGCTGCAGGTGCTCACCTTCTTCGGTACCCCCGCCGTCGCGCTGCTGATCACCGTGCTCGTCGCGTTCTATCTACTCGGAATCCGGCGCGGCTCGACGGTGCAGGAACTGAGCACGATCACCGCCGAATCGCTCAAGCCGGTCGGCATGGTGCTGCTGGTGGTCGGCGCGGGCGCCTTCTTCGGCAAGGTCATCTCGGCCACCGGTATCGGCGCGGCGCTGGCCGACACGATGTCGGCGGCAGGTCTGCCGATCATCGTGCTCGCCTACCTGATCAGCTGCGGACTGCGCATCGCGCAGGGTTCGGCGACGGTCGCCATCGTCACCACCGGTGGCATCGTCGCACCGCTGGTCGCCGAGCAGGACTACTCGCAGATGTCGATCGCGTTGATCGCCATGGCGATCGCGGCGGGCTCGATCATTCTCAGCCACGTCAACGACGGCGGCTTCTGGATCATCGCGAAGTACTTCAACATGACCGTCAAGCAGACCCTCCAAACCTGGACGGTCCTGGAAACCATTCTGTCCGTGGTGAGTTTCGCGGTCGCCGCCCTGCTGTTCTCGATCGTCTGACACCTGTCAGGAAGCCGGGCTGTCCCCACGGGTCAGCCCGGCTTCGTATGCCAGGATCGCGGCCTGCACGCGGTTGTCCACGCCGAGTCGCCGCAGGATCGCGCTGACGTGGAATTTCACCGTCGCCTCGGCGAGGAACAGACTGCGGCCGATGTCAGCGTTCGACAGTCCACGCCCGACCAGCGCGAGTACGTCCCGTTCGCGGCCGGTCAGCGCTTCGATGCGACGGCGCGCCGCCGTGACAACGGGTGCGGCGTTGCCGGACCGCGCGATGACCTTCTGTGCGATTCGCGGGGACAGATAGGCCGCGCCGCCCGCCACGGCCCGAACACCGGTGAGGAGTTCACGGGGGTCGGCGGCCTTGAGCAGGAAACCGTCGACGCCGTGCGTCATGGCGGCGTCGACGTAGTCGTCCTCGTCGAAGGTGGTCAGCAGGACCACCGCCGTCGCGGGCAGGGTGGCGCGTAGCTCGGCGGCGGCACCGAGGCCGTCCAGCCGGGGCATGCGGATATCGAGGAGCGCGATGTCTGGCCGGTGGTGTCGAGCCAACTCGACCGCTTCGCGCCCATCGCCCGCCTCGGCGATCACATCGATCTCCGAGTCCGTCGCCAGGATGGCCTTGACTCCGGCGCGGATCAACGGTTCGTCGTCGGCGAGCAGCACCCGGATCGTCATCGGCTTCCCCTGTTCCGGTCGAGCGGGATCTGAGCCCGGACGACGAATCGGTCGTTCTCGGAGTCGGCGTGAAATGTGCCGTCCAGCAAGTGGACTCGGTCCCGCAGACCTGCGAGACCGACCCCGGTCGCCGCATCCGGTGGACTGTCCGACAGGTGGTTGTGGCCCATGCCGGGTGCGGGGGATGGCATGGCGCCGATCGACGCACTGCGTTGGTTGTCGATCGTCACCTCGACCAGTGTCGCGGTGCGCCGCACGCGGATCACGACTTCGGCGCCGGGGGCATGGCGCGCCGCGTTCGTCAGTGACTCGCGCACGATGTAGGACACGGTCCGCTCGACGAGCGGCGGCATCGGATCCCCGTCGAAACCCTGTGTCGTGACGATCATTCCGGCGCGGCGGGCATTGTCGACCACCGTGGTGACGTGCTCGATGTGCGGGTCGATCGGGCCCGCCCGACGCAGCACCCCGATCGTGTTGCGGAGCCGATCGGTGGCTGTCGCCGCGGATGCCCGCAGCTCGGCCGCCGCCTGTCGGTGCCGCTCGGACAGGTCACCGGCCAGTTCCAGCGCACCGGCTCGCAAGGCGATCAGCGCCAGATCGTGGCCGAGGCTGTCGTGGATGTCCGCGGCGATCCTGGTGCGTTCGCGCAGTTCGGCGCGCTCGGTGATCAGCCGCTGCTCCTGTTCGAGATGGGTGACGCGCTCGGCGCTCGCCGTGAGCAGTTCGGCCTGCTGACGCCGGAACCGGCCCGCCGACCAGGGCAGCGCGCAGGCGAGAACGAACGATGCGAGCACGCCGCTGCCGACCGAGAAGTCGACCAGCGTGAGCACCACCCCCGGCGCCGCCAGCGCGGCGAGCACCGTCCATTCGTGCGGGAACGGCAGCCGCCGTCCGTGCAGGTAGGCGGGTACGGCGAGCACGAGATACAGCACCTGCCGCCACAGCGGAAGATCGTCGAGGAACAGCCCGTTGATCTGGGTTGCTCCCGCGAGCAGCACCAGCGCGGCCCCGTTCCTCATTCTCCCGACCCTACCGATCGCAGCTGATGCAGCCGAGCCACCATGGTGACCAGCCCGGCCGCGCCTGCGATGCCGACCGCGATCGGGAGCGGCGCGTAGTAGGTCAGTTGCGCCCAGGTGACCGTTCGCCCGCCCATGATGATCGAGATGACCGCGGGGAAACCGGCGAACAGCAGGACGGGAATCAGCGCGGGCAACAGGCGCGCGCCAGTCCACCAGTTCGATTTCCCGAGCCTGGCGCGCGCCCACCGTCGCGCCCGGATGGCACCGAGTACGCCGAGTCCGAGTGCCGTCATCGCGGTCACCGCGAGCGCGACCTCGGTCCACCCTCGGGTGCCGCCAGGCGTTTCCGGTGTCTCGCCGCGGCTCATCGCGGCGAGCCCGAGCATGATCGGGTAGGTGTCATCGGCGAGTCCGGCGCTGTTGGTCATCACCGCGAAGCCGTATCCGGTGTCCGGGTCGATCCCCTGCGCGGCGTTGTAGGTGAACAGGTTTCCGGAATGAACGAGCAGATCTCCTTCTTCCTCGGTGCCCCAACCCATTCCGTATCGATGCAGGGCCGGGGTGTGCATAGTCGTCAGGCTCTGCGCGGTGACGAGCTGCGGGCCGTTACCGGTGTTACTGATCAGCCATCGGCCCATGTCCGCTGCCGTGGTGATGACCGAACCTGCTCCGCCGCCTTCGAATCCGAGCAGATCGGGCCGCGAAATCCACTGCCCGAACAGTGAATTGAAGCCAGGCGGTGCCGACAGGTCGGCATCGGTGCCGCTGGCGGTCATACCCAGCGGGCCGAAGACCCGCTCCCGCAGAAAGTCGCCGAAGCTGCGGCCGCTGGCCACCTCCACCAATCGTGCCGCGATGTCGTAATTGACATTGCAATAGGCCCAGCGGCTCCCCGGCTCGGCGCCCAGCGTGCCGGTGCGCAAGGTGGCGACGTAGTCGGTCAGTGACCGCGCCTCGTCGGTGGCACCGATGTCCACCGTCCGATCCGACAGCCCCGAGGTCTGATTCAGCAAGTGCCGCACGGTAATCCGCTCCGCTCGAGGATCGGACATCCGAAACTCGGGCAACTGCGCGACCACCGGCGCATCCAGTGCGAGCCGCCCGTCGTCGACCAGCATCATCACCGCGGTCGCCGTGATCGACTTGCTCAGCGAAGCGATCCGGATCGGCGAATCCGCCGTCATCGCCTCCCCGCGCGAATCCCGCCCCGCCCCGGTGGCATACACAACACTGTCGCCACGGGTGACCACCAGCGACACCCCCGGCAGCCCGGTCGAATCCATCGCGTCCGCTAGATAGGCGTCGATGGCAGCAGGAGAGAACTCGGCCGAGGCAGGCGCGGCGGCCGCACTCGACGCGGCGACTAGGCCGACAAGAATGGCGGCCGTGATCAGTACACGATGCATAGCTGAACGCTAGAAGCGGTGCGCCGGGGCCGGATCCGACGAACGGCCACGACCTGCCTAGACGAAAGTCGGGAAATGCCGGGCGAGATCGATCAGGCCAGTAGCGCGCGCGTCAGCCGGGCGAGCGCTTCGCGCGGGTCCTTGCCCGCCTCCGCGCCGGTCAGCCGGTGTACGACGGCGCCGTCCAGATAGTCGACGAGAATGCCGGTATCGGTCGCGGCCAGGCCGACAGCCGCGGCCATCTCGACGGCCCAGGCACGCAGCCGCTGGTGGCCTCGATGCACTGATTCGGCGAGAGTGGGCATCGTCTGCGACTCGCCGAACAGGGCTAGGCGTGCCTGTGTGCGGATGCGGTCGGTGGTTGTCGCATGAGTGACGAACAGGGCGAGGCCGTCGATGAGGTGCTCCACCGTGGCGGGGCCCAGTGTGCGGTTCAGCGTCTCCCAGTCGGCGTGATCGCGCTGCTCGAGGCGCTCCGCGACACCACAGAGCAGCGCTTCGCGAGTACGGAAGTAGTTGGACGTCGAACCCGGCGGCAGGTCGGCGGTCCGGTCCACCGCGCGGTGAGTCAGCGCACGCGACCCGCCGGTGCCAAGTACCTCGATAGCGGCATCGAGGACCTGCTCGCGTTTGGTAACCACGTGTCGATACTACGCCCGTAGTGAGACGCACTACATTCATAGTGTCTGGCACTACAGCCGTAGTACAGTCACGGTGGTACCTGAAACGAGGGAGTGCGCGATGTCTACAGCAATCGTCGTCGGTGGCGGAATCGGCGGACTGGCCGCGGCGCTCGCGCTGGCCGCGAGGGGTTGGTCTGTTCAGGTGCTGGAACGAGCGCCGGAGGTCGCGGAGGTGGGATCCGGGATTTCCCTGTGGTCCAACGCCTTACGCGCGCTGGACGCTCTCGGCGTCGGTGAGACGGTCCGTGCGCGGGGAATGGCGGAAGTGTCGGCCGGAATTCGAGACGACCGTGGGCGATGGCTCTCGCGCACCGATGTGGCGACGTTGCGCGCGCGGTTCGGAGCTCCGGTCGTGATCCACCGTGCCCGGCTGTTGGACATTCTGCGCGCGGCGCTCGATGACGGCATTGTGCGCACCGGCGTCACGGTGCGCGAGGTGCTCGCCGACGGGACAGTGGTCCACTCGGCGGGCACCTCATCCGCCGATCTGGTCGTCGGTGCCGACGGGATTCACAGTGTCGTCCGACGTGCGGTCTGCGGCGAAGTCGCACCGCGCTACGCCGGCTACACCGTCTGGCGCGCCGTGGTCGACGTCGATGAGCCGCTCACCGAATTCGGCGAAACCTGGGGTCGCGGGGCGCGTTTCGGCATTGCCCCGCTCGCGGACGGTCGCGTCTACTGCTTCGCCGTCTACAACGCCCCCGAAAACACCACCGGCAGCCTGGCCGAAGTCCGCGATCTCTTCGAGCACTGGCACCACCCGATCCCCGCCCTGCTCGCCGCCGCGGACCCGAACACGGTGCTGCACAACGATATCTACGACCTACCTGCCCTGCCCACCTTCACCGCGGGCCGCGTCGCCCTGCTCGGCGACGCCGCCCACGCGATGACGCCGAACCTCGGCCAGGGCGGCTGCCAAGCCCTCGAAGACGCGGTGGTCCTTGCCCAGCTGGCAGGCGAGTCCGACGGCCTCGCTCGCTATGACCGAGAACGCCGCCCGCGCACCCAGATGATCGCCGGACGCTCCGCCCGGATCGGCACCATCGCCCAACTGTCCGCGCGGCCCCTGGTTGTCCTGCGCAACACGGCATTACGCCTCACGCCCACATCGACCCAGCTCCGTTCGATGGCAGAGGTTCTCGACTGGACCTGCTGAGACGCGCTCAGCGGCCGTTCCGCCGACAGCCTTGAAGCCTGACCCGGCGGTCGTCTGGTTCGTCGTCACGGCGGTGCTGTTGGCCGCTATGAGGGGTGCCCGCACCCGCCCGCTCGTCGTGCAGGCAGACAGAATCAGAGCGGCGGTGAGCGTCGGAACGAGCTGGTCAGATCTCGCTCGGCCGGTGCGAGTGCGCGTCCTCGTTCCATGCGCACGCCGCCCGATGGTCGTGACTGGGAATGATGCGGACGGCGCCGCGGATCGCATGCAGGCGGTGGACGGTTCGCCAGGTCTCGGTGCGGTTGTCGTCGGCCAGCATGCCCGGATAGCCCGACTTCTGCCGCAGTTCCTCGGCCTGGAGGTTGTGCCAGATCGCGTCTCCCGCGAGCAGCACCGGTCCGCGTTCGGTGCGTAAGAGCAAGCCGATGCTGCCGGGGGTGTGACCGGACAGGTCGACGAGCATGACCGCGCCGTCGCCGAACAGGTCGTGGCTGCGGGCGAAGGCGAGAACGGGCGGACCGTCGAGCTCGTAGCAGTCGAGCGGTCGTTCACGAACGGCTCGCCGCACACCGCCGACCGGCGCCACCGGACCCGCCATCGCCCAGCTGTGTTCGGGTCGGTGGAGCCGCAGTGGCAGCCCGGGCAGATCGAGGAGGCCGGCGATATGGTCCCAGTGCAGGTGTGTCGGTAGCGCGAAGTCGATGGCGTGCGCCTCGATACCACTGCGGTGCAGGGACTCTCGGATATCGAGGACGTCCTTCGGCGGCGTCACCGCGAGCCGCAGAACCTGGGGGAGTTCGACCACCGCCTGGCCGTTGACATCGACGCAGATGCCGGGGTCGACAAGAAAGGTCGCCTCGGGATGCCGGACGACGAAAGCCGTCATCGCGGACTCGATCCGCCGCGGGGTGAACAGGCCTTCGACGACGGCCGCCGTCGGCACACTCCTGGCATTCTGCGCCAGAACTGTCAGCTCGACTGTCGCCGTGCCGCGGGGCAGGCCGCTGTCGGGCAGCGACGCGAGGAACCGGCGGTCGGGTCGTCGTGGCCGCACGGCACCCGTCACCGCCGACCCCACCGCTCGGCAACACCGCCACAGGTCCGGTGCCGCGACCGAGTCGATCATCAGTGTCCGATTACCGTTGTGTCCCATGCGAACTAAGCTAATACTTCAGGTCGACCTGAAGTAAAGGGGCGAATGTGTCGGATACCGCAGAGTCGCGTCGCATCGGTGACGCCGCCGCCGAACTGGGCGTCGCCACTCACGTCCTGCGTCACTGGGAGGACGCGGGCGTACTCGTTCCACCCCGCGCGTCCGGCGGTCAACGAATCTACGACGGCGAACTGATCGTCCGAGCCCGTCTCGTCCAGCTCTGCCAACGTGCCGGGCTGTCCCTGGCCGAGATCAAAGATCTGTTCGTGACCAGGTCCCGCACCCGCCGGGTGGCACTGATCGCGGACAAACAAGCGCAACTGCAAGCTCGCGTCGACGATCTCACCCGAACCATCGACTTCCTCGCCCACGTTCTGCGCTGCACCCACCCGCTCGTGGACGAATGCCCGGACTGCGTCGAGTTCAGTCGTCCGGCTCGATGAATGAGGCGGACGTTTTGTCGGCGTCGATGCACTAGGGCGTTGCCTATGTGCCCGTCGATCGGTGGTAGCGCGCGAGCATGGCTGCGGCGGTAGCGGTCATGGCCGTGCGGAGTTCGGGTGGGCCGAGGACTTCGATGTGTTCGCCGAGGGGGAGTAGGGCGTGGGCCAGGACTTCGTAGGACTCGGCGGGAATCGTGATGTCGGTCCAGCCGTCGGCGTCGGGGGTTCCCACGGATGCGAGGGCCTCGCGCACTGCCGCCGGGTCGTTCATGAGGCGCAGCAGGCTCAGCCGGTCGGTGGCGATCCGGCAGCGTGCGCTGACTCGCAGCATTGATCGCGCGAACTCCTCGGCCGCGGATTGCCAGTGGTCGGCGAGGTCGAAAGTGGCCGGGCGGCTGAAGGATTCGCCGGTGGGCTCGGCGGTGGCGATCCGGCTCGCCCGGTAGGAGCGGATATCGGATCGGTCGCGGGCGATCAGGTACCAGGTGCCTGCCTTCATGACCAGGCCGAGCGGGTCGAGTGTCCGTTCGACCGTGCGGTCGCGGCGGCGGTAGGTGATCGCGAGGCGGTGGTCGTGCCAGAGGGCGTCGGCAACCGTGGCGAGGGTGGGGGTTTCGTCGGGACGCTGGAACCAGCCGGGCATGTCGATGTGGACGCGTTCGGCGATTCGGGTGGCCCGGCCGCGGAGTTCCGGCGGGAGGGCGGCGAGCATTTTCAGCTGGGCGGTGGCCAGGACGGTGCCGAGGCCCAGGTCTGCAGCGGCACCGGGGAGGCCGGCGAGGAGGACAGCGTCGGCTTCGTCGGAAGTGAGGCCGGTGAGCCGGGTGCGGTAGCCGTCGATCAACCGCACACCGCCGCCGCGTCCCGGCTCGCTGTACACCGGAACGCCCGCCGCCGACAGCGCCTCCACGTCCCGGTACACCGTGCGCACCGACACCTCCAGCTCCCGGGCCAGCTGGCTCGCGGTCGCGCCGCCGCCCGCTTGCAACAGGAGCAGCAGCTGCACCAGCCTGCTCGCTCGCATATCCCGAGACTAGCCGCAAAACCTGACACAGGATGTCAAGGTTGCGTCGTACCGTACGAGATATGACCACGTGGAGCCAATTCACCGAAGAAGCACCCACCATCGCCGCGCTGTTCCTGCGCCGGCGCCAGGCCACCGGCAACCTGTGCATGCTCGGCACTCTGCGCGCCGACGGATCGCCTCGCATCAGCCCGATCGAACCGATGATCTTCGAAGGCATGCTCGTGCTGGCCGGCATGCCGAACACCCGAAAATTCGACGACCTCGCCCGCGACCCGCGCTTCTGCCTGCACACCGCCACCGTCGACACCATGGTCTCCGACGGCGATGCGAAACTCTTCGGCACCGTCGCCGATCTGCACGACGAGGCGGTCCATGCCCGCTTCGCCCAAAAGCTGTTCGACGACAGCGGTTTCGACATCCGCGGCGAGAAGTTCGACCACTTCTACGTCGCCGATCTCACCGGGGCATCCACCGTCGAGACCAGCGACGACCACCTCGACATCACCGTCTGGAAACCCGGCGCAGGCGAAACGATCGTCCGCAAGCACTGAGTAATCTCGCCGCGCATGCCCGCGCGAACGGTCTCGGCTGGATCGCCCGTTCCGGCGCCGGTCGCGCCGTCCGCCTGACATCGACCGGTGAATCCGGTCTCCACGAAACCCTCGGGACGCCGAGAGCGCTGTTCGGCGGCGGCCCTCAGTCGACGGCGTGTTGATTATGACTGTCTGGTCAGTCATAATCGGAACATGCCGAAGAGAGTGGATGTGCATGCCCGGCGCACCGAAATCCTGGATGCGGCCGTTCGGGTGTTCGCGCGCAAGGGGTTCGCCTCGTCCCGGATCGAGGATGTCGCGGCCGAGGCCGGTGTCGCGAAAGGCAGTGTCTACCTCGCGGTCAGCAGTAGGGAGGAGCTGCTGACCGCGGCGTTCGACCAGTACCGCGCTCGCGCGCAGGAGCAGCTCGCGATTCCCGCGACCGGGTCGGCGCTGGATCGGCTGGCCGAGCTGATCCGGGCGACGGTCACGATGCTGGCGGCTCATCCCGACCACGCGCGCGTGCTGCTGGATGTGTGGGCCGCCCGCACGCCGATCGATATGGCCGCCGTGTACGCGGACTACCGCGCGGCGATCGCCGAGTTGCTGCGCGAGGCGGGCGCCGAGGGGCAGTTGCGGGCGGGGATCGGGGAGGGGCACGCGGCGGTGATCGTCGGCGCGATCGAAGGGTGCTTGGTGCAGTGGCTCGCCGACGATCAGGTCCGGTTCGCCGACCTGGCCGAACCCCTCGTGGCCGTGTGCGTGGACGGTCTGCGGCGATGACGATCACCGACCGGCTGATCGCCCCGAACGCGACGAGAAGTGAAGCCACCCTGTGCTATTCGGCGGCGGTGGCCGGTGGCGCGACAGCCGGTCTGCTCGCCGGGCACACGGGCGGGTCCGCGCTGGTGATCGCCGTGGTCGCGCTCGTCGGCTTCGACCTGTTCGGCGGCGCGGTCGTGAACGCGACGGCATCGGCGAAGCGCTGGTTCCATCGGCCCGGCCGCGACGCCCGCCACCACCTCGCGTTCGTGGCGATCCACGGCCAGCCGTTCCTGCTCGCACTGGTGGTGCCCGGGTTCGGCTGGTGGACGGCGGCCGCGATCTATGGGCTCGTCGTCGTGGCCGCCGTCGTGGTGACCGCGGTGCCGCACGACCTCCGCACACCGGTTGCCTTCGCCGCCACTGTCTTCGGTACCACGATCACCACTGCCGTGCTCACGGTTCCCACGTTCCTGCTCTGGTTCGGACCCGTCCTGCTGATCAAACTCCTGCTCGCCCACCTGCTGCCGGAACCGGGCACCGCCGACGACCGGCTGCCGATAGTGGGGTGACGATCGGCCGCGCGGTTTCGGAGATCGGACGTGCCGCTGTGCCACGATGAGCCGCATGGATCTGCTCGCGTCCGCTGGTGTCGGCGATCCCTCGCCGATCGTCTCGCTGTTCTGGATCGCACTCATCGCGGTGGTCGCGCCGCTGCTGTCGAGACTGGTGCGCGGGTACCTGCCGGATGTGGTGATCCTGCTGGTGGCCGGCGCGGTGGTCGGGCCGCATGTGCTCGGGTGGGCGAGCAGCGCGGGCGGTGTCGACCTGGTCAGCGAGCTGGGACTGGGGATGCTGTTCCTGCTGGCGGGCTACGAGCTCGATCCGCGATTGCTGGGTGGCCGATCGGGGCGGACGGCGTGGGTCGTGTGGATCGTGTGTCTGGTGTTCGCTGTCGCGATTGTCCTGGTGGCGACGGACACGTCGAGCGGCACGCGCGTCGCGGTCGCCATCGCGCTGACCTCCACGGCGCTGGGCACCCTGGTGCCGATTCTGAAGCAGGCGGGAATCGTCGACTCACCGCTGGGCCGGGCGGTGATGACGCACGGCGCGGTGGGTGAGCTGGGGCCGATCGTGGCGATGTCGGTGCTGCTCACCAGTAGAGATGCGGGCAGTGCGGTGGTGGTCGTGTTGATGTTCGTGGCGGCGGCCGTGGTCGTCGGATTCGTGCCGCTGCGGATGCTCGACCGCACCCCTGATCTCGGCGCCGCGATGGCCAAGCTGGGCGGCGGTACCTCGCAACTGCCGGTGCGCGGGGTGGTGCTGCTGCTCTTGGTGCTGATGGTGGTCGCCGAGGTCTTCGATCTGGATGTGGTGCTCGGCGCGTTCGCCGCGGGCATGATTCTGCGGCGCCTCATCGCGGCGGGGCACCCGGATGTGGACTCGTCGCTGGAGGCCATCGGGTACGGGCTGCTGATCCCGGTGTTCTTCGTGGTGTCGGGGATGGGTATCGATGTCGCGGCGGTCGGGCGGAATCCGGCGCTGTGGCTGTGGTTCGTGGTCACCATCGCGATCGCACGCGGCTTGCCCGTCTGGCTGAGCGAGCGGTTCGTGCCGCGCGGGGACAACCTGACGACCGGACGCGAGCGCGTCGAATTGGCCCTCTATGCCGCGACCGGACTGCCGATTATCGTCGCGGTGACCCAGGTCGCCACCCAGACCGGCCTGTTGACCGCCGATGTCGCCTCGATCCTGGTTGCGGCGGGCGCGACGACGGTTCTGGTGTTTCCGCTGGTAGCACGCCTGATCGGGGCGTCGGAGGCGAAGTCGGTCACACCCGCTCATGAATGAGCTTGCATAGTCGTGCATAATCATCACATGGTTGATTCGTCGGGAGGACCCGTGTTGCGGGTGGCGGTTGCCGGTGCGAGTGGATACGCCGGTGGCGAAGTGTTGCGACTACTGCTCGGGCATCCCGAATACCGAGCGGGGCGCCTCGAGATCGGGGCGCTGACCGCCGGTTCCAACGCGGGTACCGCGCTGGGCGCGCTACAGCCGCACCTGCTGCCGCTGGCCGACCGGATCCTCGACGAGACCACCCCCGACATCCTGGCCGGTCACGACATCGTGTTCCTCGGCCTCCCACACGGCCAGTCCGGCGCGATCGCGCAAGCGCTGTCCGACGAGACGGTCATCATCGACTGCGGCGCCGACTACCGGCTCACCGACGCCGCCGCCTGGGAGAAGTACTACGGCAGCCCCCACGCGGGCAGCTGGCCCTACGGTCTGCCCGAACTGCCCGGTGCGCGGGCGAAGCTCACCGGCGCCCGGCGGATCGCCGTTCCCGGCTGCTATCCGACCGTGTCGAGTGTGGCGCTGGCCCCGGCGATCGCCGCCGGGATCATCGAGCCCGCGGTGAATGTGGTTGCGGTGAGCGGTACTTCGGGTGCGGGACGCAAGCTCGATGTCGGTCTGCTCGGTTCCGAGGTGATGGGCAGCGTTCGGGCCTACAGTGTCGCGGGAGCCCACCGGCACACCCCCGAGATCGCGCAGAACCTGAAAGCCGCAGGCGGCGTCGACGTCTCGGTGTCGTTCACCCCGGTGCTCGCGCCGATGCCGCGCGGCATCCTCGCCACTTGCACCGCCCCGACGAAGGTCGATGCCGCGCAGGCACGTGCCGTCTACGAAAAGGCGTATGCCGACGAACCTTTCGTGCACCTGCTGCCCGAAGGCGTACTGCCGCAGACCGGTTCGGTGCTCGGCTCCAACGCCATCACCCTGCAGGTCACCGTCGACGCCGACGCGGGTCTGCTCGTAGTGATCGGCGCGATCGACAACTTGACCAAGGGCACCGCGGGCGCCGCGGTGCAATCGATGAATCTGGCCGTCGGATTCGACGAGACCGCAGGACTTTCCACCGTAGGAGTGGCACCGTGACGACCCCTGATCCGCAGACCCCGGACCACGGCAAACTGATCCACACCCAGGGCGTCACCGCGCCGCTGGGGTTCCGCGCGGCGGGCATCGCGGCCGGCCTCAAGGTCAGCGGCAAGCCCGACCTCGCGCTGGTGCTCAACGAGGGCCCCGAGTACTCGGCGGCCGGTGTCTTCACCAGCAATCAGGTCAAGGCCGCGCCGGTGCTGTGGTCGCAGCAGGTGCTGAAGACCGGTCACCTGCGCGCGGTGATCCTGAATTCCGGCGGCGCGAACGCCTGCACGGGCCACGGCGGTTTCCAGGACACCCACAAGACCGCCGAGGAACTCGCCGCGGCACTGAGCAATTGGGGCACCGAGACGGGCGCGGGTGAGATCGCGGTCTGCTCGACCGGGCTCATCGGTGACCGCCTGCCGATGGACAAGCTGATTCCGGCGATCACCGAGATCGTGCACGAGATGGGCGGCGGCATGTCGGGTGGCTCCGACGCCGCCCACGCCATCATGACCACCGACACCGTCCCGAAGGAGTCGGCGTTCCACAGCGAGGACAAGTGGAACGTCGGCGGTATGGCCAAGGGCGCGGGCATGCTCGCGCCGTCGCTGGCCACCATGCTCGTCGTGCTCACCACCGACGCCGTCGCCACGCCCGACCAGCTCGACTCCGCGCTGCGCAAGGCCACGAAATACACCTTCGACCGGCTCGACGTCGACGGTTCCTGCTCCACCAACGACACCGTGCTGCTCATGGCCAACGGCGCCAGCGGGGTCGCGCCCTCGCAGGAAGAGCTCGACGCCGCGGTGTTCACCGTCTGTGACGACCTGGCCGCGCAGCTGATGGCCGACGCCGAGGGCGTCACCAAGCGGGTCCAGGTCACCGTCACCGGCGCGATCTCCGAGGACGAGGCGCTGACCGTCGCCCGCGCCGTCGCCCGCGACAGTCTGGTCAAGACCGCGCTGTTCGGCTCCGATCCGAATTGGGGTCGCGTGCTCGCCGCGGTCGGCATCGCGCCGGTGACCCTCGATCCGAACCGGATCGCGGTGTCGTTCAACGGCAATCCGGTCTGCGTCGACAGTGTCGGCGCGCCCGGCGCCCGCGAGGTCGACCTGTCCGGCGAAGACGTCGACGTGCTGATCGAGCTCAAGGTGGGCGAGGGCACCGCGATGGTGCGCACCACCGACCTCTCGCACGCCTACGTCGAAGAGAACTCGGCGTACAGCTCATGAGTAGCAGTGTGGTGCACACCCTTTCGGCACTGGACAAGGCGCACGTGCTCGCCGACGCGCTGCCGTGGCTGCAAAAGTTCCGCGACAAGATCGTCGTCGTGAAATACGGCGGCAACGCCATGATCGACGATGAACTCAAGTCGGCATTCGCCGCCGACATGGCGTTTCTGCGCACTGTCGGCGTGCACCCCGTGGTGGTGCACGGCGGCGGCCCGCAGATCAACGCCATGCTGAAAAGGCTCGGGATGGAAGGTGAATTCCGCGGCGGCTTCCGTGTCACCACCCCCGAGGTGATGGACGTGGTGCGGATGGTGCTGTTCGGTCAGGTGGGCCGTGAGCTCGTCGGGCTGATCAACGCGCACGGCCCGTACGCGGTCGGCATCTCCGGCGAGGACGCGCACCTGTTCACCGCCACCCGGCGCACCGTAGCGGTCGAGGGCGTCGCCACCGATATCGGCCTGGTCGGCGACGTCACCGAGGTCAACCCCGGCGCTGTGCTCGACCTGATCGACGCGGGCCGCATCCCGGTGGTCTCCACCATCGCCCCCGACGCCGACGGCGTGGTGCACAACATCAACGCCGACACCGCCGCCGCCGCACTGGCCGAGGGCATCGGCGCGGAGAAACTCGTCGTGCTCACCGACGTCGAGGGCCTCTACACCGACTGGCCGGACCGCTCCTCGCTGACCAGCCGGATCGACGCCGACGCGTTGGCGAAGTTGCTGCCGCGCCTGGATGCGGGCATGGTGCCGAAGATGGAAGCGTGTCTGCGCGCCGTGCTCGGCGGGGTCCCCAGTGCCCACGTGATCGACGGGCGCGTGCCGCATTCGGTACTACTGGAACTGTTCACCGGAGAAGGAATCGGAACCATGGTGACCCCCGCCGGGGCACCGGATGGAACGCAATCATGAGCGAAACAGAGATGCTGCAGCAGCGGTGGTCGGCCGCGATGATGGACAACTACGGCACCCCGAAGGTCGCGCTGGTACGCGGCGCCGGTGCGGTGCTCTACGACGCCGACGGCAAGCGCTACATCGACTTCCTCGGTGGCATCGCGGTCAACAGCCTCGGCCACGCCCACCCCGCCATCCTGGAAGCGGTCACCCAGCAACTCGGCACGCTCGGCCACGTGTCGAACCTGTACGCCAGCGAGCCCGTGATCGAGCTCGCCGAGAAGCTGCTTGCCCACTTCGGCGACGGCGAGGGCAAAGCGTTCTTCTGCAACTCCGGCACCGAGGCCAACGAAGCCGCGTTCAAGATCGCGCGGCTCACCGGGCGGTCCAAGATCGTCGCCGCCGAGGAAGCGTTCCACGGGCGCACCATGGGCGCGCTCGCCCTGACCGGTCAGGCTGCCAAGCGGGCGCCGTTCGAGCCGATGCCGCCCGGTGTCGTGCACGTGCCCTACGGTGACGCCGCCGCACTCGAAGCCGTCGTCGATTCCGACACCGCCGCGGTGTTCCTCGAGCCGATGATGGGGGAGAGCGGTGTGGTGGTCCCGCCGCACGACTACCTGGCTCGGGCGCGCGAGATCACCTCGCGGGCCGGGGCATTGCTGATCCTCGACGAGGTGCAGACCGGAATCGGCCGCACCGGAACGTTTTTCGCGCACCAGGCGGCGGGCATCGTGCCCGACGCGATCACCCTGGCCAAGGGCCTCGGCGGTGGTCTGCCGATCGGCGCCGTGCTGGCGCAGGGCCGGGCCGCCGAACTGCTCACGCCCGGCCTGCACGGCACCACCTTCGGCGGCAATCCCGTGTGCGCCGCAGCGGCATTGGCGGTGCTGCGGACGATCGACTCCGAGGACCTGCTGACCCATGTGGAGTGGATCGGCAAGCGACTCAGCGATGGGATCGCCCTGCTCGAACACCCTGAAATCGACCACGTGCGTGGCGCGGGCCTGCTCATCGGCATCGTGCTGAAAAACGACATCTCCGCCTATGTCGACGAACGGGCGCGCGAGGCCGGCTACCTGCTGAACCCCGCCAAGCCCAACGTGATCCGGTTGGCACCACCCCTGGTGCTCACCGAAACCCAGGCCGACAATTTCGTCGCCGACCTGCCCGAGATCCTCGACAAGGCCGCCGCCGATGCTAAGGGAGCGACCGCATGACCCTGCGTCATTTCTTGCGCGACGACGATGTGACCCAGGCCGAGCAGGCCGAAATCCTCGCCATCGCCGCCGAATTGAAGAAGGACCCCTTCGCGTACCGGCCACTGGACGGCCCACGCGGGGTCGGGGTGATCTTCGAGAAGAACTCCACCCGCACCCGCTTCTCGTTCGAGCTCGGCATCGCTCAGCTCGGCGGCCACGCCGTGGTCGTCGACGGCCGCGACACCCAGCTGGGTCGTGAGGAAACCCTCGGCGACACCGGCAGCGTGCTCTCGCGCTACGTCGACGCCATCGTGTGGCGGACCTTCGAACAGTCGCGCCTGGACGAGATGGCGGTCACCGCAACGGTTCCCGTGGTGAACGCGCTGTCCAACGAGTTCCATCCCTGTCAGGTGCTCGCCGATCTGCAGACGATCAGCGAGCGCAAGGGTTCGCTCGCCGGGCGCAACCTCACCTACTTCGGTGACGGCGCCAACAATATGGCGCACTCGCTGCTGCTCGGTGGTGTGACCGCCGGAATGAACGTGACCGTGGCCGCGCCCGCGGGCTTCGAGCCGCTGCCGTGGATCCTGGACGCCGCCGCCAAGCGGGCCGCGGAAACCGGTGCGACTGTGTCGGTCACGGGTGACCCGGTGGTCGGCGCGACCGGCGCCGACGTGCTCGTCACCGACACCTGGACCTCCATGGGTCAGGAGAACGACGGTCTCGACCGCGTCGGTCCGTTCCGCCCGTTCCAGCTCAATACCGAGCTGCTCGCTCACGCCGAACCGGAAGCGATTGTGCTGCACTGTCTTCCGGCCCATCGTGGCGAGGAGATCACCGACGAGGTGCTCGACGGCGGACACAGCGTGGTCTGGGACGAAGCCGAGAACCGCCTGCACGCGCAGAAGGCGCTGCTGGTGTGGCTGCTCGCGAAAGCCGCCGCGTGAGACCGCGAACCGGGGCCGGTGTGGAGGCCGTGCGATCATGAGTGCACCCGAGAAGGGTTCGCCCGCGATCGCCCGCACCCGCGCCGGCCGCCAGTCGCGCATCATCGAGTTGCTGACCTCCCACTCGGTCCGCAGCCAGACCGAACTCGCCGCGCTGCTGTCGGCCGAGGGCATCGAAACCACCCAGGCCACCCTGTCGCGTGACCTCGACGAACTCGGCGCGGTGAAGCTGCGGGCAGCCGACGGCGGCGCGGGTGTCTACATCGTCCCCGAGGACGGCAGCCCCGTCCGCGGTGTCACCGGTGGCACCGGCCGCCTGTCCAAACTCCTCGGTGACCTGCTCGTCTCCACCGACGCCAGCGGCAATCTCGCCGTCCTGCGCACCCCACCCGGCGCCGCCCACTTCCTGGCCAGCGCCCTCGACCGCGCCGCCCTGCCCTACATCGTCGGCACCATCGCCGGCGACGACACCATCGCCGTCATCGCCCGCGAGCCACTCACCGGCGCCGAACTGGCCGCGAAAATCGAAGACCTGGCCTGAGCCGACCACGGTTGGCTTGCCGTGCCGTTGCTCAACCATGCAGGCTTATGCGCCGCGCTGGGCGCGCAGGCCGGTGAGGCCACGACGGTGAGGAGTGGGGCGGCGGCAGGCGGCGTCGCCTTTACCCTTCCGCGGCATCCGCTCGCCCCGATGGCCGTGCTCGACTCGCACCGATATGCCACAGCACGGCGTAGATCACCCAGGCGCAAGCAGTCGCCTGGGCGGCACCGACGATCGTGTGGCGAACCAGGTCGTAGGTGCTGACTCGCGTGACCGGATCGTCGACAGCGAGCCCCGCGCCGATCGTGGCCGCCGCGAGGAGAACGGCGATGACGGCCCACCGCCACCGCATCGAAGCGGCGGCGGTGCGGCGGGTTCGGCGCACCAAGAGATAGGCGAGAGCCGCCGTTCCGGCGAGAGAGCAGACGTAACCGAGGACGTTATAGGTCTTGTGTGGCTCGACGACCGTCGTCCGCAAGACATCCCAGTGCTGGACAGCGAAACCCGTTGTCTGAGTGAAGGAATCCCAGAGTACGTGTGTCGCGGCGCCGACGAGAACGGCGGTAACGGTCCGCGCCACGCCGCGCCACGCCCGTCCGGAACCAGCCGGGACGGATAGCGACAAGGGCAGCAGCGCACCGGCAGGGCCTTCGGAGAAGCGGAATGCCGACAGCACCACGAGACCGACCAGCAGGTCCCACCACAGGATCCCGATGACCGAGTGGGTCGTGGAGCCGGACAGCGACACCGGCAGGTAGTAGACGACATCCGGGGCGACAGACCCGGCGACGAGGGCGGCAAGGGGAAGGTGCCTGGCAAAGGGCAGCACCGCAATCGGGTGGGCGAACGTGATCGGCACTCAGCCACCGTAATCGGTTGCGGTACTGCGCTACTCGGCCCTCGAACGCGGTGGGGCGCTGGTCGTTGGCGCCGGACCGGTCGAGCTGTCAGCTCTGCGACAGGCGCTGCCAGGTCCAATCGACGCGGATATCGAGGGGTGAGTCGGGCGTGACCAGCCGGGGTTCGGTGTTGAGGCCGTCGGGTGGGCCGGACTGGGCCTCTACGGACAGTGATTGCTCCGGCAGCGTCCAGATGACGACGTCGTGTACCGGGCTGGTGATGGTGAACTCGAGGAACCCGGGCCAGGTGAGGCGGGCGAGAACGCCGTTGGGCATGGCGAAGCAGTCGTCCCATGGTGGTGGCGTCGGCGCGATCTCGCGGCCGGTGGGCAGGTAGTCGTCGCCGCGTTCGTACTGCCATGCCGGGGCGAAATCGAGGCGCACCGGCCCGGTCGCGGGCGGGACTTCGCGCAGGAACCACGGATGCCAGCCGCCCTGGGCGGGGAAGACTTCGTGGTCGGTGGCGATGCGCATCGCCAGGGTGAGGCCGATGTCGGTGAGGGTGAACGTCTGGGTGACGGTGCCCGCGAACGGCCACGGGTCATCGAGACGGTGACTGATCGTCGCCGCGGTCGGCGAAGTCGCGATTACGTCCCACGCCCCGTCGCGCGCGGTGCCGTGGATGCTGTGCGGGGGATTGTTGATCGGCATCCGATACGCCTGGTCGCCGACGGTCAGTTCGCCGTTGCCGAGCCGACCAGCCCACGGCGCCATGACGAAACAGCCTGTTCCCGGGTCTTGCCGGAGCAGTTCGGTGCCGTCGACGGTGAGGCTGTGGATCGCGCCGCCGTCACCCGGGGCGATCGTGAGACCCGCGGAGCCCGCATCGAGCCGCACATCGTCGGTCATGATTCGCACCCTAGCTGCGCGGCTCCGCTATCGGCGGCAACTCGCACCGAAAGCTGGGGCGAGGGTGCGGCTCTCAGTTGAACGGGTACTGTCCGCCGCCCGCGCCGCCACCCTGGTTGTTCGGCGTGGCGATGTCGATGATGTTCTGGACCAGTTCGACGACGGCCCGGCCGACATCGAGAACACCGTTGCCGAGAGTCGAGAATTCCTGCGCGATGTAGTGGAGCATCTTGTTCGTCCTCACGTGTGGCGAGCCGAATAGTGCTCTCCCAGCGTGCCACACGCGGGCGATCAGGAGTTGAGGAAGTTCAGGATCAGCAGCGTCAACGGGGCGGTGATCTCGAAGGTCGTCTGCAAGACGTACAGCCCGAGACCGGCGATGGCGGCATAGTTGTCGGAGAGATACTGCAGGGCGTCGTCCACGGTGTGCTCCTCTGATCGAAATGGGTCAGGCGAAGAATCCCTGGAGCAGGGGAGTGCCCAGCTCGATGACGACCTTGGCCACGGTCAAACTCAAGTTTCCGAGGCCGATGACCACCGTTCCGATCAGGTCGTAGTTGGCCTCGGCGAAATCACGTAGCGACTGCATGATGGCTCCTCTCGGTCCCGACCCATAGCTATCTGCTGTGACCAACGTCTCACAGCCGAGGGTACTCGCCAAGGGTTGCGACGGTGTCGTCGCAGGTAATCGGCTATTTCGGCGTTGCGGGACCGATGCGGCACCCCCCAGTTATGAATGAGATTGCATCATCATGCATAATCATTTGTAGCAACGGCGTGAGCCGAACCGGCGGCCGGAGCATCCATACTGCTCAGGGCAGCCCTTTACGTACCAGACTTCGAGGAGCACAACAGACATGTCCGATCGCGTCGTACTCGCCTACTCCGGTGGGCTTGACACCTCCGTCGCCATCAGCTGGATCGCGAAGGAGACCGGTTCCGAGGTGGTGGCCGTGGCCATCGACCTGGGCCAGGGCGGCGAGGACATGAGCGCGATCCGACAGCGCGCACTGGACTGCGGCGCCGTGGAGGCCATCGTGGTCGACGCGCGCGACGAGTTCGCCGACGAGTACTGCCTGCCCACCATCCAGGCCAACGCCATGTACATGGGCCAGTACCCGCTCGTCTCGGCCATCAGCCGTCCGCTGATCGTCAAGCACCTCGTCGAGGCCGCGAAGTTCCACAACGCCACCACCGTCTCGCACGGCTGCACCGGCAAGGGCAACGACCAGGTCCGCTTCGAGGTCGGCATCGGCGCGCTCGCGCCCGACCTCGAGGTCATCGCCCCGGTTCGCGACTACGCCTGGACCCGCGAGAAGGCCATCGCCTTCGCCGAGCAGAACAGCCTGCCGATCAACGTCACCAAGAAGTCGCCGTTCTCCATCGACCAGAACGTGTGGGGTCGCGCTGTCGAGACCGGGTTCCTCGAGGACCTGTGGAACGCGCCGACCAAGGACGTCTACGACTACACCGCCGACGCGACGGTGAATTTCGAGGCGCCCGACGAGGTCATCATCACCTTCGAGAAGGGTGTGCCGGTCGCCATCGACGGCCGCCCGGTCTCGGTGCTGCAGGCCATCGAGGAGATGAACCAGCGCGCGGGTCGTCAGGGTGTCGGCCGTCTCGACATGGTCGAGGACCGGCTCGTCGGCATCAAGAGCCGCGAGATCTACGAGGCACCGGGCGCCATCGCGCTGATCACCGCGCACCAGGCTCTCGAAGCCGTCACCGTCGAGCGTGAACTGGCCCGCTACAAGCGCCAGGTCGAGCAGCGCTGGGGCGAGCTGGCCTACGACGGCCTGTGGTTCTCCCCGCTCAAGCGCGCGCTCGACGCCTTCATCTCCGACACCCAGCAGACCGTGACCGGCGAGATCCGGATGGTGCTGCACGGTGGGTCCGCGGTCGTCAACGGCCGTCGTTCCGAGCAGTCGCTCTACGACTTCAACCTGGCCACCTACGACGAGGGCGACACCTTCGACCAGTCCCTGGCCAAGGGCTTCGTCCAGATCCACGGCCTGTCCTCGAAGGTCGCCGCCCGCCGCGACCTGAATCAGAAATAATACGGGGAGAACCGCCCTCGTAGTCTCGATACCGGCCGGTCCCCACGGATCGGCCGGTGTCGTCATCATCCATGCCCGCCATCCCGACCGGAGGAGACATCGACTATGACCCACAGTGGAACCAACGAAGGTGCGCTCTGGGGTGGGCGATTCGCTTCTGGTCCGGCCGAGGCGATGGCGGCATTGAGCAAGTCGACCCACTTCGACTGGGTGCTGGCGCCCTATGACATTCGCGCCTCCAAGGCGCACGCCCGGGTGCTGCACAAAGCCGGGCTGCTCGCCGACGATGATCTGCCCGCCATGCTCGCCGGTCTGGACGCGCTCGCCGCCGACGTCGCCTCGGGCGCCTACGGCCCGGCCGATTCCGACGAGGATGTACACGGTGCGCTCGAGCGTGGGCTGATCGAGCGGGTCGGCACCGAGCTCGGTGGTCGGCTGCGGGCCGGTCGCTCGCGCAACGACCAGGTGGCGACCCTGTTCCGGATGTGGCTGCGCGACGGTGTGCGTCGCGTCGCCGCCGGTGTGCTCGACGTGGTCGACGCCCTGGTCGCGCAGGCCGCCGCACACCCCGACGCCGTGATGCCGGGCAAGACCCACCTGCAAGCCGCGCAGCCGGTGCTCCTCTCTCATCACCTGCTCGCCCACGCGCATCCGCTACTGCGCGATCTGGAACGCCTGCGCGACTTCGACAAACGCGCCGCCATCTCGCCGTACGGTTCGGGCGCGCTGGCCGGTTCCTCGCTGGGTCTGGACCCCGAGCAGATCGCCACGGAGCTGAATTTCACTGCTTCCGCGGCCAATTCGATCGACGCCACCTCCTCCCGTGACTTCGCCGCCGAGGCGGCATTCGTGCTGGCCATGATCGGTGTCGATCTGAGCCGGATGGCCGAAGAGGTCATCATCTGGAGCACACCGGAATTCGGCTACGTCACCCTCGCTGACGCCTGGTCGACCGGTTCGTCGATCATGCCGCAGAAGAAGAACCCCGATGTCTCGGAGCTGACCCGCGGCAAGGCGGGCCGCCTGATCGGCAACCTGACCGGTCTGCTGGCAACGCTGAAAGCCCAACCGCTGGCCTACAACCGGGACCTCCAGGAGGACAAGGAGCCCCTGTTCGACTCGGTCGCTCAGCTGGAACTGCTCCTCCCCGCCATCGCGGGATTGGTCGGCACTCTCACCTTCCACACCGACCGAATGGCCGAATTGGCCCCTGCCGGTTTCACTCTCGCCACCGACATCGCCGAATGGATGGTGCGCCAAGGTGTTCCGTTCCGCGTCGCCCACGAAGCGGCCGGTGCGTGTGTGCGGGTAGCCGAGTCGCGTGGAGTCGGCCTCGACGAACTGACCGACGCCGAATTCGCCGCCGTCGATCCGGCACTGACTGCCGGTGTGCGCGAAGTGCTCACGGTGCAGGGCTCCATCGCCTCGCGCAGCGCACGCGGCGGTACCGCCGGTGCGCGGGTGGCCGAGCAGCTCGACGAGGTTCGCAAGACCGCCGACGACGCACGCGCCTGGCTGCGCTGACCGGCAGGTGGTGACTTCACCCACCACCTGCTTGCCAAGTGGTTGCCGGTGTGACAGCTTGGCAGTGAGCCCGAACGGGGCTCCCGGACGAGGGTAGCCGTACCCGGAGTGCGACAAGACGGCCACAGGAGGCTCGTCATGTCGTGGATTCTGCTCATTATCTCCGGTGTACTGGAAGCGGTGTGGGCCACCGCGCTGGGCCGGACCGAAGGGTTCACCCGACTCGTTCCGACCGTGGTGTTCGGCGTAGCCCTGGCCGCCAGCATGACCGGACTCGCGCTGGCCATGCGCGATCTTCCCGTCGGCACCGCGTATGCGGTCTGGGTTGGCATCGGCGCCGTGCTGACCGTCGTCTATGCCATGGTCACCGGCGCGGAGGCGTTCTCGGTTGTGAAGGCCGTGTTCCTGGTGATGATCGTTGCCGGTGTGGTCGGGCTGAAAATGGCGCACTGAACTCGGTGAGGCGCACGGGTTTCTAGAGCTCGGCGTGTACGCGGAAACCCGAGTCACGCAGTGCTTCCAGGACGTCGTCGCGGTGCGCGGAGCCGCGGGTTTCCACGGTGAGCGACACCTCGACCTCGTCGACAGCCAACCACGGACCCGTCCGTGAGTGCACGACATCCACCACGCTCGCGCCCGCGCGCCCGACCACGGCGAGCAGTGCGGACAGCGCGCCCGGCCGGTCATCGATCGTGACGTGCATGGCCAGGTAGCGGCCCGCGGCGCTGAGACCGTGGCCGATCACGCGAGTGAGCAACAGCGGGTCGATATTTCCGCCCGACAAGATGGTCACCACCGGGCCGGGCGGGTCCTCGAGAGCGGAGGTGAGCAAGGCGGCGACGCCCGCCGCACCCGCGGGTTCGACGACGAGTTTGGCCCGTTCGAGGCAGAGCAACAGTGCTCTCGACAGGGCGTCCTCGTCGACGGTGACGATCTCGGACACCAGCTCGGCGACGTGGGCGAAAGGCACCGCACCGGGTAGCCCGACCGCGATACCGTCGGCCATCGTCGACATTCGCGGCACCCGGACCGGCCTGCCCGCCACCAGCGAATCCGGCCACGCCGCCGCCTCGGCCGCCTGCACGCCGATCACCCGGACATTCGGCGCCAACGCGTGCAATGCCACCGCGACACCCGCGAGCAGCCCACCACCACCGGTCGGCACGACCACCGTGCCCACCTCGGGAACCTGCTCGAGGATTTCCAGCGCGACCGTCGCCTGACCGGCGACGATATCGGGATGGTCGAAGGGATGGATCAGGGTCGCGCCGGTCCGATCGGCGAATTCCTGTGCGGCGACCAAGGATTCGTCGATTGTGTCACCCACCAGATGCACGTCGGCACCGTAGGCGCGGGTAGCGACCAGCTTCGGTAGCGAGGCCCCGACCGGCATGAACACCGTCGAGGCGATCCCGAGTTCGCTCGCCGCCCACGCCACTCCTTGCGCATGATTGCCCGCGCTGGCCGCCACCACACCCCGCGCCCGATCCGCCGCGGGCAGATTCGCGATCCGGTTATAGGCCCCGCGCGGCTTGAACGACCCGGTCCGCTGCAAGTTCTCGCATTTGAGTAGCACCCGCGTGCCCGCCCGCTCCGACAACACCCGCGACCCCACGATCGGCGTCCGCCGGATCACCGGCGCCAGCAGTCGCGCGGCTTCCTCGATCCGCTCCAGTCCCACGGTCTCCATCGGCCACATAGTGCCAGGTTCGGCATCGTGAGTCGGGTATCCAGGTGTTGCGTCCATATTGTGCAGTGATCAACCGCCCAGCCAGTGGCTCAGGGGAGTCGCGACGATGTGGCGATGTTGTGGGCGATGGTGCCGAGGCGGGTGAGGCGGGCATCGCCCAGCGGGGTGAGTTTGCCGCCGAGGCGGTTGGTGACGAAGGCGAGGGAGAGGCCGGTTTCGGGATCGGCGAAGGCGCCGGAGCCGCCGAGGCCGAAGTGGCCGAAGGCGGAGATCGGGTCGGCCTTGGAGGGTTTCATCGGGACGCCGTGGAAGCCCATGGCCCAGGGGATGCGGAATGCCAGGACGTAGTCGGGAGTGAAGACCTGACGGGTGGCGAACCGGGGGATCGAGTCGGGGGAGAGGATGCGGGTGCCGTCGAGTTCACCGCCGTTGGCGAGGGCGGCGTAGACGCGGGCCAAGGCGCGGGCGGAGAAGACGCCGTTCACGCCGGGCATCACCGAATCATGGACGCGCGCATCGACTATCAGGTCAGCGAACCCGCGCGGGGTGGTTTCCGCCGCGGCGGCGAAACGGGTGCGGGTCAGCAGATCGGAGCCGGTGTCCCAGTCCATGCCCGCGGCGCGCAGCCGCGGGAAGGTGGTGGCGATGCGGTGGCGCTGGTCGTGCGGTACGCGGAACCAGAGTTCCTCGGCGCCAAGGGGTTCGGCGAGCTCGGTGCGCACGACATCGACGAACTCACGACCCGTGACCCGCGCGACGATCTCGGCGGCCAGGTGCCCGTAGCTGATTCCGTGATAGCCGCTGGTGAGCTGGCGCCGTGGGTCGGGAGTAGCCGCGGCCAGGGCGGCGGTGACGGCGTTGTCGTCGAGGAAACTCTCGATCGGGCCCGGCAGCAGACCGCGCAGCCGGTGCAGGCCGGCCCGGTGGGTGAGCACATCACGCACGGTGATGTCAGCCTTGCCCGCTGCGGCGAACTCGGGCCAGTACTCGGCGACGGGGCTGTTGTAATCGAGCTGCCCACGATCGGCCAACTGGTGAATCACCGTGGAAGCCACGCCTTTTCCGGTGGAGAAACCCAATGCCACCGAATCGGCTGTCCACGGCACACCCGGACTCGCGTAGCCCGCCCACACGTCAACCACCGGCTCGCCGTGCAGATACACACACAGCGCGCCACCGCCGTGCGAGGGCTTGCGGAACAGATGGTCGAAGACACTGACCAAACGGACGAAACGGCGATCCACCGACTGCGCTGTCGAAACTCCCATCCTCCGAGCATGCCATCACGCACTAGGGACCGGTCGGTACGGTGATCGTTTCCCAACTGTCACATCGAACAGCCCGCGCGCAATACACGGTCCATAGCATGTTCGCATGCCCCCGAGACGACGATCGGCGCTGCTGGCAAGGCTTGTGGTCGATGAGCCAGGCCGACCGCAGGTCATTCTCGGCGAACTGCGCCGGGTGATCCTCGACGGTGCCGTACCGCCGTGCACCGTGATCCCGCTGCGCGAAGTCGCCGAGTTGTTCGGGGTGAGTCACATCCCGGTCCGCGAGGCGCTCAAGACGCTGATCGGGGAGGGGCTGGTCACCCACCGCCCGCAGCGCGGCTATCAGGTGGCCCAGCTCACCGCCCGTGAACTGCGCGAAATGTACATCGTGCGTGACACTTTGGAGACGGCATCACTTGCCGCCGCCGCGCTGCACGCCGATGAGCCCGAACGCGCACACCTGCTCGCGGTGAACGAGCTACTCGAACGCGCCATCCTCGACGACGATCCCGCGGCCTACCAGCGACAGTCGCGCAGCTTCCATGTGGCGCTCACGAGGCCGTCGCGGATGTTCCGGCTGCTGCACATGCTCGAAGCCGCGTGGAATGTCACCGAACCGGTGCAGTCGATGGTCCACATCGACCGGCTCGACCGCGAGCGCCTGCACATCGACCACATCGCCATGCTCGACGCGTTCCTCGCACGCGATATCGACCGCCTGCTCGTCGCCGCCGACGAGCACCACCGCAGGCTGGAAACGGTGGTAGCGACCCTGCCGACCGACACCGGACTGCTCGCGCCGGAAGATATATCTTCGGTGCAATAGGCGTGAAATTCCCGGGAAACCGCAGGGCAACCGCTGATACTTACCGTCAGTTCAGCAGATGTACCTTTTCGGACGGGAACGATCATGACCGACACCATTACGTCCTCGGCGATTCCCGCCGGTGAACCACCCACCTATGATCCGCGGCTGACGAACGAGGACCTGGCGCCGCTCCGCAAGCAGAGTTGGGGCACCTACAATATCTTCGCGTTCTGGATGTCGGATGTGCACAGCGTCGGCGGATATGTCACGGCGGGAAGTCTTTTCGCACTCGGCCTGGCCAGCTGGCAGGTGCTCGCCGCGTTGCTCATCGGCATCACCATCGTGTATTTCTTCTGCAATCTGGTGGCGAAACCGAGTCAGATGACCGGTGTGCCCTATCCGGTGATCTGCCGCAGCGCGTTCGGCGTGCTCGGGGCGAACATCCCCGCGATCATCCGCGGGTTGATCGCGGTGGCCTGGTACGGAATTCAGACGTTCCTCGCGTCGGCGGCATTGGATGTCGTTCTGGTGAAACTGTTTCCGGGGTTGGCACCCTACGCGATCACTGCTGATTACGGTTTCCTCGGACTGTCGGCGCTCGGCTGGGGCAGCTTCCTGCTGCTGTGGGTGCTGCAGGCGTGCGTGTTCTGGCGCGGCATGGAATCGATCCGCAAGTTCATCGACTTCTGCGGCCCCGCTGTGTATGTCGTGATGTTCCTGCTCTGCGGATACCTCATCGCGAAGGCCGGTTGGAGTGCCATCGACCTGAACCTCGGCGATGTGAGATACACCGGCTGGGCGTCGGTGCCGGTCATGCTCGGCGCGATCGCGCTCGTGGTGTCGTATTTCTCGGGGCCGATGCTCAACTTCGGCGACTTCTCCCGATACGGCAAGAGTTTCGCCGCGGTGAAGAAAGGGAATTTCCTCGGGCTCCCGGTGAATTTCCTGGTCTTCTCGGTGCTGGTCGTGGTCACCGCCTCGCTGACATTGCCGGTGTACGGCGAGCTCATCACCGATCCGGTCGCCACCGTCGCCAAGATCGACTCTACTTTCGCGATCGTGCTCGGTGCGCTCACCTTCACCATCGCCACCATCGGTATCAATATCGTCGCCAACTTCATCTCGCCGGCTTTCGATTTCTCGAATGTGAGTCCACAGCGGATCAGCTGGCGGGCGGGCGGCATGATCGCGGCGGTCGGTTCGGTGCTGATCACGCCATGGAATCTGTACAACAATCCCGATGTGATCCACTACACCCTCGAGGTGCTCGGCGCCTTCATCGGACCGTTGTTCGGGGTGCTGATCTGTGATTACTACCTGGTGCGCAAGCAGCAGGTATTCGTCGACGATCTGTTCACGATGTCGGAACAGGGGACCTACTACTACACGAAGGGCTATCACCCGGCCGCGATCATCGCGACCGCCGTCGCCGCCGTGATCGCGGTGTTCCCGGTGCTGGCCAACAGCCTGCCCGGCATGCACACCGCCGCCCAGTACAGCTGGTTCATCGGCTGCGGCATCGGCTTCGTTGTCTACTATCTGCTGACCGGCGCCAGGCGCGCGGCCGCTGCCGAGGAGGTCGGTGTCTGATGCGCATCCGGGTCGTCAACCCGAACACCACGCGGGCGATGACCGACACGATCGAGCAGTGCGCACTGGCCGTCGCAGGCCGGGGCACACTGCTCGACGCGGTTACCTCCGAGATCGGGCCCGCCTCCATCGAGAGCCACTACGACGAGGCGATGAGCGTGCCGGGCCTGCTCGCCGCGATCCGGCAGGGCGAGGTCGACGGCGTGGACGGGTATGTCATCGCCTGCTTCGGTGATCCGGGATTGGACGCGGCACGGGAACTGGCCTCGGGGCCGGTGATCGGGATCGCCGAGGCGGCCATGCACACCGCGAGTCATCTCGGTCGCGGATTCAGTGTCGTCACGACGCTCGGACGCACCATCGGGCGGGCCGCCGATCTGGCGGAACACTATGGGATGCAACGGTTCTGCCGGGGGATCCACGCGTGTGAGATACCGGTACTCGCGCTCGATACCGACCCGGACGCGCGCAAGATCGTCACCGAGGCCTGCCGGGCGGCCATCGCGCAGGACGAGTCCGACGCTGTGGTGCTCGGGTGCGCGGGAATGGCCGATCTGTGCGCGCACATTCGCGACGAGATCGGGGTGCCGGTGATCGACGGTGTCGCGGCGGCGACGTTGACCGTGCAGTCGCTGCTGACTATGGGGTTGCGCAAGTCGGGTAGGGGAGAGTTCGCGACACCGCCGCCGAAGATCTATGCGGGTCTGCTGGAATCCTTCGGCTCGTGAATGCTGTTCAGACGCCGGCGGTCTCGATGCTCAGTGCGTTGAGCACTGCCTCGAGATCGCCGACGTCGACGACCAGGCGGGTGAAGTCGGGCCCGTCCAGGTCGATCCGAACCGCGCTGCCGCCGAAGGTGGTGTCCCAGAACTCTTTGCGGCCCTTGCCGCGATAGACCCCCGCGGCGATCACGCCGGGGATGAAGGTGCCGGGAGCGCGGACCCACGGGGGCCGCAGGTCCACCTCGGCGGTGGCGATCTCGGTGATCGCCGCACGGTCGATCACGACCTGCTGGCGCAGGGCGAGTAGGCGATGCCCACCGAGCACATTGACCGTCACCGTGTCGTCGTTGATCTCGACCTCGACCATCACATACCTCACTCGCCGTCGCGGGGACCGTTCGAAGTCCAGCTTCGCCGGGTGGCCTGTTCGCGGACTGTGGTGAGCCTGTGATTTCGCCAAGGAACTAAGAAACATCGACAGATGTAGATATGCGCATCTATCCGGTCTTTGACCAGGGAAGGCCCGAATGCAAGAGATCGCAGGGACGGCCCGGTCAGGGCTGGTGGGCCTGACCGGCGATCTCGAGCACCTGGGCGAGCCATGGCGTGAACTTGCCGGGGTTCTCCGCCATATCGGCACGCACGGCCTGTGGAGGGAGCCACGCCCAGTGGGCGATCTCCGCCGGGTCCGGCCGTGGCGGCAGGTCGCCGACGACACCGATCAAGACGTGGTCGTATTCGTATTCGATGCGTCCGGTCGTCTCGTCGCCGGCGCGGTAGGTGAACACACCGACCTCGGTGAGCTCGGCCGCCATCCCGAACTCCTCACGCAACCGGATCGCGGCGGCCTCGGTCACCGCCTGACCGGGCGCCGGATGCCCACAGCAGGTGTTGGCCCACTGCAGCGGGAACCTGGTCTTCACCGCGGCGCGCTGCTGGAGCAGGACGTGCCCGTCCCGGTCGAACAGCAGCACGGAGAAGGCGCGGTGGAGCGTGCCCGGTGGCCGATGAGCATCGGCCACCGAGCACGCTCCGATCGCTACACCTGATTCGTCGACCAACTCGACAGGCAGGGCTTCACGGTCGGTCGACGGGTCGGCGAGCTGTTCGGTCACCTGGCCACCTTATCGGCGACGATCATCAGGTACTGGAAGCTCCCCTCGCGGTAGGCGGTGAGAAAGGGCTGCTCGACGCCGGTGGCGAGCTCGGAATGGGTGCGCAGATCCCAGTACGGGATGGTGTCGGGGGTGAGGTCGACAACCGTGGTCGGTACAAGGCCGCTGTCGGACAGGGCGCGGAAGTACTCGCTACGCGGGTGGATCATGCAGCCGTAGTGCGCGTCGATCCAGCTGACCGAGGCGGACCGGCCACCGGTGACATCGTTGGAACAGCCGGTGATGCACACGTAGCGGCCGCCTGGTTCGAGCACGCGAGCGAATTCGTCGAAGAGATCGAAAAGGTCGACGTACATGGTGGTTTCGTTGGTCCAGATGGCGCGGGCCGACTCGTCGGCGAAGCCGGTATCGAGCATATTGCGGAAGTGGAACCCGACCCGCTCGGTCACCCCGCGGGTCTTGGCCTGATCGTTGGCGAAGCCGACCTGGTACTCGGAGATGCTCACCCCGTCGACGTGGCAGCCGAACCGGTCGGCGGCCATGAAGCTGGTGCCGCCGCGCCCGGATCCACCGTCGATCAGGCGGTCGTCGGGGGTGATGCCGCCGAGGTTGTCTAGCAGATAGTCGGCCTGCGCGGTTTCGAGGCGGTGCAGTTCGCGCACGATCCGTTCCTGGCGGGTCTGTTCGGGGCCCTCGATCACCGACCAGTCGGGTTCGCCGATGCCGTAGTGGTGGTGGTAGAGGCCGTCGACCTTGCCCAGTTCGGTGTTGACCCGGTCGTCGTTGGGATTGTTGTTCCAGTACGCCGCGACCGAACGCTGGTAGGTGGTGCGCAGGACCGTGCGGTCGGGGGTGTTGACGATGGTCATCTGTCGTCCTCTCCTGGGGTGGTGTCGTGGTAGCGGCGGCTGCCCGCGTGCCAGGCGCGGTTGCCACCCATCCAGGCCCACAGGCCGGCCAGGAAGCGGCGCAGCTGGGGTGAGCCCGAGGCGGCGAGCGGGGCCGCCTCCCGTTCGAAGCGGTGCATCAATTCGTCGTGGATCTGGGCTGTTCGCTGCACGGCCTCGGCCCGGCTGCAGCCCTCCTCGGCGGCCAGGACCGTCGGCAGGTTGAATTCCCTGCCACCCGAAAGGTCCTCGCGCGCCATCGAATACAGGTCGTTCACCATCTGGGCGGCCAGCGCGGCGGTGGTGACCACCCGTCGGACCGCGGGGTCGGCGTAGTCGGCGGCGCTGAGTTCATAGCCGCCGACCGCGTCGATGGGTGCCATGCACGGCAGGAAACTATGTGGCTGCCGATTGGTCAGATACTCCCAGACCGGTGGCATCCGGTTCGCCGTGCGCCAGCCCGCCTCGGCACCGAGTGCGATGAACCATCCCGCGATCTCGGTGCGTAACCGGGCGAGCTGGGCCGGGCTCGCGTACCCCGCCAGGTGCGCGAACGAGGTGCGGAACGCGCGCAGGATCGGGTCGGCCTGCATGGCCTGTTCGAGCCTGGGTGCGTAGCGGACGGGTAGATGGGCTGGATCCATTGCGGCGGCGGCCAATTCGAGCCGTGGCCCGAGTTCGGCGGCGGCGCTGGACGGGGTGCCGTCGGGTGCGGTGTCGCCAGGGGCGTCCTCCTCGCAGTAGTAGTCGTCGACCGACCATTCCGCCACCGCGCAGCGCGCGGCGCCGAGCAGCAGGTCTGGGTCGTCGCAATCGGGATGGGCGAGCATGATCAGGCGTCCGAAATCGGCCTTGCCGAGCTCGTCGAGGCGTCCTTCGTAGAGCCCGATCTCGGCAGCCCAGGCGAGCAGACCCGTATTGACGGCCTCAGCCAATGCCGGGTCGTCACGCTCGGGAGGTGGGCAGTAGAGCGTCGGAATGGTTTGTGGTCCACCGGAATTCGATGATCCGGCAGGGGAGTGCTGCGTCGGGAACAATCGCAGGCCGGCAGTGCCCAGCCCGGTCGGGCCGAGTAGACGACGTGGCGTGATGGTGTCGACCCGGTGCGGCGCGTGGGTGGCGGCCTCGGACGGTGAGAGTGAAGCCCGTTGGGTGAGCGGTGATTTCGGGGCGCTGGGTCGGGGTATCGACAGCAGTGACGAGGTTTGCCGGGGGAGTGGCGCGGCGCCCGCGAATAGGTCGGCCGGGGCGGTGGCACCGTGTAACAGGGCCGCCACCGCGACCGCCAGATCGCCGGCTGCGATCGGGGCACCGGCCCTGGTGAGGATAGACACGGCCCGCGCCGATCAGTCGGCTCGGCGCGCGACGAGCACGTCGTCGAGCACGCCGAGCGCATCGGGAACGAGCACAGCTGCGGAGTAATAGCAGCTCACCAGGTACGACATGATCGACTGGTCGTCGATCTGCTTGAACCGGACGTTGAGGCTCGGCTCGTATTCGTCGGGAATGCCCGTCTGATGCAGACCTACGACGCCCTGATCCTTCTCACCGATGCGCATCGCCATGATCGATGTGGTCTGGGTATCGCTGACCGGGATCTTGCCGCACGGCAGCAACGGCACCCCGCGCCAAGCGGGCACCCGGTGCCCCTGGAACTCCACGGGATCGGGATACAGGCCGCGGCGGGTACATTCGCGACCGAACGCGGCGATCGCTTTCGGGTGTGCGAGAAGGAATTTGGTGCCGCGCCGCATGCTGAGCAGCTCGTCCATGTCGTCGGGAGTCGGCGCTCCGGATTCGGTGGTGATGCGCTGTTTGAGATCGCAGTTGTGCAGCAGACCGAACTCCGGGTTGTTCACCAGGTCGTGCTCGCGCCGCTCATAGAGTGCTTCGACGGTGAGTCGCAACTGTTGGTCGACCTGGTTCATCGGATCGTTGAACAGATCGGCGACGCGAGTGTGGATCCGCAGCACGCTCTGGGCCAGGCTGAGTTCGTATTCGCGGGGGCTGGCGTCGTAGTCGACGAAGGTGCCCTCGAGCAGGGGTTCGCCAGAGTGACCGGACGAGATCTCGATATCGGCTTCGCCCTTGGAGTTCTTGATCCGGCTCGACAGCTGGGCCGCTTCGGCGCGGATCTGAGCCAATTCCGGGTTCAGCTCGAGGAATTGCTCGAACTGCTGTCGAGGCAGGCAGAGAATGGTGGTTTTGGTCACGGTCTTCACCGTGTCCGGCCAGATCGCCGAGGGATCGGTGAGCATTTCCTCGCCGTAATAGTCGCCGCCGGACAGCATGCCGAGTTTGGTGGACTCGCCGTACTCACCGGAGCCGAGCCGGGCGAGTTTCCCGTGGACGACGAGGATCACCTGATCCATCGGATTGCCGAATTCGGCGACGACTGTTCCCGGATCGAGGTCGTATTGCACGAAGTTCTCCGCCAGCGGCCGCAACAGCTGATCGTCGTCGATATCACGCAGCGGCGGAAGTTCCCGCAGTTCCTGGGGAATCACCCTGGCCCGGGATCCGTCGACGACGAATTCGACTTCCCCGTTGCCGACGGTATGGGTGAGCCTGCGGTTGACCCGGTAGATACCGCCCGCGACCTGCACCCATGGCAGTGCGCGCGACAACCAGCGCGAGCTGATGCCCTGCATCTGCGGTTCGGACTTGGTGGTATGTGTGAGCTTCTGCGCGGCCGTGGTACTCAGGCTCTTGCGCACGGAATTGTCTGTGGGCAGCGGCATTTCGATGGTCATGGCATTGGTCCTCACCTCGGGACGGAAATTTGCACGGCCGATCGACCTGTGCGGCGCGACGGTGCGCGACAGGCTTAAGGGGTGGGTAACAGTGCGAAGCGAATGGTCCTGCGCGAAATAGATGGTCCAGCGCGGAGAAGTCTGGCATGTGAAACGGTGTTGCACGAAACCTGATGTGTGTCAGTACGTTCCGGACGTCAACGATGGTAGGTGGTCGAAGTGGCCGCGCGTCGGGAATTCGGGAAAACATGGTGATGACCGGGAGATCCGTTGTGCGGGAGGCGATTGCGGACAGCGAGATGTCCGGGGATAGCCTGCCGATCGACGTCGTGAACAGGCCGTGGTCGTTATGGTCGAATGCCGCCGTCGGTTCACCGTGTCGGCGATTCTGCTCAGCCCGCGCGTGGTGCGGCGGGCCTTCGAGCCCGAGCCCGGCGGAACGAGCCTGTTCGGCTTCTTCCTCGGCGCGATGTGACCCGAATCGCCGCAACATGCGGCCTGTCACAGCCGACACATAATGGAGGTCCGGTGTGGTTAGCTCATATGAGCACATCGGGGTGTGTGAGGTGTGTCACTTTAAGCAGGTAGGGCCAGGTGGGAACGGTGGATATCAGTCCAAAAGGTGTGGTCGGTTCGGTGCAGCGGTTGCTGGCTACCGCGCAGAACGGGCTGGAGGTGATCCGCTTCGGCGGGTTGTCACACGATGTCGAGTCCTCGCCCTTCGAGGTCGTCGAGCGTCGACGCATGTATCGATTGCGGCACTATTTCCCCGACGATACGACGCCCGGCCGTCCGGTGGCGCTGCTCGTGCCGCCGTTGATGGTGAACGCCGACATCTGGGACGTCAATGCGGCAGGCGGCGCGGTCGGCATCCTGCACGCCAGCGGAATCGACTGCTGGGTCATCGATTTCGGCTCGCCCGCGACGGAGGAGGGCGGCTGGGAACGCGACCTGGCCGACCACGTGCTCGCGGTGAACTCCGCCATCGACACCGTCTGTGAGGCCACCGGCGCGCAGCTGCACTTGATGGGGTACTCCCAGGGCGGCATGTTCGCCTACCAGACCACCGCCTACCGCTACGGCAAGGGCGTGGCCTCGATCGTCACCTTCGGCAGTCCCGTCGACATCGTCAACGGTATGCCGTTCGGCCTGCCCTACGGTCTGGTCTCCGAGGTCGCCGACTTCCTGGCCGACCATGTGATGCACCGGCTGCCGATCACCGAGTCGATGGTGCGCATCGGCTTCCAAATGCTCGACCCGGTGAAGACGGCCAAGTCGCGGATCGACTTCCTTCGGCAGCTGCACGACCGGGAAGCGTTGCTGCCCAAGGAACGTCAGCGCCGCTTCCTCAACAGCGATGGCTGGGTGGGGTATTCGGGCCCGGCGGTGGCCGATCTGCTCAAGCAGTTCGTCGCCCACAACCGGATGATGCTCGGCGGCTTCGTGATTCGTGATCACCCGGTATCGCTCGCGGAGCTGAAGTGCCCGATCCTGGCGTTCGTCGGCGAGGTCGACGACATCGGTCAGCCCGCCGCGGTGCGTGGCATCGTGCGGGCCGCCCCCAACGCCGAGGTGTACGAAGCCAGTTTGGTGGCAGGGCATTTCGGGCTCGTCGCCGGTTCGACAGCCACCAACCACACCTGGCCGATGGTGTGCGACTGGATCGCGTGGATGGACGGCAACGGCACCCTGCCCGAGCAGATCGTGCCCATGCAGGAACACGTCGCGAGCAACGCGCCGCGCACCGCCGCCACCCGGATGGTGCACACCGCCGCCGGTCTGGCCGAGGCGGGCGCGGGCGTCGGCAAAGCACTGGAAGGTATCGCGGGCAACACGATTCGCGGTTCGCTCGAAATGGCGGGGGAGGCCGCGCGGGCGCTGCCCCGGCTGACGCGGCTCGGGATGATCCAGCCGCACACCCGCATCTCGCTCGGCAAACTGCTCAGCGAGCACGCGAGCCGTGCGCCGCAGAAGGACCTGGTCCTCTTCGACGACCGGGTGCACACCAATGCCGCCGTCGAGGCGCGCGTCGACAACGTGGTGCGCGGCCTGATCTCCGTCGGGATCCGGCCCGCGATGCGCGTCGGCATCATGATGGAGACGCGTCCGAGCGCGCTGGCCTCGGTCGCCGCGCTCTCCCGCATCGGTGCCGTCGCGGTGCTGCTCGCACCGGGTGCCGAACTCGACCGGGCCATCGAGCTGACCGGCGTGCAGACGTTGATCACCGACCCGGAGAACCTGCGCACCGCCGCGGCGACCGCCGCCAGGGTGCTCGTGCTCGGCGGCGGCGACAGTCGTTCGCTCGCGGTGGCGACCAGCGACCGGGTGATCGACCTCGAGCAGATCGACCCGGTGAAGGTCAGGGTGCCCGCCTGGTACCGGCCGAACCCAGGTCTGGCGCGCGAACTCGCGTTCGTGCTCGTGCTCGGCTCCGGCGACCGCCTGGAGGCGAAGTACATCACCAACCATCGCTGGGCGCTGTCGGCGTTCGGCACCGCGAGCGCGGCCGATCTCGACCGGCGCGACACCGTGTACTGCCTTGCACCACTGCATCATTCGTCAGGGCTGCTGGTGAGCCTCGGTGGGGCGATCGCCGGTGGCAGCCGGATCGCGCTGGCCAGGCCGATGGGCATGGACCCGGGCCGCTTCGCCGAAGAGGTGCACCGCTACGGCGTCACCGTCGTCACCTACACCTGGACGATGCTGCGCGATCTGCTCGACGCCCAGGTCTTCCCGGCCGGCCATAACCACCCGATCCGGCTGTTCATCGGATCCGGTATGCCCGCTGGACTCTGGCGGCGCACGGTCGAACAGTTCGTCCCGGCCAGTGTGCTGGAGTTCTACGCCTCGATCGACGGTGATGTGGTGCTGGCGAATGTCACCGGCGCGAAGATCGGCTCGAAGGGCAGGCCGGTGCCCGGCACCGCGCGGGTGGAACTGGTCGCCTACGACCCGGTCAGCGAGCAGATCCTCGTCGGCGACGACGGATTCGCGCGCCGCTGCGCCGACAACGAACCCGGCCTGCTGCTCGGCAAGGCCGTCGACGGTGGTGACATCTCCGACGGTGGACTGCGCGGTGTATTCCAGGCCGGTGACGCCTGGTGGCCGACGGAGAACCTGTTCCGGCGCGACAGCGACGGTGACTACTGGCTGGTCGACCGTCGCGACACGGTGATCCACACCGCGCGCGGGCCGGTGTTCACCCAGCCGATCGTGGACGTGCTCAATGACATCACGCCGGTCGACATGGAGGTCGCGTTCGGGCTGAAGACCTCGGCGGGCACGATCGCGGCGGCAGCGCTGAGCGTGCGCCACGGTTTCCGGATCGAACCGGGCGATGTCACCGAGGCGATGCGCGGGCTGGAGCACGGTCAGCGCCCCGATCTGGTCTACGTCGTCGACGAGATCCCCCGCAGTTCCAGCTTCCGCCCCTCGGCGTCGGCAGTGCAGGCCGCCGGTCTGCCCAAGGCCGGACCGGGCACCTGGATCTACAACCGGGAAACCGAGGTCTACGAAGCGCTCACCGACGCCGCGGCGGCAACACTGTTCGGCGGAAGCTGACCCGTCGGCCGCGGCAGGCACAGCCTCGCCACGGCCCTGGCGATCTCACGACGAAGGCCGCCCGGCAGAAACCGGGCGGCCTTCGTGTGTGAGTATCCAGAACGCAGCGATCCTCGATCGGCAGCGCGACAGCGACCGCTACACCTGGTATTCGGTGACCGCGTCGATGACGCGGTCCAGCTGACCCGCACTGAGCAACGGCCACAGCGGCAGACGCACGATCGTCGCCGAGAAATTCGCCGAGCGCGTGCACGGCACCGGGGTGCGGCCGTACTTGAGGCCCGCTGGGCTCGAATCCAGCGGAATGTAGTGGAACGGCGCGACGATGCCGTGTTCGGCGAGATGGGCGATGATGCCGTCGCGGCTGTCCTCGGTGGGCATGCGCAAAAAGAACAGGTGCGCGGTGTGGCCCGCGTCGGCGGGCACCGTCATCGGGCGCACGTCGTTTCGCCTCGCCCAGTCGGGCAGCGCGGCCGCGTAGGTGTTCCACACCCGGTGGCGGTTGGCCTGGATGGTGTCGAACTCGGCCAGCTGGGCGTCGAGCACGGCGGCGTTGAGTTCGCTGGGCAGGTAGCTCGAACCGATGTCCTGCCAGGAGTACTTGTCGACCTGACCGCGCAGGAAGCGAGCGCGGTCGGTGCCCTTCTCCCGCATGATCTCGGCGCGACCCATCAGGATCTCGTCCGACAGCAACAGCGCGCCACCCTCACCGCAGTGCACGTTCTTGGTGTCGTGGAAACTCTGCGTGCCGAGGGTGCCGATCGTGCCGAGCTGCCTGCCACGCCAGGTGCCACCGAGGCCGTGCGCGTTGTCCTCGATGATCGCCACACCGTGCGCAGCAGCCAGCGCGAGCAGCGGTTCCATGTCGGCGGCGACACCGCCGTAGTGCATCACCACGATGGCCTTGGTGCGGTCGGTGATCGCGGCGGCCGCGGCGGCGGGGTCGATATTGCCGGTGGCCTCGTCGATGTCGACGAACACACAGGTGGACCCGCGCAATGCCATCGAGGTGGCCGCGGAGGTGAAGGCGAAACTGGGGACGATCACCTCGTCATCGGGGCCCAGCTCGAGCAGCAGCGCGCCCAATTCGAGTGCGTGCGTGCACGACGTGGTGAGCAGCGCGTGCTCGGCGCCGGTGATGGCTTTGATCTTCGCGGTCGCCGACTTGGTGAATTGACCGTCGCCATGACTGTGATCGGAATCGAGCACGGTCATCAGATTGGGGCGTTCAGCGGCGGCGCGGAACGGCCTGCTGAAGATGATGCGGTCGCTCACTCGCGGTGGCCCTTCTCCGTCGCGGCTGCCGGTACCGCGGCGTCGACTAGATGGTTCACGGCCGGCGCATGCATCGTATCCGGGCGCGGTGTGGGGGTCTGCACGGTCAGGTAGAGCGGCTTGCCGACCAGGATGTGCAGCGCGACACCGAGATACTCGGCGATCAGTCCGAGCGAGAACAGCATCGCGCCCGAGCACAGCAGCATCACGACGATGATCGACGCCCAGCCCTCGGGATCGTGATTGTCCTGCGTGAGGGCCTGCACGATGACCACCGCGGCCATGATCACCCCGGCCAGCGCCAGCGTGATGCCGAGCATGCTCACCAGCCGCAGGCCACGAGTGCCGCTGCACAGCACCATCTTCCAGAACAGCGAGAACAGCCGGCGATAGTTGTAGCCGGACTCCTCACGGCCCTCGGCGCGCAGCACCACCGGCACCGACACCGTATTGCCGACGACCCAGGTGAGTGCCACGTCGAGGTACACACCGTTGGCCGCGACCTCGGCGAGCTGGCGGCCGATGTCACCGCGGATCAGCCGGAAGCTCTCGAAGCGTGTCGAATCGGGGAACGCGAACACCGTCGCGAGGACGACTTTGGCGCCGCGCGAGGTGAGATTGCGCAGGAAGCCGTGCGGGCGGGTGTTGGACGGTTTCGAATAGACCAGGTCAGCGCGCGAGGCCAGCGCCGCGTCGAGGAAGTCGGCGATGAACGCGGGGTCGTGCTGACCGTCTTCGTCCATCGTGACGATCCAGTCGCCCTGCGCCGCCGCCATACCGGCGATCGTCGCCGCGTCCTGACCGAAATTGCGGCTCAACCAGACCGCGCGCACCTGCGGGAAGGAGCCCTCGAGTTCCTGGAGGACGACATCGGAGCGGTCGGGACCGTTGTCGTGAACGAGGATGACCTCCTCGACGGCGAACCGGGCGCCCGCTGCCGTCGTGCTCGGGCCAGTGAGCCGGTCCAACTCGGCGACCAGCGCGGCGATCGTGTCCTCACCCCGATACACCGGAACGACCACCGACACCGAGTGCACCGGACTCGACCCGTTGCGATCGGGCGCGCCCGCACGCACCACAGCGCCGGGCCTGGACAAGGGTGCGGACGGAATCGGCATCGCGGACACTTTCGGTGTTTCGGAGGAATTGACCCAACAGTGTGCGCACTTTAACACCGGGGCGTGACAGGTCGGCGGTAGCCGATCCGCTGTGCGGCGGTGCTTGTTCGGGCGTGTGCCTGTAGGGTCTGGTCCTCGTGGTGGAAAGTAGAACCCCGTCCCGTCGTTCCGTCTACATCTGGGGCTTGATCACCGCCCTCGGAGTGATCGCGGGCTATGGTGCGGTTCTCCTCGCCAACGTTCGGCATTTCTATACCGACGACACCGAATCCCAGTACGTCCCGCTGTGGGTGATGCTCGGAAACCGGCTCCGCAATGGTGATCTGCCGGTGATGGTGCCCGAGCACTGGATGGCCGGAAACTACGCGATCGAGGAAGCGGGCCTGCTGAATCCGCCGCAGCTGCTGATCGATCTGATCGCGCCCTCGGTCGACAATCTGGTGCTGTACGCGACCGTGGTGAAGCTGATCTTCGCGATCATCCTCGGCCTCGGCGTCTACCGGATCTGCCTGGCCTACGGCTCGCGCGTGCAGTGGGCGGCGCTGACCGGTGTTTCGATCTCGTTCACCGGATGGCTGCTGTTCTTCGACGAGGCCAGCTGGATGACCGCCTTCACCGGCACCGCGTGGATGGTGCACGCGTGGGCTTCTGGGGTGCGGTACTCGCGCGGTCACGGCGGCCCGATCCCGGTATTTGTGTACCTCTACCTGGCCATCTCGGTGCAGTACATCTTCCCGGCGGTCGAAGCCGGTCTGATGATCGGCGCGGTCGCGGTCGGTGAGCTGATCTACCAGCGGACCTGGCGTCCATCGCTGAGACTGCTGACGGTGGCGGGGCTTGCGGCGCTAGCGGGCGCGGCGACGTATCTGCCGAGCATGCTGTCGGCGAAGGTGACCTGGCGTGGCACCGCCCAGATCAACAACGACCAGTTCCTCACTGTGCCGTGGTCGGAATCGCTGAACGCGAGCTTGCCCTCGACTCTGCCCGCCTTCACCTCGTGGTGGGGTTACGTCCAGCCGCTGCCGGTGGTCTACATCGCCTGGTTCCTGATTCCGGCGCTGGCGTTCATCGACTGGGGCAAGGCGCGCGCGGCCTGGCGCGAGCTCAGCGGCATCGGGCTGTTCGCGATCGCGGCGCTGATGTGGACTGCCGGTCCCGGCACGATCGGCCCGCTGCGCTGGCCCGCCCGGGTGCTGCCGATGGTGGCGCTGGGTCTGCTGCTGCTGGTGTGCGTGCTGCTCGGACGGTTCGCGACCTTCAAGGACTGGCGTGCGCGGGGGACCGCGGCCGCGGTGCTGATCGGACTGCTGTGGGTGCGGTCGTTCTCCGCCGACCCGCACAACTGGATCGCGCATGTGATCGCCGCACTGGCCATCGCCGCGCTCGGCGCCGCGATGGTGTGGCTGGCGGTGAACAAGGGGATCTCGGCGGCGGTCGCGCTGGCGATCATCGCGGTGTCCCCGATCGCCTATGTCCAGGTGGAACGGGCGCAGCCGACGCCGATGAGCTGGAATCTGCCCAGCGATCGAGCCGCGGCGCGCGCGGCGTTCCCCGAATTCGCGGGGACCACGCTGCAGCTCGGTGATCGCGCACTGATCCAGCCGGGGGAGCGCACACTCGACGGCGCCTACGGCTCGCTGGTGTTCGGCAACTACGCCAAGGACATCGAACGCACCTACGTGAGCGGCTACACCCCGAACGGCCATTTCTGGTTCGGTGACATGCTCTGCATGCGCTGGGACACCAGCGTGTGCCCCGACGCCTACCGCCGCGCGTTCGCGGTCGAGCCGTCGACGGGCAAGACCGTTGTCGATCTGATGAACATCGACCGGGTGGTACTGCAACGCGCGCTCTACCCGGCCGCCCGCACCGAGCCCGCTCCGTCCGGTTGGAAGTGGGTCGACTACCCCGGCCACGAGAACTACATCTCGGTCCTCGAACGCGAGGACGGCCTGATCTCCACCCGCAACGGCCGGATCTCGGCGGTCGAGAACGCCACCGCGGTCTCGGCGTCGGAAAGCGATACGACGAGCCGGGTCACCGTGAGCTCCGAGACCGGCGGCCGTGTGGTGTTCGCGCGCCTGGGCTGGCCGGGTTACCGGGTGAGCCTCGACGGCAAGGACATCCCGTTCAAGGTTGTCGCGAAGAGTTTCGTCGCCGTCGATATTCCGGCGGGGACGCGCAACGGCGATCTCGAGCTGACCTGGCGTCCGCCGGGCTGGAAGATCGGCGGCGCCGCGATCGGCCTCGGACTGCTCGGTCTCGCCGTGTTCCAGTGGCTGTATGTGCGCGGACGCAAGCCTGACGACGAGGAACTGGACGCCCCGGCGGCGGAGTCGATCGCGGATGACGACACCGCGCTCGCGGACGCGGTGCGATGACGATCGAGGCCGCGGGCGGCGTGCTCGAGACACCGGGTCCGCTGCTGCGGATCGTGAAACGCCAGGAGCTGGCGTTCGCGATCGTCGGCGGCTTCAACACGCTGTTGGGCATGGCCCTCGCGGTGTTCTGGCTGCACGTTTTCGGCGACGACAGGCCGGGGTTGGCCGTCATCGCCGCCTACGGGATCAGCACGTTCGTCGCGTTCGTCCTGCATCGGACGCTGGTGTTCCGGGTACACGGCCACCTGGTCCGCGACATCCTCGCCTTCTGCGGCGTGAACGCGAGTGGCTTGGTGCTCAATGTGATCCTGGTGGAACTCGCGGTCACCGTTCTCGGCTTCCCCGCCGCGCCCGCCTCGGTGATCGTTATGGGTTTGGTCGCGGTGCTCAGCTTCTTCGGACACCGCTACATCTCGTTTCGCCGGGCGCGGTAGGTTAGGGACATGGCGCACGAATCCACCATCGACGCAACCCTGCTCGGCCTGCTGGCCTGCCCCCAGGACAAGGGCCCGCTGCAACTGGTGCGCACCGAAGCCGATGTGAGTGTGCTCTACAACCCCCGTCTGCGGCGCGCCTACCCGATCGACAACGGCATCCCGGTGCTGCTGATCGACGAGGCCCGCGACGTCACCGACGCCGAACACGAATTCTTCGTCGCCGAATCCTGACCGGCACACCCGGTAGCTTCCGCATTCCTCCGGAATCGGAGTTGGTGCATGCGGAGGTGCTGACTCGACGCCCATCCCGCGCGATGTGCCACCGGCCGTCGTACGGGTGAGTTCGCGTTCGATCACCAACTGCCGGTGGTGATATCGCCCGTCAGGTAGCGCTGGACGGCCGGGCCGACGGCCTCGACCACGGCATCGATCGGCATCGAGGCCAGTGGTTCCAGCGCGATGATCTTGCGGGCGGTCAACACCCCCACCATCTGGGCCGCGGCCAGTGAGACCCTGGCCCGTCCGTCGTCATCCGGGGTCGCGATGCGCACGCGGACCCGTTCCAGCACCACCTGGAGCAGGAACGAGCGCGCGAGATTCTGATCGCCGCCCGCGAAAATACTGCGCACCATGGCCACGATGCCGGGTCCGGCCGGGGAGTCCCACACCGTGACGACCGCGCGCACGATGGTGTGTCCGAGCTCTTCGATCGGTGCGGCGTCGACCGCGCGCAGCGTCGTGTCCGGGTCGACCGGGAAGTCCACCACCGCGGCGAACAGTTGCTGCTTGTTGCCGAAATAGTGGTGCACCAGCGCCGGGTCGACATCGGCATCGGCCGCGATCGCGCGGATCGACGTCTTGTCGAACCCAGCGCCCGCGAACCGCACCCGCGCCGCGTCGAGAATCGCCATCTTGGTGTCGGCGTTGCCCGGCCTGCGCCCGGTCCGCCCGGATTTCGCTGTGCCGGAACTGGATTCGCCGTCACTCATCATGGATCCTCTCATCGGGGCTTTGCTCGCTACGGGGTGCGTCGACGCAGAGTAGCCGCGGCGAGGCCGAGCGCCACCACCGCGAACCCGGCGACGACGGCGATATCGCGCCACATCGCGCCCGTCGGCTCCGCATGGACCGACACCTGCTGTAGCGCGTCCACCGCGTAACTCAACGGCATCACATTGCTGATCGCCTCCAGCCAGCCGGGTAGCTGGTCGCGCGGGACCAGCAGGCCGCACAGGAAGATCTGCGGTGCGACGATCACCGGCATGAACTGCACGGCCTGGAACTCGGTGCGCGCGAAGGCGCTCGCCAGCAGGCCGAGTCCGACGCCGCACACCGCGTCGACCATCGCGATCAGCAGGACCCAGCCGGGATTGCCCGCGGCGGTCAATCCGAGCAGCCAGAACGCGACCACGCTGGCGACGGCGGCCTGCGCGGCGGCGGCGAGGGAGAACGCGCTGCCGTACCCGGCGAGCAGGTCGAGCTTGCTCAGCGGAGTGGTGAGCAGCCGTTCGAGGGTTCCCGATGTGCGTTCACGCTGCATCGCGATCGCGGTGATCAGGAACATCACGATGAACGGCAGGATCCCGAGCATGGTGATGCCGACCCGGTCGAACAGTGTGAGCGGAGAATGCGGCGGACGCGGTGCGTCCTGATAGATGAAGTACAGCAAGGTCATGAGCAGGGCGGGGACAACCAGGATCATCGCCACGGTGCGGTGATCGTTGCGCAGTTGCCGCAGGATTCGGCCGGTGGTGGCGGTGTAGGGGCGCAGGGTGGTCATGGGTGCTCTCCCATCGTGATCAAGGTCAGGAAAGCGGCCTCGAGGTTCTGTTCGTCGGTACGCTCGCGCAGTTCGTCGGGGCTGACCTGGGCGAGCAGTTCGCCGTCGCGCATCAGCAGCAGCTTGTCGCAATGGTCGGCTTCGTCCATCACATGACTCGACACCAGCAAAGTCGTTCCCGCCGCGGCCAATTCGCGGAACTGCTTCCACAATTCCACCCGCAACACCGGATCGAGGCCGACCGTCGGTTCGTCGAGCACCAGCAGTTCGGGCTTGCCGACCAGCGCGCACGCCAGCGACGCCCTGGTCTTCTGCCCACCCGAGAGCTGATCGCCGAGCTGATCGGCGTGATCGGCCAAACCGACTGCGACGAGCGCGGATTCGGTGTCGTCCCGGTCGCGACCGTAGAGCGCGGCGTAGTAGGCCACATTGTCGCGGACGCTGATGTCGGCGTAGATGCTCGGCGCCTGGGTGACGTAGCCGACCCGGCGGCGCAATCCGGCGCTCCCCGCCGGCTCCCCGAGCACGATGACGGTGCCCGACTCCACCAGCTGCGTTCCCACGATGCTGCGTAGCAGGGTGGTCTTCCCGCAGCCCGACGGGCCGAGTAGGCCGGTGATCGAGCCGCGCGGGATGTCCATGGTCAGGCCGCGCAGGACAGCGCGTTTTCCGCGCTTGACGGTCAGGTCCGCGACCTGAACGGCGATCGGTGGCGGTGCGGTGTGCGACATGGTCGCCTCAATTCATCGAGTGTTGAATTCACTATGTGATGAATTTAGCGCGATGGTGTCGATGTGGCAAGCGTCAGTGGGCGTGTCCAGGGGGTGTCGCAGCCTGCTGACCTGGTTCGACGACGGTGAACTGGCCCATCATCCCGACATCCTCGTGCCACAGCAGGTGGCAGTGGTACATGTACGGTGTCGTCGGATCGGCAGGCCCGTCGAAGCGCAGGACCAGGGTGGCCGCCGTATTCGGCGGTAGGAAGATGGTGTCCTTGGCGCCGGCCAGCTCGGGTGGGGGTGGGGCCCCGTCGTAGTCGAGCACCCGGAACTGCACATCGTGGACGTGAAAGTTGTGCGGCATGCCGTCGATGTTGTGCACGACCCAGGTCTCGGTGGTGCCCCGGGTGACGGTCGTGTCGATGCGGCTCATGTCCATGCGCTCGCCGTTGATACCGGCCAGGCTCAGATCGAAGCGGCGTTGTACGACCGAGTCCGTGCCATCGGGAATCGACGGCGGCACAAGGGTTTCCGGCAGCGCGGGAGAGGGCCGCAAAATGGACGCGGCGCGCAGTTCGAGGACATCGAACCTGTCGTCACCGCCCGAGAACCGGTTCGACCAGAAGTCCAGGCCCGCCTCGAGCTTCTCGCTGCGGAGAACGGTGCGCTCACCGGGCCGCATCCGCACCACGATCTCGGCGCGCTCGCCAGGTGAGAGCTGGATGCGATCCAGGGTGGTCGGGCGTTCGAGCAGGCCACCGTCGGAACCGATCATCGCGAACGGGCGGGCATCGTCGAAGGCGAAGGTGTAGATCCGCGCGGTCGACGCATTGAGCAGGCGCAGCCGCACCAGTTCGTCGCCGACCTCCTGGTAGGGCGCGAGCGTGCCGTTGACCATGGTGCGATCACCGAGGAATCCGGTATCGCGGAAGATCGCGTGCGCGCCGTCGAGGCGGTTTCCGCGCAGTCGCATGTCCTGCACGATCACCGGGATGTCGTCGACACCGTAGGTGTTCGGCAGCGGCAGTTCGGCACTCGGCGCGTCATCGATCAGGAACATCCCCGCCAGGCCACGGCGCACGTGGTCCTCGGTCGCGCCGTGTGGGTGTGGGTGATACCAGAGCGTCGAAGCCGGTTGGGCCACAGTCCATTCCGGTGTCCACGACGCGCCCGGATCGACCATCTGGTGTGGCCCGCCGTCCATGGCGGCAGGCAGATGCATGCCGTGCCAGTGCACCGTCGATGCTTCGGGTAACTGGTTGCGCACCTGGACGCGCACCCGTTCGCCACGGGCCGCACGCAGGGTCGGGCCGAGATAGCTACCGTTGAAACCCCAGGTCTCGGTCTCCCGTCCGGGTTCGAACGCGGTTGTCCCCGTGCGCATATCGAGCGAGAACACCCGTGTTCCGGCGGAATCGACCGTCGAATCGGCCAGCGGCGGAATGTGCAGCGGCTGAGTGAATTCCGTTGTGCCGACTGTGGATACGCTGGCCCCGGACCACGTCCACGCCACCCCGGCGCCGATCGCGGTGAGCAGGGTGACGACGAGGGCGCACGCGCCGAGCAGGATTCGGCGTAGCCGACGTGGGGGAGAAGCCATGCATCGACGGTAGGGACGTAAACGTGGCGCCACATCGGGGTGCATCCCGGGTTCGTCCCTGATTCCTCACCGAGGTGTTCAGGGTTTCCCGCAGGTCAGGCTATGTGATGTGGATCACAATGAAGGGTTGTCACGTTCCGGCGGGCTGCTTTGTCCCATGAACACCCCACCGACAAGGAGCACCGCAATGACCACCACCACGCACCGCATCGTCGTCCTCGGCGCCGGCTACACCGGCATGCTGGCCGCGATCCGCCTGGCCCGGCGCACGCGGAAACTGGATGTCGCGATCACCCTGGTCAACCCGTCGGCCCGCTTCACCGAGCGGCTGCGGATGCACCAGATCGCCGCGGGTCAGGAACTCGCCCACCACGACATCCCGGAAATCCTCGATGGCACCGGCATCGAGTTCGTCCAGGGTTGGGTCACCGCCATCGACCCCACCGGCCAGTGCGTCCACGTCGACAGTGCGGGCAAGCTCGCATACGACGAGCTGATCTACGCCCTCGGCAGCACCGCCGAGACGACCGTGGTGCCCGGCGTCGCCGAACACGCCTTCACCCTCGACAACCCCCGTCGCGCCCACGAATTCGCAGGCAAGCTGGCCACTCTCACGACCCAGGGCGCCTCTGTCGCCGTCTGCGGTGGCGGCCTCACCGGCATCGAAGCCGCCACCGAGATCGCGGAAAGCCACCCCGGCCTGCGCGTCACCCTGATCAGCTCGGGCGAGCCGGGCGCGATGATGGGCGACAAGGCTCGCGCGCACCTGAACAAGGCGCTGGACCGGCTCGGCATCGTCCGGGAGATCGGCGTACGCGTCGCGAAAGTGCAGCCCGACGCGGTCGAGCTCGCCAACGGCACGGTGATCGGCGCCGATCTCACCCTGTGGACCACCGGGGTCCGGGTCTCGCCGCTGGCGGCCGAGGCGGGTATCGAGACCGACGCGCGCGGCCTCATCGTCGTCGACCCGACGCTGAAGTCGGTGTCGCACCCCACGATTCACGCGATCGGTGACGCGGCCGCCGTTCGTCAGGCATGGGGGCAGGTGCACGGCACTTGCCAGAGCGGCATGCCCACCGCCGCCTACACCGCCGACGTGATCGCCGCCGAACTGCGCGGCAAGAAGACGCGGCCGTTCCGTTTCGGCTACTTCCATCAGCCTGTCAGCCTCGGCCGTCGCGACGCGGTCATCCAGTTCACCAACGCCGACGACACCCCGCGCCGCCTCTACCTCACCGGCTGGACCGCGCGCACCTACAAGGAGATGGTCAGCGGCAGCCCCGTTCCGACGTTCAAGGCCAGTAAGAAGATGACCATGAACGTGCAATTGTCCAAGGGCGGCAAGGTAACTCGCGCCATTGCGTGAGGGACCTGCCGCCGTCGCCGATCGGGCGTCGGTCAGCCATCGGCGCCCGCTGATTCGCCACAGTGACGGAGCGTGCGAGATGGTAGGACCTATGTCCGATCAGGATCCGTTCCTCGAACACCGCCGCCTGCTGTTCGCGACGGCCTACCGCATGCTCGGTACGGTCACCGACGCCGAGGACATCCTGCAGGACACCTGGCTCAAGTGGAACGACACCGACCACGCCACGGTCACCCACCCCAAGGCATATCTGGTCCGCACCGTCACCAATCTCTCGCTCAACCGGCTCACCTCCGCCCGCGCGACCCGCGAAAGCTATGTCGGCCCTTGGCTTCCCGAGCCGGTACTGACTTCGCCCGATATCGCCGAGGACACCGAATTGGCCGACACCGTCTCCACCGCCATGCTCGTCGTGCTGGAAACCCTCACCCCCGTCGAACGCGCCGTGTTCCTGCTGCGCGAAGTGTTCGGCTACTCGCACGCCGAAATCGCTGACGCCCTCGACCGTCCCGAGGCGGGTGTGCGCCAGATCGCGCACCGCGCGAAGAACCACGTCCAATCCCGCCGCCCCCGATTCGATGCCGACAAGGCCGCTCGCGCCCAGGTCACCGCACAATTCATGGCCGCCTGCGCGGGCGGTGACCTCAATGCCCTGATGGATCTGCTCGCCCCCGATGTCACGTGCTGGTCCGATGGTGGCGGCGTGGTCACCGCCGCGCGCCGACCCCTGTACGGCCCCGACCACGTCGCTCGCTGGATTCTCGGCGTCCTCGCCAAACCGTCGTCCGCGGGCTTCGAACTCACCGCGGCCGACATCAACGGCGAGCTCGGCGCCCTGGCGTCCTTCGCCGGAAACCCCGGCGCCGCATTCACTTTCGACCTCGTCGACGGACACATCCAGAACCTGCGATTCCAGGTCAACCCCGGCAAGCTGGCCGGTCTGTACCGCGGCACCGACCTGCTCGGCTGACGAATCCTCCGCCCCGACCGGTTACGTATCAGCTACCCTTCCTGGACACCCGACAGCCGGAGGACGACACCATGGCTCGACGACCGACCCTGATCGCCACCATGGTGCTCGCGACCGGCTTCGGCATCCTGGGCTGCGCGGACACCAGCGATGATGCCGCGACCACCGAGCAGCGGGACACCGTCCGGATGTTCGTCGCCGCCGAGCAGGTCGACTGCCATGGCGTCGCACCCATGCGGTGCATGCAGGTCCGCTATTCCCCTGATGAGCCGTGGCAATTGTTCTACGACGGCATCACCGGATTCACCTACGAACCCGGCTACACCTACGAACTGCTGGTCAGGGTCGATCCGGTCGAGAATCCACCCGCCGACCACTCGTCGCTCCGATACGACCTGATCGAGGTCGAGGCCAAGACCCCGGACTGAAACACGAGGCCTGCACAGCGCCTGACCCGGCAGCGTCGGGCCACCGGGCCCGGACGACAATGATGGTTGTGTCCGCCCAGGAACTGGCAGTCGATCCGCCCACCGCCGCGCACCGACTGCTCGGCGCCATCCTGACGTCGGGTTCGGTCGCCCTGCGGATCGTGGAGGTCGAGGCCTACGGCAGCGATCCCGCCGGACCGTGGCCCGACCCCGCCGCGCACTCCTGGCCGGGGCCGACCGCCCGCAACGCGGTGATGTTCGGCCCGGCCGGGCGGCTCTACGTCTATCGCTCGTACGGAATTCACCTGTGTGTGAATGTGACCGTCGGCTACGACGGTGTGGCCGGTGCGGTACTCGTGCGTGCGGCCGAAGTGGTCGGGGGCGTCGACATCGCACGCGAACGTAGGCCCGCCGCCCGCAAGGACGCCGATCTGGCGCGAGGGCCGGGCAATGTCGGCAGCGCGCTCGGCATCAGCATGTCCGACTATGGCACCGAGCTGTTCGATCCGTTCTCCGCGCTGCACCTGGAACTGAAACCAGCTGTGCCGCAATCCGATATCGCCTCCGGCCCGAGGGTGGGCGTCAGCGTCGCCGCCGAGATCCCCTGGCGCTTCTGGCTACCGGCCTCGCCCGCCGTCTCGGTCTATCGGCGTAGCCCACGTGCGTTCGGGCCGAGCAGCGGTGCCGAAAGACTTCGCCGACAGCGATGAGTTTGCGGGCGACGGTCCGTCCTATCTGTTGAACGCGCTACCAACCCGGCGCGACCGACTCGAAGGACGAGACAATGACCACTGCGACCCCCTCCGCGAACTTCTCCGATGCCGCCACCTACCGCCCCGGCAAGATCCGCAACCGGGTCCTGTGGACCCTGCAGATCGTGCTCGGCCTCTTCTTCGTGATCGCTTCGGGCGGCCCGAAACTCGTCATCCCGAACACTCTGATGGACAACGCCCCCGAGAACCTGACCATCCCTATCGGGCTGCTCATCTTCATCGGAGTTGTCGAGGTGGCGGGCGGTATCGGCCTGATGGTGCCGCGGCTCAGCGGCCTTGCGGCGGTAGGCCTTTCCGTGCTCACCGTGCTCGCCGCCGCGACACAGGCCTTCATCGCCGACAAGCCCGCGATGGCGATCTTCCCGCTGGTACTGGCCGCGATCTTCGCCTGGATCGCCTACGAACGCCGCGCCACCATCACCGCGCTGGTGGGATGAACCGCGACTCGGCACGCCGATGATCGCCGGAGCCCGGGGGTTCCGGCGATCATCGGCGTGTCGAGGTATTCGGTCGATGCGGGTTCGGCCGCAGAGCCAAGATCACCGCCCTGATCTCGTCTGTGAATCCAATATGGCGAAATCCTCGGGGGTGCGACGATCGAAGCCACATCGAAAAGACCGTACGAGCAGGAGCGCCCGTGTTCACCTTTCCCAGTAGCGACGGCACCGCGATCCACGTGCGGAGCTGGCTCCCCACGGAGACCGAGCCCCGCGGTGTCGTGCAGATCGCGCACGGGATGGGCGAACATTCCGACCGCTACGGCCATCTCGCCGAACGGCTTTCGGGCCTCGGTTTCGCCGTCTATGCCGACGACCACCGTGGACACGGCCTCACCATGGGGCAAGTACCGGGCGACCTCGGCCCCGACGGCTGGAACCTGCTCGTCGCCGACGAGGTCGCGCTCACCGAGATCCTGCGCGAACGTCATCCCGGCCTCCCCGTCACCCTGATCGGCCACAGCCTCGGTTCCTTCGCCGTGCAGCAGTACCTGCTCGACCGTTCCGACCTCGTCGACGAGGTCGTCCTGAGCGGCACGACCGCCGTCGACGGCCTGTTCGGCGAGATCGCGGCCGCCGGCGGTGACCTGACCGGCTTCTTCAACGCCCAATTCCAGCCCACCCGCACCGACGCCGACTGGATCAGCCGCGACGAAGCCCAGGTAGACGCCTACAACGCCGACCCCTGGTGTGGTTTCGCCATCGACGACGCCAACATGGGCCTACTCGCCGCCAACGCCCAGACCCGCCTGTCCGATCCGAGCACCGTGCGCTCCGACCTGCCGATCTATGTGATGGTCGGTGACAAGGACCCGCTCAACGACAAGCTCCGCCTGTCCGACCTGCTCGTGCGGCGCTACCGCGACGCGGGCCTGGACGACATCACCTACGCGGTCTACGCGGACGCCCGCCACGAGGTCCTGAACGAAACCAATCGCGACGAGGTCGAAGCCGATCTGCTCGCCTGGATCACCCGCGCACGCGACTGAGGAACCGCATGCGGAAAGATGGGTCAGCGTGACCGGCGACATCTTCGACGAACTGACCTGGCGCGGCCTGATCGCGCAGTCCACCGACCTGGACGAGCTGCGCGCCGCCGCGGCCGCCGCGCCCCTGACGCTCTATGCCGGCTTCGACCCGACCGCCGCCAGCCTGCACGCCGGCCACCTCGTCCCGCTGCTCGCGCTCAAGCGCTTCCAGCTGGCCGGGCATCGGCCGATCGTGCTCGCCGGCGGCGCGACCGGAATGATCGGCGACCCGCGTGACGTGGGCGAACGCACCATGAACTCGACCGACACCGTCGCCGAGTGGGCGCAGCGCATCCGCGGCCAGCTCGAGCGTTTCGTCGACCTCGACGATTCGCCGACCGGCGCGGTCATCGTCAACAACATGGACTGGACCGGCCCGCTGTCGACCGTGGACTTCCTGCGCGATATCGGTAAGCACTTCTCGGTGAACGTCATGCTCGCCCGCGACACCGTCAAACGGCGGCTCGAAGGCGACGGTATCTCCTACACGGAGTTCAGCTACATGCTGCTGCAGGCCAACGACTACCTGCAGTTGCGGCGCGAGCACGGCTGCACGCTGCAGGTCGGTGGCTCCGATCAGTGGGGCAACATCATCGCCGGCGTCGAACTGAACCGGCGGGTCGACGGCGCGCATGTGCACGCGCTCACCGTGCCGCTGGTGACCTCGGCCGACGGCAAGAAGTTCGGCAAGTCCACCGGCGGCGGCAGCCTGTGGCTCGACCCCGAACTGACCAGCCCTTACGCCTGGTACCAGTACTTCGTGAACACCGCCGACGCCGATGTCGTGCGCTACCTGCGCTGGTTCACCTTCCTCAGCCGCGAGGAACTCGACGAACTCGAGCAGGCGACGGCGGAACGTCCGTTCGCCCGCGAGGCCCAGAAGCGGCTGGCGGCGGAGATGACCACGCTGGTGCACGGCGAGGCCGAGACCCGCGCGGCGGAACTGGCCAGCCATGCCCTGTTCGGTCGCGGTGAGCTCGGCGAACTTCCGCTGTCCACGCTCGGCGCCGCGCTGCGCGAAGCCGCGGTCGACGGCAAGGTCGCCGAGGTCGTGCCGGGTGAACCGAACACGATCGTCGACCTGCTCGTCGCGTCGGGTTTGTGCGAAAGCAAGGGCGCGGCGCGTCGGGCAGTCAACGAAGGCGGCGCGTCGGTGAACAACCAGCGGGTCAGCGACGTCGATTGGACTCCGTCCGATGCCGACTACCTGCACGGTGAGTGGCTGGTGCTGCGGCGCGGAAAGAAGAACATGGCGGGCGTGCATCGGATAGCCTGACGTCGTTGCGGAGGCCTGAATCACATCCGTGTGATTCAGGCAGCCGCTTCGGCTGAACGCACCGCCGTGACCTGCGGAGATCCGGTGTTGTCCAGGCGATTTGACGCGGCGTTATCCGGCGCGTAACTTATTGGAAGTCAGAGCGACACGGACACCAACCCGGAGCCGAGACGCTAGCCCGAGAGGCTGGCGGGCTCAGGGAAAACGCGGTAGTACGGGGAAGCGCCTGACGGAGCTGAAGATCTTGTGACCAGGCTTACGATTGACTTCGTCTGGATGCAAGGTTAGGCTGGAACAGTTGCCCTTCAGGAGATCCGGAACGATCCGGTCATTCTGGTTGTGCGTGTGTTCTTTGAGAACTCAATAGTGTGTCGATGAATGTCAGTGCCAATATTTATATTGGTTCCAACCTTCGCGTACCCCCCGGTCGTGGGAGGTTGGACATAAACAACAGCGAATCTTTTTGCTGGTGTTTGGCTTTGCTAGGTTTTCGGACTCTAGTCTTTAGATTATTCTGATTGACCCTTCGGGGTTGGTTGAGAGTCTTCAACGGAGAGTTTGATCCTGGCTCAGGACGAACGCTGGCGGCGTGCTTAACACATGCAAGTCGAGCGGTAAGGCCCTTCGGGGTACACGAGCGGCGAACGGGTGAGTAACACGTGGGTGATCTGCCCTGTACTTCGGGATAAGCCTGGGAAACTGGGTCTAATACCGGATATGACCCTCTACTGCATGGTGGAGGGTGGAAAGATTTATCGGTACAGGATGGGCCCGCGGCCTATCAGCTTGTTGGTGGGGTAACGGCCTACCAAGGCGACGACGGGTAGCCGACCTG